>NZ_CP030117.1:6094468-6443936 GCF_001039275.2 Brevibacillus brevis
CACCAGGTACCCGATCTCTTCATCTGGAACCTGTAGCTCTGGCAAAACTATATGGACCGCTTCGCTTGTTACGGCAAACAGCTCTGGATAGTTTTGCTTGATCTGCTCGAGAATCGGATTGCGAATCTCCATCTTCCGCTGTAATCGGTACAACGCTGGCTCCAAATGCGTCAGCAGACCATGGAACAGCGAGGCGTCATTGCCAAGCGGAATGTCCAAGCGTTCTTCGCAGGCTTGAATGAAGCGTTTCGTAATAACTATGAGCTCCGTGTTTTCGGGCCATACCTGGTCATCCGGAGAATGCCGCAGCTTGGCTCCCCGCAAATGCATCGTAATATAGCCGATCTCATCCGCCGGGATTTCCATTTGGAAAATTTGCTTCAGCCGCTCCATGATATTGCTGGCTATTTCGTACTCGGGTGTTCCAATCAATTCATTGAGGGTATTCTCGTCAAAATGAATGCCTTCCCCTTTTTCAATCCGTTCCATGGCCAACGCCAAATGGGTGACTAATCCGAGATAGGCGCTGTCTGCCAAAGGATAGGGAAGCTCCTCGTCCAGATGGCTCAATGCATTCTCGACCTTGATCAGCTTTTCCCGGTCAATCAGGCCAAGCAGCCGTTCCGAAATCGAGTCGATGTCTCGCAATGCCTTGTTTTGAATATTTTCTTTGATAATCCCAATCAATTCATGATCATCCAGATGCTCGGCAATCAGTCTACTGATCGCCCGCCGCTTGGACGACTCTGTGCCTTGCAGCTCTACGCCGTACCCTCTTTTGCGCAAGAGTGACAGATCGTAACGAGCAAGCATCGTCTCCAAATCATCCAGATCATGACTGATGGTCGCCGTCGTCACTTTCAAATCGATCGCCAGCGAAATCAGCTTGACTGGCTCTGATGCCTCCAAGAGTGCGCACAGGATGATTGCCTTTCGTTCCTGCACGGTGTATTCCTTCGTCATGTGATGCAGGACAGACATTCTGAGTGCACGCTTTTGCTCGTCAGTCCCGACCACTTCAAGCCCTGAACCTGTTTTTCTGACTAACTCCAGATCAAATTCATCAAACAAGGAAGCCAGCGTATCCAATTCCCTGTGAACGGTACGACCGCTTACGCCAATCTGTTCGGCGATCGAACCAACGGTAACTCCTTTTTGTTCCTTCAATAAAATCTCGATAATAGATCGCTGTCGAGAGGATACATGCATGTCTTCGTTCCCTCCTCAACGCCAAAGAGGGAAGACGCTAGCTCTCACTAGCGTTGATTCCCCTTATCCCAGGCGTTTGACCAACTTGTCATACTCGGGACTATTCAAGAAATTTTCAATGGAGATATGCTCCGCAGAAGGCGCTTTGACCTGCGCTCTTTCTGTTAAAGACTTGTGCGTAATGACGATATCAGCGTCACCTGGAATGTCGTTGATCGCCGTATTGATGACTGTAATCTCGGTCAGGCCCGCATCCTTGAACTTTTTGCGCAAGGACGCCGCTCCCATCGCACTGGAGCCCATTCCCGCATCGCAAGAGAAGACGACTTTTTTCACGTCAGCAGCAGCTACCTCATGCTTCACTGGTGCTTCTACCGCTTCTTGTGCCTGTGCTTTTTTGCCTTTCATCTCTTGCATTTTTTCTGTCGCTTTTTCCAGTTCATCTTCGTCTGTCTTCGCGCTCATTTTCAAGAGAGCAGATGCGATGAGGAAGGACACGACAGTCGCTGCCAACACACCAGCCAATACCGGTAGCAATCCACCACGCGGAGCCATTGCAATCAAGGCGAAAATACTACCTGGAGACGGTGGCGCCACCAATCCTGCGCCAAGCAGCGTGAAGGTAAACACACCAGCCATCCCACCACCAATGGCCGCCAGAATCAGACGCGGATTCATCAGCACATACGGGAAGTAAATTTCGTGGATACCCCCGAAGAAGTGAATGATGACAGCACCCGGAGCCGATTGCTTGGCACTGCCTCTGCCAGCAAGCCAGTATGCCAACAAAATTCCCAGACCTGGTCCCGGATTGGATTCAAGCAGGAAGAAAATCGATTGCCCCATCTTCGCCGCTTCATCCAGACCGATCGGGCTCAAAATACCGTGGTTAATCGCATTGTTCAGGAACAGGATCTTCGCTGGCTCGATGAAAATGCTGGCAAGCGGCAGCAGTCCTGCACCTACAATGACTTCTACACCCGCTGCAAGCGCCTTGCTCAGGCCTACAACGACTGGCCCAATTGCTTGGAAAGCCAAAAGTGTCAGTAACCCGCCAACGATACCCGCGGAAAAGTTGTTCACCAGCATTTCAAAGCCGGAACGAATTTTTCCTTCGAACAACTGGTCCACTTTTTTGATGACCCAGCCGCCCAAAGGACCCATGATCATGGCTCCCAGGAACATCGGGATGTCTGCACCTACAACAACCCCCATCGTAGCAACGGCACCTACGACCCCGCCTCGAACATCATGGACCATTTTCCCGCCGGTATAACCGATCAGCAGTGGCAGTAAATACGTAATCATCGGTCCAACCAGTTTGGCCAAATTTTCGTTAGGCAGCCAACCTGTTGGGATAAATAAAGCGGTAATTAATCCCCAAGCGATGAAAGCACCGATGTTCGGCATGACCATCGCACTCAAGAACCGTCCAAACTTTTGTACCGAGACCCGTATTCCACCCGAAGCGTTTTTTGTTTCTACGCTCTCCATACTGAACCCTCCTTTACCCCTATTTATGAGATGTTGACATGATTGAAATGATAATGTGTACACCTCAAATATAAAGCGTTTTCATAGGGGGTAACAACAAAATCAAAGCGCGAATTTGTCTGACTCGTTGTTGCCAAAACTTAATTGCCCATAGAAAAAAGACCTCTGCTCAGTTGCAGAAGCCTTCTTACAAATTCTCCGATTCAACCTTGATCACTATGCACACTCCTAGTTTGTCACAGATCCCCCTAACTATTCGCAGGCAGGTCAACACAAAAAAAGACCGATGCGCACATGTGCACATCAGTCCTTGCTTGCATTACCGCTCGCTTCCTAGCTGCGTGGTGGACGAGATTCGCCACTGCGTGGACGGGAGTCACCGCTGCGTGGACGAGAGTCACCACTGCGCGGACGAGATTCGCCGCTACGTGGACGAGATTCACCGCCGCGAGGACGATATTCGCCATTGCGTGGGCGAGATGGACGCTTTCCACCAAAACCGGAACCAGAACCGAAGCCACCTTTTCCTTTTGGAGGCAGCTTTTTCTTCCCTACACGAAGAGGAGCCTCTTCTGTCAGGCGGACAGGTGTCGTATCCGGCTCTTTGGTCAACAGCTTGAGTGCTGCGGATACCAACGTTACGGAATCAACATCCTCCAGCAATTGTTCTGCCAATGTTTTGTAAGCAGACAGATCATCTCTTCCGGACGCTTCCAGGATTTTGTCTACCGTCATTTTTTGTTGACCTTCCAGAGCTTCTGCCATCGAAGGAACAGCATGACGCTCCATGCGACGCTTGGTCGTACGCTCAATCAGACGCAGATGGTCAATTTCACGGGAAGTAACAAATGTGATCGCGAGACCCGTTTTACCAGCACGTCCCGTTCTTCCGATACGGTGAACGTAGCTCTCGGAGTCTTGTGGAATGTCAAAGTTGAATACGTGCGTAACCCCGCTGATATCCAGACCGCGGGCTGCAACGTCAGTCGCTACCAATACTTCGATTGTACCTTCTTTGAACTTGCGCAGTACGCTGTCGCGTTTTGCCTGGTTCAGGTCTCCGTGGATACCTTCTGCTCCATAACCGCGCTTGGTCAGAGCTTCGGACAGCTCATCCACTCTGCGCTTGGTTCTACCGAATACGATAGCCAGCTCAGGCGAATGAATATCCAGCAAACGGCACAGAACATCGAATTTTTGTCTTTCTGCTACTTCCATATACTGCTGCTCGATGTTTGGTACGGTTACTTCTTTTGCTTTCACTTGAATAATGGTTGGTTCGCTCATGAACTGCTGAGCGATTTCCTGGATCGCTCTTGGCATCGTCGCCGAGAAGAGCAATGTTTGACGATTGGTAGGAACCTCTTTCAAGATTTCCTTGATATCGTCGATGAAGCCCATGTTCAGCATTTCATCCGCTTCGTCCAAGATCACCATCTCAATCGCATCGAGACGAATCGTTCTTCTTCTCATGTGATCCATGAAACGACCAGGTGTTGCTACGATGATTTGCGGGCGTTTTTTCAACGCCTTGATTTGACGCGTGATGTCTTGACCACCATAGATTGGCAGGGCAGAGATGTTTTTAAATTGGGCAATTTTATTAATCTCTTCCGCCACCTGAACAGCCAGCTCACGAGTAGGAGTCAGTACAACCCCTTGAATGTTGCCATTGGTTTCGTCCAAGCGCTCCACCAGTGGAATACCGAATGCAGCTGTTTTACCAGTACCTGTTTGTGCCTGACCGATCAGGTCACGACCTTGCAGTGCTACAGGAACTGTTTGATCCTGAATCGCTGTAGCCTCTTCGAAGCCCATGTTGCTCAACGCTCTAACAATGGAGTGGTGTAAGCCAAAATCATTAAAAGTCGCCAATGAATGTCAGTCTCCTTTATCAATACCTTCATCTATAAAATTCTCAAAAAAAAGGGCACTATTCCTTACGATCCGGAACATGCCCTTTTATCCCCGATTGTACGTAGCACCCTAAAGAACATAGCTGTAATCGTACCATGCAATGCCTGAAAAAGCAAACTGCTTATATACCTAAATTGCCTGATTTTGTGCTGCAACCGTTTGTAAAAAATAACAAAGCAGCCCAGAATCAGGCTGCTTGTCTGTTATTGAATTATTTTACCCATTTGTTGTACAGCTCATCAAACTTCCCTTGCAGTTTCATCTCGTCCATCCACAGATCCAGGTAGTTAGCGAAGATGCTGTCTCCACGGTGAATCATGTACGCTTTTTCACTCTTGGTGAACGGGTTGTCAGTCAGAGCGGCATACAGGCGGGAGTCTGCTTTGGAATATACAATCGCTTCCAGCGTATCCGTGATCATCACATCATACTTACCGCTTGCTACCAGACCAGGAATGTCGAGGTTGTTTTGTTCAACAGTCACAGTTGCTTTTGTCAGGTGCTCACGAACGAATTTTTCGTTGGTGCCTCCTGGATTCACACCAATGCGCACCTCTGGCTTGTTGATATCTGCTACACTCTTGTACTTGTCCTTGTCTTCTGCACGGATGAGCGGAGCTTTACCGAACATAATATAAGGATCGCTCATGTGTGCTTTTTTCTGGCGGTCTGTGTTGCGCGTTACGCCCCCGACAGCAATATCGAATTTATTTGCCAAAAGATCGTCCATCAACGTCGGCCATGATGTTTGGACAAAACGCGCCTCTACTCCCAAGCTTTTTGCGAATTCTTTCATCGCGTCGATATCGTAACCTTCGAATTGGTTCGTTTTTGGATTCAAATATGTAAACGGTTTGTAGTCACCTGGAGTACCTACGAGGATATAGCCTCTCGCAATGATTTCGTCCAATCGGGACTCAAACTTCTTCGCTTGCGGTTTTTTAGCAGCTTCAGCAGCTACAGTTTGGACAGGCTTAACCGCTGTTGCGGCAAAAGCACCTGTTCCTGATGTCATGAGCATAGTTGCAGCGAGTGTGCTCGCCAAGATTGTTTTTGTGAATTTTTTCATCTGGGTTCTCCTCCTGTTAAACGGTAATGAATTTAGTTATCAGACACAAACTCCATCATCCCCCAATGGCATCCCCCCTTTCAAAGAAGAGGACTTACAACCTGTTGAGCTGCCTCCTACACAGTAAACCTGCCGATTCCTTGCTGTAATTCTTCTGCCACTGCATTCAAACGCTCGACAGACTGGCCAATTTCCTGGATGGCTTGAAGCTGCTCTTCCGTTGCCTTTGCCACTGTTTGCGCGTCGAGTGAAGCATGTTTTGCAATGTTATGCATTTCATCTACAGAAGCACTCACCTGTTGGGAGCCTGCTGACATTTGTTCAGATGCTGCGGATACTTCCAAAATGTGCGCGGCAACGTTACGGGAAGACTCCAGAATATGCCCGAAGATTTCGCGAACCTCTTCGACCAGTTGAATACCATGCTGTGCGTTTTGGTTGCCCGCGGTCATGACCTCTACCGCGTGACGAGTATCCTGCTGGATTTCTCCGATCAGCATCGCGATTTTGGATGCGGATTCTTCGGATTGATTCGCCAGCTTTTTCACCTCTCCGGCAACGACAGCAAACCCACGTCCATGCTCGCCTGCACGGGCTGCCTCAATCGAAGCGTTCAAAGCAAGCAAATTGATTTGCGAGGTCAACTGACTGATCGTATCGAGAATACCTTCGATTTCTTTGGAGCGATTGTTGAGCTGCTCGATGGCTACTGTCGCCTTCGATGTTCCCTCGCCAATGCTTCCCATCTGGAGCACTGCTTGCTCTACCACAGCAGTACCTTGCTCTGCCTGCTCTGTTGCTACCTGGGCAGCCTCTGAAACATGTGCAGACGTCTCCGCGATTTTCACGATGCCTGCTGCCATGTCATTCATAGACAACGCGACATCCTGCGAGCTGGTGGCCTGCGCCTCTGCTCCCTCAGAAATCTGTGCGATAGACATGCCGATTTGGTTGATGTTTTCCGTCGCTTGTTTAATGCCTTCGGATACTTCCTGACTAAAACGCTGTACTTGATCAGACGACAGAGATACGTCTTCGATCAAATTTTTCAAGTGCGATACCGTCTGGTTAAAGTCACGTGACAGAATGGCAATCTCGTCTTTTCCGTCAACCGTTACGGTCTCTTTCAGGTTCCCCTGCGCCACTACATTTACTGCGTGATTCAGACGCTCAATTGGTTTCACCATGCGTACAGCCAAGAAATAAACGAGGACAACCCCAATTGCCAACACGATGAGGGAAATCACCAGCAATCGAACTGACAGTTGATCAACAGGCGCATGCAGCTCTGCTACAGGTGCAGTGATGTATATGCCCCAGTTCAAACTGGTAGGAGCATAGGAAGCAAATCGCTCTGTATTCTCGTCTATATATTGGGCGATTCCATGATTCCCTTGCTTGATTTCTTCAAAGGCAGTCTGAAGCTCAAGAATACCCGTGTCGAGAATCGATTCCTTCAGAATGTACTCGCTATTCGGATGATAAATAAATGTTCCTGTTTTGCTTACTAAAAAGGCGTAGCCAAATTCACCGAACTTCTCCTCGGACACCTTTTTCTGAATTTCATTGATAGGAATCGTAGAACCGATATAACCGTATTGACGATTGTCCTTCATCAATGGAACGACAAGGGTCACGATGTTATTCCCTGTCCGCTTCGAAATGACTGGCTCGGAGACAACAACCTTTCCTTCCCCTTTACTCGCTTCCTTAATATGCGGACGATCCGAGATGTCGGTCACTTCTCCCATGAAATTGATCACTTTCTTACCGCTTAAGTCATGCGAAAAGAAGAACGTCTCAAACTGGGGGTTTTTCTTTTGGGCTGCTTGAATGAGTTTCAGGTCGTATTCGACATTTTGATCTGCCGACATCAACCCTCCCACCGCTCTTACAATCTCAATTTTTTCTTGAAAGAAACCATCGATACGAATCGAGAGATTGCTAGCTGACAACTCAGCTTCTTTGTCCAGACTGTCTGCCAAAAGATTGGAAGCACTCCAATAACTGGCACCGCAAACCGTACCCAAACTAATAACCAACAGCAGGCACAAAACGATAATTAGCTTATTCTTCAAACTATTTTTCATACCGAATCCCTCTCCCTTCTCTTTTTTCAACAAAAAAAAGACTGCCCACCGACAGCCCATTATGACTACGGTATGGCAACCCGGCTGTCCTAGCTGCGAAAGTCATTTGACTTTCGTCCTTAGACCCGTGGCTTTGCGTCCCTGCCTTTCAGCAGGTTTGCCTTTGTCATTCCTTGTTGTTTTTTCAATTTAAGTCCACTTTTTTTTCAATCTCACCTTTCTTTTCCCATAACTTTCCGCCAATAAACCTCAAAAACACAAAAAAGCTGACAACCTTTTACAGTTGTCAGCTTTTTGTCAAACTTTTTTGATTAGCTTAATCCGATCACTTGCCCATCCTTGTCTACATATAACGATTCCGCGGCCGGCTTTTTCGGGAGGCCTGGCATCGTAACCAAGCTTCCGGTCAGTGCGACGATAAAACCAGCTCCTGCTGATATACGCACTTCACTCACTTGAATCGTGAAGTCAACAGGTGCTCCCAGCAGATCGGCGCGATCCGTAAAGGAGTAAGGTGTTTTCGCCATGCACACAGGCAGATGGGACATGCCCATTTCTTCTACCTTTTGCATCGTTTTCAATGCAAGGGGCGAAAAGACAACCCCTGATCCACGGTATACTTCTTTCACGACAGTCTCAATCTTGTCTTTAATGCTGAGGTCTTCTTCATACAAGAATCGGAAGGAGGAAGGCCGCTCTGCTGCACGGGTCACTTTTTCAGCCAGCTCGACACCGCCAGCTCCTCCTTCTGCCCACACTTTAGAAAGGGCTGCCTCAGCTCCAGCCGCTTGGCATAACGCAATTACGGCATCGACCTCTGCCTGGGTATCTGTCGCAAAATGATTGATCGCCACCACTGCTGGCACACCGAACTTTTGCAGGTTTTCCAGATGGCGCTTGACGTTTTCGAAGCCTTTTTCCAGAGCAGACAAGTTCTCCACTGCGAGGTCAGGTACTTTTACCCCGCCGTTGTATTTCAACGAACGGACCGTAATGACCACGACAGCAGCCGATGGAGTCAGGCCTGCTTTTCTGCACTTGATGTCAAAAAACTTCTCTGCTCCCAGATCCGCACCAAAGCCCGCCTCTGTTACGACGTAATCTGCCAGCTTCAAGGCCATCTTGGTTCCGATCACGCTGCTGCACCCATGCGCGATATTGGCAAAAGGTCCGCCGTGAATGATGACAGGAGTTCCTTCGATTGTCTGTACGAGATTAGGCTTGATAGCTTCCTTCAAGAGAACGCACATCGCATCGACCGCGTTGATTTCTTCTGCCCGTACAGGCTGATCATGGAAATCGTAGCCAATAATGATATGGTTCAACCGCTCGCGCAAGTCTGCCAGATTCTCACTCAAGCATAAAATCGCCATGATTTCCGACGCGGTCGTAATCATGAAGCCATCCTCACGCGTCATTCCATTGCCGTCACCCAGACCAACCACGATGTTACGCAGTGCGCGGTCGTTCATGTCCATAGCCCGTTTCCAGACGATTTTATTTGGATTGAGCCCGCGCGGATTGCCATGGAAAATATGATTGTCGATCATCGCCGCCAACAAGTTATGTGCAGCTGTAATCGCATGAATGTCCCCTGTAAAATGCAGGTTAATTTCATCAGCCGGGAGAATTTGTGCTTGGCCGCTTCCGGTTGCTCCTCCTTTGATCCCCATGCAAGGACCCAAGGACGGCTCGCGAAGCGCTGCAATTGTTTTCTTCCCGAGATAATTTAATGCTTGTGACAGACCAATTGTCGTGAGCGTCTTGCCTGCTCCCGCCGGGTTAGGGTTCATCGCTGTAACAAGAATCAGTTTGCCATCAGGGCGATTCTTCACTTGCTCCCATAGCTCATCTGATAGTTTGGCCTTATACTTTCCGTATAGCTCCAAATGCTGTTCTTCGATACCTGCACTCTTGGCAATTTCAACAATAGACTTCATACTTGCCTCCCTGCCACACCAGAATGTAATGCACCAGTTACCAATCTTCTACATTCTGCATCAGCATCCTTTCTCCTTTCCTCTTCGACACATTACGCAAAAGAAAAAGCCCACATTCCGACAAATGTTCAGAATGCAGGCTCTCTGTTACTTCCCGAAAATTTTTCCCGGATTCAAAATGCCATTCGGGTCCAGCACATGCTTCATGGCTTGCATGACGTCCAGTGCTTCTCCGTGCTCCTTGCGCTGATATTTGATTTTCCCTACACCCACACCGTGCTCTCCGGTGCAGGTTCCTCCCCGACACAATGCGTATTCCACCAGATGGGCATTTACTTCCTCGGCACGCGCCACTTCTTCGGGGTCATTCAGGTCGATCATCAGGATAGCGTGATAGTTCCCATCCCCGACATGCCCTGCAATCGCTCCATCCAGTCCAGCGCGGTCAATGGCTTGCCGCGCGTCCACAACAGCTCCTGCCAGCTCGGAAATTGGCAAGCAAACATCTGTCACCATCAGCTTTTTCCCGGGGGATTTGTGCAGGAAGGCATACGCCAGGTTATGACGAGCGTCCCAGAGCTGCGTCCGCGCCTTCGAATCGGTTTCAAAAAGGAACTGCGTGCAGCCATGTCCAGCGGCGATGTTCTGCGCAAAGTCGATATCATACGCAAGCCCTTGTTCACTGCCGTGGAACTCGATAAACAGCGTTGGTGCTTCCGGGTAGCTCGTTTCTTTGTACAGATTCACTTGTTGGATAGAGCGTTCATCAACCAGCTCGATTCGCGCTACTTGAATACCCGCTCCGAGAATATCCACGACGGTATCGACGGCATCCTGCACAGAAGGGAAGCTGGCACGTGCCGCCGTTGTCGCCTCAGGGATGCCGTAAACACGCAAGGTCAGCTCCGTGAATACACCAAGCGTTCCCTCCGACCCGACAAATAGCCCGGTAAGATGGTAGCCTGAGGAGGATTTGGCTGTCATACTCCCTGTACGGATGATACGTCCATCCGCCGTCACCACTTCCAGATCGCGAACCTGATCACGCATCACGCCATAGCGGACAGAGGTCGTTCCACTGGCATTTGTAGCGGCCATCCCACCCAAAGTCGCGTCCGATCCCGGATCGACGGAAAAAAACAATCCGTGCTTTTTCAATTCTTTATTGAGCTGGGTGCGCGTCACACCAGGCTGAACTCTCACGAGAAAATCCTTCGGTCGCACCTCCAGCACTTGGTTCATCTGGGAAAAATCCATGCTAATTCCGCCCGCATAAGGAATCGCGTGGCCTTCCAGACTGGTCCCCATGCCAAACGGCGTTACCGCAATGCGCTTTTCGTTGGCCAGCTTCATGATTTGACTGACTTCCTCTGCCGTCTGCGGAAACACCACCACATCCGGAAGATGCGGAGTATGATACGATTCATCATGACTGTGGTGCTCCAGTATAGTGGGGTTGGTCGATACTCGTTCTTCCCCCAGCAATCCCACTAACGCCTGCTTGTAATCCACGTTGGTTCCCCCTCCGTTACTTGCTCAAGTTGACAAGGAATAAGCTGATTTCAGGAATATAGGTGATGAGCAGCAAGTCGACGATCATGATGACCAAAAACGGGATCACCGCTCGCTCAATCTCCGTATTCTGGAGCTTCGCAATATTTCCTGCTACCAACAAATTGATCCCAACCGGTGGAGTCAGCATACCGATCGCGGAGTTGACGACCATGATCACCCCGAATAGCACCGGATCGATGCCCAGAGAATTCGTGATCGGCAACAGGATCGGCGTCAGGAGAATGATCGTAACCGCCGTTTCCATAAACGTCCCCAAAATGAGCAGCAAGATGTTAATAATGAGCAACGTAATGATCGTGCTGTCGGTAATCCCCAGCATGAATTGCGCGATTTCCTGCGGAATGTTTTCCCTCGTCATCAGGTAACCAAATGCATTGGCGGTCGCAATAATAAGCATAATGACTGCTGTCATGCTGGCAGAGCCCGCGAATATTTCCCCCAAGTCCTTCCACTTGATCTCCCGGTAGACGAAAAGCCCGACAACTAGGCCGTAAATTACGGCTACCACTGCCGCTTCTGTCGGAGTAAAGATGGCTCCGTATATACCACCAAGAATAATGATCGGCATGAGAATCGCCAAAATGGCGTCCTTGAATGCCTCCCATATCTCTTTGGGTGTATGCTTCTCTCCGCCACCCCAGCCGTTTTTCTTACTAATCCAATACGAGTACAGAATCAGTGAGATCGCTACGAGAATACCCGGTCCAATCCCGGCAATAAACAAGTCGCTAATCGAGGCACTCGCTGCTACCCCGTACAAAACCATCGGCACGCTCGGAGGAATCATGACACCGATCGTTCCCCCTGTTGCATGCAAGGCCGCTGAAAACCGGATATTATACCCTTTTTTGACCATGTGAGGGATCAAAATTCCCCCTACGGCTGCCGTTGTTGCAGCAGAAGAACCCGATATCGCTGCAAAAAAAGTACAACCCATAACCGCCACGATTGCCAATCCTCCAGGCAGGTTCCCGACAATCGTATTCGCAAAACGAATCAGCCTAGCCGAGATTCCGCCTGTTTCCATCAGCTTTCCTGCCAGAAGAAAGAACGGGATCGCCATCAACGGGAAGGAGTCTGTCCCGTTGAACATTTTCTGAATGACAACCAGTAGAGGGATGTTTCCCTCCAGCATAAACACGACAACGACAGATAACCCCAGTGCCACCCCAATCGGTACGTTTAAGATCAGGAGCACCAACAGTGTTACAAACAAAATCGTACCCACAATCTGGTCACTCCTTCCCGGTTATGTCTTTCCATGTCACATGGATCACGTTCATGATGAGTAAGGCACCGCTGATCGGAATCACCATGTATACATAGCCCATGGGAACGAGCAGAGTGGGTGAGGTTTGTGTCATACTTCTCGCAGATAACAAGTAGCCTTGCTGAACCATGACGAGAAAGAAAACCAGGCTACACAAAGCGGCAATAACCAGCACCACCTTGTTCATACGAGGGGACAAGTACTTTTGAATGTATTCCGTACCGATGTGTGCTTTGATCGACATCGCGTACGCTGATCCCAGAAATGTAATCCAGATTAGCAAATACCGAGCCAATTCCTCCGTCCATGCCAAGGGCTGGTCGAGCAAAAAACGGAAAAGCACCTGCAAGAAGACAGCGATCACCATAATAGCCAGAAGGGCAATGATGAAAAAACGAAGGATGCTGTTTATTTTGGAAACAAGGTTGCCCACACACAATCTCCTTTCGCAGGAAAAAGGGGAGAAAAGCCAGAGTGGCTCGTCTCCCTTCTGCCGTTTATTTTGTATTTACAATTTGATCCACCAGCTCTTTGCCAAACTGCCCGGAAAATTTGTCATAGACAGGCTTCATCGCATCCCGGAAAGCTTGCTTATCCACGTCCTCGGTAATGACTACACCTTTTGCTTTAATAGTGGAAATGGCCTCTTCTTCCATCTTGATCATCAACTCGCGCTCGTACTGACCCGCTTTCTTGGCTTCCTCGGCAAGAAGTTGCTGAACATCTGCCGGGAGCTTATCCCATACAGGTTTGCTGAACAAGATCATCGCCGCTGAATAAACATGCCCGGTCAAGGCCATTTGTGTTTGCTTGGATTCATACAGCTTGTAGGTCTGTGCGACAATCGCCGGATTTTCCTGGGCATCGACCACTCCTTGTTGCAGCGCCGTCAGGGCCTCAGTCCAAGCCATTGGGGTCGGCTTCGCTCCCAAAGCTTCGAATGCTGCCAGATGGATCGGGTTTTCCTGCGTGCGTATCTTCAACCCTGCCACATCCTCCGGCTTCTTGATTACCTTCGAGCCGTTCGTAATGTGGCGGAAGCCGTTTTCAGCCCAAGCCAGACCAACCAGATTGGCGTTTTCCAAATCCTTGAGGATGTCCTGCCCGACTTGTCCGTCGAGTACCTTGTATGCCTGCTCACGGCTGTCAAACAAGAACGGGAGATCCAGCACGCCCAGCTTTGGATGGAAGTTCATCACGGGCGCAGTCGAGGTAATCGACATATCCGCCGTTCCAAAGGTCAGCGCCTCTGTCAATTCACGTTCCGCTCCTAGCTGGCTCAGTGGATACACCTCGATTTTCACTTTTCCGTTCGAGCGCTTGTCGACATCCTCGGCCATTTTTTTCAATGCCAAATGGTATGGATGATCCTCCGTCAGTGAATGCCCTGCTTTGAATACATAGCTTTGTCCGTCACTTTTCGGTGCTTCAGTCCCCCCGGCTTGTCCCGCAGGCGGGGCAGTCTGTTGACCGCCTCCGCACCCAGCCAGAAATAAAGACACAGACATGATGCTCGCTAGCACGAAGCTCCCCTTCTTCCGAAACATGCGATAGTACCCCCTGTTGATTCTTTTGTTTTTTAAATAATATGAAAATTTAGTTCATTTTACTAGATCCCTCTTCCACCGTCTACATTCATGACCTCGCCCGTGACAATTTTGGATAGATCAGAAGCCAAATAAAGGGCCGCCTGCGCGATATCCTCCGGCTGAATCAACATGCCCAATGGTACACTGCTGATGAAAATATCTTTTTTCCCGGCCTCTACTTCCGCTTCATCTCCATTGATAAACTTACCCAGCATCGGTGTCTCTGCCGGCCCTGGATTGATGACATTGACCCTGATTTGAAAAGGAGCGAGCTCAATCGCCAGTGCCTTGCTCAACATGATAGCGGCCCCCTTGGACGCGCAGTACGCATTCAACCCCGGACGAGCGCGAATCCCGGCAATCGAAGCGATGTTGATGATGCTGCCTTTGCCCTTCTCCTTCATGTGAGGCACCGCATGCCTTGTCGTCAAAAAGATCGACTTCGTGTTCACAGACATGATCCGATCCCACTGCTCCAAGGTCAGCTCCTCAATAGGGGTAAACGCTTGGGGAACACCCGCGCAGTTGACCAGGACATCGATCGAGCCGTACACTTCGAGCGTTTCCTTTACGAGTGCAGCAACACTCGTATCGTCTGCCACATCTGTTTGTACTGCATGACCTTTTCCTTGTGGCAGCTCTTGAGCGACCGCTACTGCCGCCTCCTTGTTCAAATCAGCCAGGATGACGTTGGCTCCCTCGTCCGCAAAAAGCTTCGCAATAGCCTTGCCCATTCCTGACGCTGCCCCTGTTACCATCGCCGTTTTTCCTTGCAAAAGTTGCCCATTCATAGGTTGATCACCACCATTCGCTCTTCCGTCATCTCTTCGACTGCGTAACGCGGACCTTCCTTGCCCAGTCCGCTGTTTTTGATTCCGCCGTATGGCATGACGTCATTGCGATAGGTCGATACGTCGTTGATCACCACGCCACCGTACTCCAGCACGCGTGCTGCTTTCATCGCAACGTTCAAATCACGGGTAAAAATCCCCGCCTGCAAGCCGTACTCCGAATCGTTGGCTTGTGCAAACGCGTCATCAAGATCATTGTATGGAATAATCGTGACGACGGGCGCGAACACTTCCCGGCAAACCACCTTCATCTCTGGCCTTGTATCCACCAACACAGTGGGATAGAAGAGAGCTCCCTCCCGTTTGACAGGCAAGAGCGATCTGGCCCCTTGGCTAATTGCTTCCTGTACCCATTCCTCGGTACGACTCGCTTCTTTTTCACTGATCATCGGTCCGACATCCGTGTCCGGATCTTCCGGGTTCCCTACCTTCAACTGATTTACATGCCAGATATACAAGTCACTGAACGCTTGCATAACCGATTCATGCACGTAAATGCGCTGGACAGCAATGCACGCTTGACCTGCATTGTGAAAGCTGCGGGCGGCTGTTTGACGGGCTGCCAGCTCCAAATCTGCATCGAGGTGCACGATATTGGGAGAGTTGTTGCCCAGCTCCAGCGCAACAGGACGCATGCCACTTCGCTCCTTGATGCGGCGACCGACTTCTCCTGACCCGGTAAAGGTGTACATGGCGATGCGCTCTTCATCCAGCAGCCATTCCCCTACCTGACTGCCTGCCCCTGTCACGATATTTACATAGCCTTTTGGCAAGCCCGCTTCCTCCAGGATCTCCACCAGCAGAAAGGTTGCGATAGGCGTGACTGTAGCTGGTTTAACCACCAGCGTATTTCCTGCGGCTAGCGCTGGCGCGATCTTGTGCGTGCTGAGCAGCAAGGGATAGTTAAACGGCGTAATAGCACCGATTACTCCCTTTGGCACCCGAATGGTAAAGCCCAGACGGTTTTCCGAGCCTTCCGTTGCTTGCAGCGGAATCATTTCCCCGTGAATTTTCTTGGCTTCCTCTGCCGACAAGCGCAGTGTATTGATCGTCCGATCCAGCTCATTCATCGCGTCCTTGCGCGTTTTGCCCACTTCGCGAATCAAGGATCGCTCCATCTCGTCCCGGCGCTCCTCCATTAGCTCAGAGGCTTTTAGCAAGATTTTGTATCGTTGAAAAGGAGTTAATTTGTCCGCCTTAAACGTCTCCCACGAAGCTTCCACCGCTTCTGTTACATGCTGTTGCTCTGCCTTGGCAATACGCGCGATGCACGCGCCCGTATATTTGTGAAGGACGGGAATGTAGCTCTCGGTTTTCACCCATTCTCCACCGATGTACAAATCATACGCTCTCGCTTCCATGTCCTCTTCCTCCCTTATATTTATCTCGTTGTTTGATAGATGTGGCGAACGATTTCGTCTCCCAATTCTATTGTTGTCGCCGTCCCCCCAAGATCAGGAGTGAGCACCTTGCCATCTTGCAACACGTTTTCGATGGCGTTCATGATGACAGCACTGAGCTCTGGCAGATCGAGATGATCCATCATCATGGCGATGCTCCATACTTGTGCGATCGGATTGGCGATACCTTTCCCCGCGATATCTGGCGCAGAGCCGTGAATGGGCTCAAACATGGATGGATACTTGCGCTCCGGATTGATGTTCGCGGAAGGGGCCAAACCCAAACCACCGACGATCGCCGCTCCGAGATCGGTCAAAATGTCTCCAAACAGGTTGCTCGCGACAACGACGTCAAACGTTTCTGGTCGCGTGATGAAATAGGCAGCGAGTGCGTCGATATGATACAGATTGGTCTGGATACCTGGGTATTCCTGACTGACTTCCTTGACGATCTCATCCCAGAAAGGCATGGAATGGTTGATGCCGTTGGACTTCGTCGCTGCGGTCACGCTCTTTTTCGAACGCTTTTCCGCCAGTGCGTAAGCGTATTTGAGGATGCGCTCTGTGCCGTACCGGGTAAATACATTGTTTTGCACCGCCATTTCGTACGGTGTACCCTGGTGCATGCGCCCGCCCATATTGGAGTATTCACCCTCTGTATTCTCCCGCACCACGACGAAATCGAGATCGGCATGCCCCTTATAGCGAAGGGGACTTTCCAGACCTTTAAGCAGCTTGACCGGGCGAAGGTTCACATACTGCTGGAATGCACGGCGAATCGGCAAGATCAACTCCCACACAGAGACATGGTCCGGAACCTCGGGCGCACCAATTGCACCAAGCAGAATCAAATCATAGTTTTTTAAAATAGGGAGTCCATTCTCCGGCATCATTTTGCCGTGTTGGAGATAGTAGCTACAGTTCCAATCCATGACATCACGAGCAAACCGAATGCCGCCGTGACTCTCTTCTATGGCTCCCAACACTTTCAGGCCTTCTTCCATGACCTCGGGACCGATTCCGTCTCCTGGAATTACTGCAATGGAATAGTGAAGCAACAGTCTCCCTCCTAAAAATCTAAATTTTTCGACTTTATGAAACGTTATTCACTTGCATGATTAATGCCAAGCTCCGTATCATACCCCTGACCGGATAAAAGTCTGCCATCCGTTCCTCTCCATGCCTCACTCGTCTGGTGACATTGCAAAACAACGCAACAAAATGTTGCAACACGCATTGCAACATTTGTTCACGACAGCTATACCGTTTCATCCATTATCGGGTACAGCCGAGATACATGCAAAAATGGGTCATAGTCTTACTTTTATTTCCAAATGATGATTTTATCGAATTCTCCTGCCATGCCACAAACTGCATTCGAAAAATGACAATTGCTGTAAGCTTGCGACCCAAAATTACTCGTATCTCGGCTGTACCCCTAGATGTGCTACGGCTTTCCTTTGATGGAAAAGAAACAGCAACCATTCATAAATCCGGTTGCTGTTGTTTCTCTCATTTTGGTTACTCAACATAACTATGTACAACATTGTGCTACTTTCAATTCATCACTTCTTCTTATCCATAAAGATCCGTCTTCTTTGATCATATAATCTATTTTATTACTCTTTAAAGCTTCTATCTGTTCTGAGGATGCTCCATCAGAAAATCTGTAGTAATCATTTCCAGTCCCCACATATAAAAATCCAAATACTAGCACCACAACTATTGTTGTTACAGCCAAAGACACGATTAATTTATTCTTCATAAATATCACCTTCTTTCAAAAAGGAGAATCAGGAATGATTATTCCTGATTCTCTTTTTTCTTACGTAATAGGGGGAAGATCTTGATCTGCATAATCCTCTTCTTTACCTGTAAATCTCTCTAGTGTCCAGGTACTCTCTTTTTTGTTTGGTTTATTTATTTTTTTAAGCTTTCCGCTTTTGTATAACTCATCAATCGCAATTTTAACGTCTGAACGACTGCTATCACTGTCTATCCCCTCTTGTGCTGCTTTGTATCGTCCTTCTTCATTATTGTGCATATCCATTTTATATGTTAAAGATTTTTTGTTTTGATAGGAAGCACCATCTTCGTGTGCACTCGTCCACTTTTCTGCCCAACTATCATTCACTGCCCATACTATCCACATATTCCATAACGCATGTCGAAAAGCATCTGATTCTTCATCAGTACCATTTCTACCGAAAGCTAATTCTGTATAATTCCATGCCCCTTTCCCTGCCATAAGAGCTTTAAATCCTTTTGACGGCGATTGATCATACAATGCCTGCTCTTTTGGATTCAGTGTAACTACTCCATCAGCATAATCATAGAAATCATCCCAATCACCATCAGAGCTTGAAGCCAGGTTCTTTATATTTTTGTTATCCTTGTTGTATATTTCGCACAGTTCCAAAAAATGTTCATTAATTTCATCTTCAGTCGCTTTTGGGTGATCCTTTTCATATTGAGTCAACTCTTCTAAAATTATTTCTGAAAATCTAAAGTCAACTTTCTCATAAGATTTTTCGTATTTCTTTTTCTCCTCGGCAATACTTTCAGCGATTTTCTCTGTACTTTTAGCAGATGCTGGCGTCAAGACTGACACTGGAGCAACTAATAATGAGAACACGACAAAAGGCACTAATACTCTTTTAAATTTCTTCATAGCTTCTCTATCCCTCTTTTCATGTTTCTACATCTTTACGCTTCTGACTATAATGGGCATTGCCCGTTGTGAAAGCTCCTCCTTAATGGATTATCCAAATTGTAACATGATTTCTAGAAATTACCTTACTTCCTTTTTATAGAAAATATAGAAAAACTGGAAAAATTATTTTCTCGATAGAATTACGTGTTATATTAGTATCCATAAAAAGGAAATTGCATTGGGGGTTAATAGCTGTGGTTGTGGCGGAAATGAGATCGTCGTTTGGCTGCGTTTTGAAAAGGTATCGAGAAGAGGCGGGGCTGACTTTAGCGGAGTTATCTATAAAAACAGACATATCCTCTGGCACGATCAGTAAGATCGAAACAGACTCTCTCACTTTGCCAAATATGCGGAATGTAATTCGATTAGCTGAAACGCTAGATATATCTTTGTACGAGGCGGTTATGCCATATTTAGATAAGATTAAAAGGACTAAAACGTTTGAATTATTGCTGGAAACGGCGATCAATCAGGGGAATGCCGTTCTTACACAAAAAATCGCATCTAAGCTATTAGAATGCCCTAAGAGCAACACGTTTCTTTCGTTAGATTATCTTTATCAATTGGCGGGAAACATGGAAAATATAGAATTTCGATTTTTAATATATGGTGTGATTTCTCAGTATTCGCGCGAACATGGTATTCCTGTATTTTTAGCCAGGTCGTTATATCAGAAATATCTTATTCAACGTGATAGCTTTAAAAAATTGGACGAGTCGTATATAGAAGGTATGGAGTTATTGCACTATATTTCGTATCTACACGTGGATGAAAGGGTTATGACTTACTATAAGTTGGGTTCGCATGCGTTATTTCGGGGATGTCATGAAGAGTGCATTCATCTATGTAAGAAAGGTATTAATGAAGATCATAAGCGAGATGAGCTGACAGCAAAAGCGTACCTAGCTATTATCATCGCTTACATTGAGTTAAGGGACTATATTCTGGCTAAAGTATATTTGGATGCGTATGAACAATTAGATTGTTTAAATGTACAGAAAGAATCTCAATATCTTCGAGCTATATTATACGCAAAGACTACGGATGATATTGAAAAGGCAGTACCATTATTATTAGATTGCTTGCACATGCGCCCGCAAAACGAAAAGTTACCAGTGGTAAATGATCTGCTGGATATTTATATAAGATTAGGTGATGAGTTGGGGGTCGTAGATATTTTTCGGTCAGAATCGTCATTTTTGCCGACTAACGTTGGTACACCGAACCAATGTACTCATCTAGGTTTATATTTTCGCGCAAAAGGGAATTTTTACATTGAAAAAGGCGATTTAGATATGGGGTGTGCCAGTTTATTAGAAAGTGCTATGTATTATAAGAAAATGATGAAATTGGAAGAAGCGATTAAAAGCATTGGGTATATATTTGAGTACTATACAGCTAACAAGGAAAATTTACCTTTCGGCATACTCCAAAAAATGGAAATATTGTATACTGTACATAATACCTAAACCCGCAAGGGGGTGATACTCGTGAAAAAGTTGATGATGTCTTTATGTATTTTATCCGCGTTATTTGTCGTACCAGTTGGGGTAGATACGTTAAGTAAAGAACCTCCGATTGCAAAACACTATCCTGACCCATGGTAAGCCAATTTGCTCCCGACTCCGGTCGGGTTTTTTTGTGTTCAAAGGGGTAGCGCCAACAGTTTGACCGATTTATACGCTTAGCATTAGCGGACATGTATTTTCATCGTTCCTGATGACCTTAGCGGACGTAACTGGCCGTTTTCTGGCATGCTGATGAACGATAATGATGCTTAGCGGTCATTCGCTTAGAGTAAGAGAAATCGGCTTTTTATACGGCTTAACGTCTTTAGCTATATTTCCGTTAAAATGTTGGCGGTCGCCCTCAAAAAACATGCTTTTTAAAATTGCTCCAAATAGATGCAATCACCATTTTTTGTAAGTGTATGACCCAGAATTACTTGTATCTCGGATGTACCCCATTATGACTATTCCTGATTAATCGCTGCCCCAATCTGGTATTCTTCTATTTTGCGATACAAGGTATTGCGTCCGATTTGCAGCATTTTGGCCGCCCTGCTGACATTACCGCCACTTTTTTCGAGGGCCTTTTTGATCGCTTTTCTCTCTGTTTCACGCAACGAAGGAATGGCATGATCCGAAGACTCAGGCGTATCGGCTTCCATCAATCCCTCTAGCTGGATGTGATCGCAATCAATAGTGTCCCCCTCTGCCAAGAACACCGCTTGAATCAGCACGCCTTGCAGTTCCCGGATATTGCCCGGCCACGAATAAGCACACAGCTTGTCCTGTGCCTCAGTGGTTAGCATGTACGGTTGTTCTGTGTCGATCTGCTGCAATAGATGCTCCGCCACCTGGATGATATCACTGCGCTTTTTCAATGACGGCAAATGAATGGAGACCCCTTTGAGCCGGTAGTACAGGTCAGCCCGAAAACGTCCCGCTTTGATCTCCTCTGACAGGTTTCGATGCGTAGCAGCAATGATCCGCGCATAAATGGGGCGGGATTGATTGCTCCCCACCGGAGTGACGACCTTTTCCTGCAAAACGCGCAGAAGTGCCGCTTGCGCACGCAAAGACATATCCCCGATCTCATCCAAAAAGATCGTGCCTTTTTTCGCCGCTTCAAACTTTCCGATTCTTCCTTCCCGATGTGCCCCTGTGAATGACCCGCTTTCATATCCAAATAATTCGCTCTCGATCAAATTTTCTGGAATTGAACTGCAGTTCACTGCGATAAAAGGCTCATGCGCGCGCGGACCTGTCTCGTGGACCATTTGAGCAAACAGCTCTTTTCCCGTACCGCTTTCCCCCAAAATGATCACAGGAAAATCTACCTGCGCTGCCTTTTGTCCGAGCATTTTTGCCTGCAAGAAGAGCGGGCATGAACCAGCTAAACGCGGAAACGGCTTCAGCTTTTCTTTGGGTGCCGCAGACCAAAAACGCGGGCGATGATCTTTCACATGACGACCAGCACGCTCTTGCTCCGCACTGACTCTTGTTCCCAAGGCTTCCTTTCCAAGCTGCTGCTGCGCGACCTCATTTAGGCCCACGATACGCTCGTCCCGATCCAAGCCGACGAGTGCCAGCTTTCCTCGACTATCTCCTGGGCGTGATAAAGTTGGTAAGGCAATCACGCGCTCCGCATCTGCTAACAAAAAGCGGTTTTGCAGAGCCTCTGCGATCATGCAAGCAATGGTTAGGGCAAACGGATGGGAATATTCTTTACGCGTACTAATGTCAATGATGCCCAACAGCTCACCCGCAGGTGAAAAAATAGGTGCCGCTGAGCATGTAAGAAAGCGATTTTCCAAGAAGTAGTGTTGCTCTCCCTGTACCTGAATCGGCTGCTGTGCGATCAGTGCTGTCCCAATCGCATTGGTTCCTTTATAGTCTTCTGTCCAGTTCGCTCCGATTTGTAACTGTACTTTTTGTGCCTGGTTGGCGAAGACCGGGTCCCCGATCGTTTGAATAATATTTCCTTCCCGGTCAGACAAGAGTGCGATGTGCTCTGTCGATAACAAAAAGGGAGCAAGCTTGTTAAAAAGCGGGAGACTTTCACGAATCAGAGGGTGATTATCCTGAATGATTTCTTTGATTCGTCGGGCAGAAATGATTTGATCATTGGCCTTCTCCGTAACCTTGAGGTTCGATTCCTGACAGCGCTTCCAAGATTGCTGAACAATCGTCGACAACACGATTCCCTCCCCCAAAAATCATTCCTTCTCAGTATAGCATGAGAGTCTTTGCTATAGAAAAACCAGTCGAACCACGAGCACATTTGTCCGACTGGCTGCTATTTATCTGAACTTCCGCGAATAGAAAAATTCCGTAATCGGCGCCACAATGAACGTCAAACCGACGACGACTGCCAACGGAATATTTTGAATGTCATTGAGTGCAGTAACCCCTTCCGACAGAAACAGGACCGCAGCAGACAGCACCATAAGCGCATAGTACCCGATTCTCGCACTTTGCGTCTTGATATGCTTGTCTAATTCGTCATTTTCACTGTATTTCCCGCCCTCGTAGTCTCCCCATGTGATCGAGTTCAACAAGTATGACAGTGCAATGCAACCGAAAATGATCGTGCTTACATCCAGCAACTCATAACGAACCCACCGATAGCCTCCGTGCCCTGCGATCGCTAACAATAGGATGGATGAAACAATCACGTTGAACTTTTTCATAGCTTCTCTCACTCCTTACTGTATGGTTGAAACAGCTCGTCAATCGTTACCCCTAAATTCCTCGCCAAATCAAACGCCAATTGCAGGCTCGGATCGTATTTGTTGTTCTCTATCGCATTGATGGTCTGTCTGCTAACATTACACAGCTCAGCCAACCTGCCTTGCGAGATGTTCCCTATTTCTCGAAATTCCTTTATTCGATTTTTCATGGAGTTGTTCACCTTCCATTTATAGGTGGGTGTAAAAAACCTTTTACACCAAAACTATAGGGCACGACAACAAGATGTGTCAAACATATTTTACACCCCTAGCCGTCATCGGTCATTTTCCGACAGCTACCCACTCTTTTGTCCCAATACGGAACACAACATGATCCATTATGGAACAATTTCTCCACTCATCCACTCCAGAAAACGCTGTCATTTCGAGCTTTTTCACGTTGGTACGAGACTTGCTTTTAGAGAGGGCTGTAAAGAAATATGTGATAAATGAGGAGGCGCTCGCAATGATCTATGCTCAGCCCGGCCAAGTCGGTTCCAAGGTGACTTTCAAAAATCGTTATGAAAACTACATCGGGGGTAATTGGGTTCCGCCAGTGAAAGGTGAGTATTTCGAAAACGCATCACCTGTAACAGGCAAGGTCTTTTGCGAGGTAGCCCGTTCGACAGCCGAAGATATTGAACTAGCACTGGACGCTGCCCATGAGGCAAAAGACGCGTGGGGTCGTACCTCTGTTGCACAGCGCGCCAATATTTTGTTAAAAATCGCGGATCGGATGGAAGCAAATCTGGAGATGCTGGCAAACGCAGAGACGTGGGAGAACGGCAAGCCTGTTCGTGAAACACTCGCGGCCGACATCCCGCTGGCAATTGACCATTTCCGTTACTTCGCCGGAGCCATCCGCGCTCAAGAAAGTACACTCGCTGAAATCGATAACGATACGGTCGCTTACCATTTCCATGAGCCACTCGGTGTCGTTGGTCAAATTATTCCGTGGAACTTCCCGCTCCTCATGGCTACATGGAAGCTGGCTCCAGCCTTGGCTGCGGGAAACTGCGTCGTCCTCAAGCCAGCAGAGCAAACACCTGCATCCATCATGGTGCTGATGGAGCTGATCGGCGACCTGCTCCCGCCTGGCGTCGTCAACGTTGTAAACGGCTTCGGTCTGGAAGCGGGTAAACCTCTCGCTTCAAGCAACCGCATCGCGAAAATCGCTTTTACAGGTGAAACGACGACAGGACGCTTGATCATGCAATACGCTTCCCAAAATATCATTCCAGTGACGCTGGAGCTGGGCGGAAAATCGCCAAACATCTTCTTCCCGGATGTGGCTGCAAAAGACGATGCCTTCTTTAACAAAGCAATTGAAGGATTCGTACTGTTTGCGCTCAACCAAGGCGAGGTTTGCACATGCCCATCCCGTGCGCTCATTCACGAAAGCATTTACGATCAATTCATGGAGCGTGCCCTGCAACGGGTAGCCAATATCAAGCAAGGAAATCCGCTCGATACAGATACGATGATCGGCGCACAAGCTTCCTTGGAGCAGGTAGAAAAAATCCTCTCCTACCTGGATATCGGCAAACAAGAAGGAGCCGAATGCCTGATTGGCGGCGCTCGTGCACAGCTTGCAGGTGATCTCGAGGGCGGCTACTACATCCAGCCAACTGTCTTTAAAGGCCACAACAAGATGCGCATCTTCCAGGAAGAAATCTTCGGTCCGGTCGTTTCCGTAACGACCTTCCAGGATACAGAAGAAGCGCTCGCCATGGCAAATGATACGCTGTATGGCTTGGGTGCTGGAGTATGGACACGCGACACAAACACAGCTTACCGCATGGGCCGCGAAATCCAGGCTGGTCGCGTCTGGACCAACTGCTACCACGCTTACCCGGCTCACGCAGCATTTGGCGGCTACAAAATGTCCGGTATCGGCCGCGAGAATCACAAAATGATGCTGTCTCACTACCAACAAACGAAAAACCTGCTGGTCAGCTACAGCGACCAAGCTCTGGGCTTCTTTTGATCCATGAGCCAGCCAGAAAAAGTGCTCGCGACAGATGCTGCACTGGCATTAATTGAACGGCTTCGCGCCAAACACGGTGACCTGATGTTTCACCAGTCAGGGGGCTGCTGCGATGGCAGTTCCCCCATGTGTTACCCGCTCGGAGAATTTCTCGTGGGTGCGCAGGACGTCCTGTTGGGGGAGATCGGAGGCTGCCCGTTCTACATGGGCAAAGCGCAGTATGAGTATTGGAAGCATACGCAGCTCATCATTGACGTCGTGAATGGGCGTGGCGGAATGTTTTCGCTGGAAGGACCTGAGGGGGTACGCTTCCTCACACGTTCACGGGTATTTCCCGAATCATAAAAAAGGAAGACCGCTCCCGCCTTTCGTTGGCTGGAACGGTCTTTTTTTGCTTGGATTGCTATCTGGATTTTTTGCGAGAAGTACGATTTGCAGGAGCAGAGCTTGTCCTTTTGCCTGGTTTTGCATTCGGACGGGCTGAACTGCGTTGTGCAGGTACTGGCTTCTTGCTAGAGCCGCTAGACTTGCGATCAAAACCACTTGCTGCACGGTTTCCTTCCTTCGGCTTACGTCCAGTACCGCCTGCTGCTCGGTTACTGTCCTTCGGCTTGCGATCAAAACCGCCTGCTGCTCGGTCACGTTCCTTCGGCTTGCGATCGAAACCGCCTGCTGCTCGGTCACGTTCCTTCGGCTTGCGCTCAAAACCGCCGCTCTTTTGTTGACGCCCTTCCCCATCTCTTCGGCGTTCCCCAGAGCCTTGCTTGCTTCGCTCAGACGGCTTCCCTTTGCCTCTACCTTGCTTGTCCCCGCGACGCTCATCCTTCCCGGATCGATCAGCCTCAGACCTTTGCTGTCGTGTCTGTTTCTTTTGATCGCCCGGTTCCCCACGATCCATTTCACGCCGCTCCAGAGACAGATTGATCCCTTCTTCAATCTCCCTGAGTTGCCCCCAATCCTTCCCCGCCACCAGCGTGAACGCCGTTCCTTTTTCCTTGGCTCGTCCCGTTCGACCGATCCGGTGTATATAGCTGTCTACATCTTCTGGAATGTCGTAATTGAAAACGTGCGTAACTCCCTCTACATCAAGCCCGCGCGCTGCCACATCAGTTGCGACCAAGTACTGAATCCTGGCTTCGCGGAAACGCTTCATGACATCCTCGCGCTTCGCCTGTGACAAATCGCCGTGCAGCTCGTCAGACATATAGTCTAAACCTTGCAACGCAGCATTCAACTTACTCGCTCTGCGCTTCGTCCGGCAAAAGATCACCGCGAGAAACGGACGTTCTTCATCCAAGAGACTGCACAGCGTGGCTTGCTTCGCACGGTCTGTCGTTTCCACCACGATTTGGCGAATATCGTCTAGCGTGATGCGTTTGCCCTGAACTTTGATATTTTCTGGCTTTTGCATAAAGCGCTTTGCAAGTGATTGCACCTGTTCCGACATGGTGGCCGAAAACAGCATGATCTGCTTTTCGAAAGGTGTTTTGGCCATAATATCCTCTACCTCGGGCAAAAACCCCATGTGCAGCATTTGATCCGCCTCATCCAGGACAAACATCGATACCTGCGATAAATCGATCGTCCCTCTGCGCAGATGGTCCAACAAACGCCCCGGCGTAGCGATGACTACTTGTATTTTTCCAGCCAGCTTTCTCAGTTGCTGATTGACATCTTGTC
This sequence comes from Brevibacillus brevis, assembly GCF_001039275.2. Lineage (NCBI taxonomy): Bacteria > Bacillati > Bacillota > Bacilli > Caryophanales > Paenibacillaceae > Brevibacillus > Brevibacillus brevis. The sequence continues at coordinate 6,121,487 of NZ_CP030117.1, forward strand.
CACCATAAACAGCAAGCACATGCACGTCATCCAGCATCGCTACAAGCTTCTTCACCTCTGCTGTAATTTGCAGGGCAAGCTCTCGCGTAGGCGTCAAAATCAATGCCTGAACATGCGCTGCTTCCGGATCAACCTTTTCCAAGATCGGCAAAATAAATGCAAGTGTCTTTCCCGTTCCCGTCTGCGCTTGCGAGATTACATCTTTTCCTTCGAGTACGACAGGGATTGCTTGTTCCTGAATCGGTGTCGGTTCCGTAATCCCGTTCTCTTGCAGGGCATGTATCAATTCCTTGCGAATTCCCAATCTCCAAAAATCAGCCAGTTTCGCCATCTCCATTCATCAATCGATCCGTTATTATTTCGTACATACTGCCATGCCGATAAAGTACCGTACGCCATCTCGGGGTGTTTTTTCAAACGTAACGCCTCTCTGATAGTACATATCCACGTCAGAATAGCGTACAAACAGCTCCGCGAACTCTTCCGGCGTTAGCTGATGAACATGGAAGGGCTCACTCGTCTGCATGCCCCGCCCTCTGCCAAATGGACTGGACAGCACAAGCGTACCACCTGGCTTCAGCATCCGGTACAAGTTATCCATAAACAGCAAATCGTCTGCGACATGCTCAATAGTCTCAAAGCTCAAAATCGTATCAAACAATCCCAATTGCTCGGGAAGCGCCGGATCAAGCGCGTCACCCTGCTGATACGTAATCTTTTGATGGTTGTATTCCCGATTGGCGTAAAATATCGTCGCCTCATCGTTGTCGACTCCGATCATTTCCGTCAGCTCTCGTTTTCGATCCTTTGCGATCATATGACATCCGTAGCCGGTACCGCAAGCGATATCCAGCACTCGACCTTTTACATAAGGAGCGGCAAAATAATATCTGGCTATATGCTCCATCAGCATGCCATTCGTAGGTTTTAACAGCTTGGGGATGATTCTCTCCCCTGTCCATTCCAGCAAAGCCATCACCAATTTTCTCGTATTCTTTCTCACATCTTACCTTATTTATCGGCTCGATCCTATCAGCTAGCATTTCCTGAACGCGGTTTATTAAGAAATTTGTAAGACATTTCATTACTGTTTTGTTAGAGCTGGGCGTTAAGATAGTACCATGAATGCATTCATAAGGTGGGACGAATCATGACCAAATATCAAGTCCTCGTAGTCGACGACGAGGCTGAAATCCGCGACGCAATCGAAATCTATCTCAAAAATGAATCCATGACCGTATTCAAGGCTAGCAATGGACTGGAAGCGTTGGAAGTACTGGAGAATGAAGAGATCCAACTCATCCTGATGGACATCATGATGCCCAAAATGGACGGGATGACCGCCACCTTTCAAATTCGCCAGAAAAAAAACATCCCGATCATCATGCTCTCTGCCAAATCAGAGGATACCGATAAAATCCTCGGGCTCAACATCGGTGCTGATGACTACGTGACGAAGCCTTTTAATCCCTTGGAGTTGATCGCCAGGGTCAAATCTCAGTTAAGACGTTTTACCAATCTGGGAAGCGCTCAAATGACAGAGGATGAGATTCAGGTACGCGGCTTGACCTTGAACAAAAGCACAAAAAATGTAGCGATTGACGGTAACGAGGTCAGGCTGACAGCTACCGAATATAAAATCCTGGAGCTGTTGATGGAAAACAAGGGCCGCGTTTTTTCAATCGAGGAAATTTATGAACGGGTCTGGAAAGAGCCTTATATGAACGCGGAAAACACGGTGGCTGTCCACGTGAGACGCATTCGGGAAAAAATAGAGATCAACCCGAAGGAACCTAAATACTTGAAGGTGGTATGGGGAATTGGATACAAAATCGAAAAATAAACGCTTTGCGGTGCCCGTGCTCATTGTTATGATCGTGAGTATTTCGCTCGCTCTCCTGACCATGGCCGATCTGTACCATAAGCGAGAGAATCTCCAAGAGGATAATTACTTTCAAAGCTCAGGCTTCAATCGTGAATTAGAGACATTTGCCGAGCTGGTGAAAAACGTTCATGTAGATTATGCAAGCTACACTCCAGGAAAGCTCGACGAGAAGACAGCGAATCAGCTCAAAAAAGAGCATGAGGAGACCCTCCGGTCGATGAAAGAAAATAACAAGCTGTCCGATATGATAGAAGAAGCAAAAAGAGATGGTGACAATGAGAGAGTCGCCAAGTTAACCGAAGAGCTTTCACAAAACTTACAAGAAGACATCAATAACGCAACGTCTCAATATCAAGACCAGGTGAACAACAGAATCGCCGAAAGAGATGCCGAGTACGAGGAACGAAAAAACAGCCTCACCCTTCGAAGTGGCTCCTTCAAATACTATGTCACCGATAAAAAGAACAACAAAGTTTACACCAATCTCCCACAAGAACCTACAGATTGGGAACTGGCCCGATATGCGCGCCATACAATCAACCTCCCAAATACGAACGGGGATTTAGAAAGCATCAATCGCACTTATCAACTGAATCAACTAAGTGGCATCTTTTATGTCCCAAAAGAACCAGACGGATATAGTCAGGTCCACACAGATGCACTTTACTACGATTCCATTCGGGAGCGACTGATTGGCGAGTTTGTCCTGCTCGGGGGCACTTTGCTCATCCTTGCACTCTGCTACTGGTATTTTCCAGTCAGCAAAGCGTTGGAAGTACCGATTGTAGCAAAAAGCATGGCACTGTTCCGCTTTATCCCGTTGGATATTCGGATGGCACTGTCGTTCGTACTTGGCATTACGTATTTCATTATGATCGCAAACATGCGCTTTTTCTTCTTGCCAATTGATGGTGATCATTTCTTCACCCTTGCGTTCGTTTCGTTGTTTACTGCTTACCTGCTTCTACAATTCATGGAGGCATGGCTTATGTACAACCAACCTGAGAGATTTACGCAGCAGTGGCAAAAGAGTATCCTCGCCAGACAACGTGTCCTTCTGCAAGAAAGCTACACCAATCGTGGCATGTTCTTCAAAGTATCCACGTTGTTCATCCTGACTGTCGTGTTCGGAATGAGTATCGGTTTCGGATTCGTCGGGCTCATCGAAGGAGCTGGCGGCTTACTGTTTTTCAGCTTTTTGTATGGCATGTTTTACATGATCGTGGTTTTCCCATACTCGCTTAGACGCTTGGGACTGATGAACCGCATCATGCAAGGTGCCTCCGAAATGGCTGGAGGCAATCTGAACACTACGATCCAGAAGGTAAAAAAAGGGAAGCTGTCTGATCTCGCGCACTCTCTCAATAACATCACAAAGGGTCTCAAGCACGCGATGGAAGAGCAGATGAAAAGCGAGCGTATGAAATCTGAATTGATCACCAATGTTTCCCATGATTTGAAAACACCGCTGACGTCGATTATCAACTATGTTACCCTGCTCAAACAAGAAAACTTGACACCTGAGGAACGCAAGAGCTACGTCGATGTCTTGGATCGCAAGGCAGATCGACTGCGCGTTCTCATCGATGACCTGTTTGACGCAGCCAAAATGTCCAGCGGTGCGGTGGAACTGAATATCGAGCAAGTGAATGTAGCCTCCCTGCTCAACCAATCCATTGCAGAATTCAGTGACAAAATCGAGCAATCGACGCTCACTTTCCGCGTAACGACGGAGCAGCCAAAGATCGTCGCTCCTCTGGATGGCAAGAAAACGTGGCGTGTATTCGAGAATCTGATTGGCAACGCCCTGAAGTATTCCATGCCGAATACACGCGTCCTGATTCATTTGGCAGAGACACAGGATGAGGTCATCCTGACGTTCAAAAATGTCTCCGCCTACGAAATCGACTTTGATGCACAGGAACTGTTTGAACGGTTCAAGCGCGCCGATCAATCCCGTCATACCGAAGGCTCCGGCCTCGGCTTGGCTATCGCAAAAAGCATCGTAGAATTGCAAGGTGGCAGGCTGTCGATCGATATTGATGGCGATTACTTCAAAGTCATCGTTGTATTCCGCAAACACGCTTAAAGATCACATAGAAAAGCCAGTGCCCGATCGTCAGGCGCTGGCTTTATTACGTGGTTTTCACCCTGTTAGATGGCAAAGTTCCTTTCAAATAGGGACTCAATACTGGCAGCCACCTCTTGCTCATCGGCCCCCTCCACCTCAAACATAATTTCATCTCCGGTCTTTACCCCCAGAGCCATTACACTGAGGATGCTTTTGCCATTAGCCTGCTTGTCATTGTAGATCATCTTGACCGACGAGCTGTATTGATTGAGCAGGTTCACCAAGACAGAAGCAGGGCGAGCATGGAGACCTCCACTCACGGCTACTTCCAGATTCATTCGGATCAATTTCACGCCTCCCTTCCTGTCTGAATGCTTATCATGCAAGTTCAAAAAGTCGTCTTTTTGACCAACCTCTTACAGAAAAAACTTCTCAATGACCTCTGCCACCCCATGCCGATCGTTCGTTTCCGTGACATGCCGAGCTAGCTGTTTCAGATCGTCAGGAGCATTGCCCATCGCCACACCCATTCCGGCGAATTGGAGCATCTCTGCATCATTGTAATTGTCGCCTACAGCAACGATCTCGTCAGGCTGAATCGCAAGTCTCTCACTCACTACCGCAAGACCGCTTGCCTTGGAGATACCCACAGGCAATATTTCCAAATTATTTGCGCCCGAAGCCGTCACGCGAATCCCCGAAAGCTCGGCTTTCTCCAGCTCTTGTCTTGCTGCCAACAGGCGCTTCTCGTCGCCCGTGACGAATATTTTCGGAGCACACACTTCATGTTTTCGAACGTATCCCGCTATCAACCGCGAAGCCTGGATTCTGATCGGGTATTGATTTTTCCAGAGCTGGCGCAGTGTCCAGGCATTCAACAACGGAAACAAGTCCGTCCATTTCCACGTGCGATTCGTGACAGCATAAGACTCATGCAGCAGCATGACATCCAAGCCATGCGATACAAGTATATCTGTAATCCTCGCCGCGATCTCATACGGAATACGCTGTACATACAGCACTTGATCCGTCTTGGGATCTGCAACGTATGCGCCATCATGGGAAACAAGTGGTGCGCTGATCTGGAACTGCTGTGCCAACGATTTGGCCGATGGGTATGCCCTGCCGGTTGCCAGTGTGACGTGGACACCTTGCTTCACTAACTGGCTAATGGCCTGCTCTGTTACTTTGGATAAGGTATGATTCGACATCAAAATCGTTCCGTCCACATCCAAGGCGAGGAGTTTGTATTTCACACGAGTACCATCCTTATGTGACGGGCTTGAAAAACTGGGGCAGATGCTCCTTGTGCGCCTCCAGCATCTCATCGAGTATTTTTTTGGCGATCACGTCAGACGATACCAGCGGGTTAATATTCATCGCCAGTAGCGCTTTATGGTAATCACCCGTTACAGCCGCCTCGGCTGCCACTCGCTCAAACGATTTGATTTGCTGTACGAGTCCACGCACGGGAACAGGCAAATCACCAACAGCCAAAGGAATCGGTCCTTCTCTTGTAATGACGCAGTTCACTTCGACTGCCGAATCATCCGGAATGCTGGCAATCGCTCCATTGTTGCGAACATTTACCGTCTGAATATCGCGCTTGTCGTTGTAAATGGAGTAAATCAGATTGCAGGCAGCCTCACTGTAATAGGCCCCGCCACGCTTCTCCAACTGCGGAGGCTTGATATCTAAGTCTGGGTCTTCATAGAGTGCAAATAGCTCTGCTTCCACCTGCTTGACCACTTCAGCTCGCGTACCCTTCTGCTCCGCTTCTTCCAGCTCATGCTCCAGCATCGTGCTGGTCTGGTAGTAGTAACGATGATACGGGCAAGGGAGAATCCCCAATGCTTTGCTGAAATCTTTATCCCAACCAAGGTCCAAAATGTTTTGCATCGTAATACCCGATTGGTCGCCCGTTATCTTATCGATTACCTGGGAAATGACGTTTTCCCCATCCAGGTACACACCCAGTCCGAAGATCATATGATTCAATCCGGCAAAATCAATATGAACCCGTGACTGCTCGACGCCCAAAACAGTAGCAACACCCATTTTCATCCCGATAGGTACATTACACAGTCCAATAACCTTTTTGCGGTTGGTATATCGTAGCACTGCCTCTGTGACCATACCCGCCGGATTCGTGAAGTTAATCAGCCAAGCATCCGGACATAGCTCTTCCATGTCACGACAAATGTCCATAATGACCGGAATGGTACGCAAGCCTTTGAACAATCCGCCGGGACCATTGGTTTCCTGACCGATTACTCCGTATTTCAAAGGAATACGCTCATCCTTGATCCGCGCATCCAACAGACCCACGCGCATTTGCGTCGTAACAAAATCTGCGCCCGCAAGTGCTTTTCGCCGATCCATCGTCAAATGGATCTCGATAGGCACCCCTGCTTTCTCTACCATCCTTTTTGCCAGGGCGCCTACTGTTTGCAGCTTTTTCTCGCCCTCCGGAATATCCACCAGCCACAACTCTCGGACGGGCAACTCATCGTAGCGCTTGATAAAGCCTTCCACCAGCTCAGGTGTATAGCTAGACCCTCCACCGATCGTTACAATTTTGATTCCGCTCATACTCCTGCCTCCTTGCCTTCATGGATTTGGCTGTAAAGCTCTACAAACTCCGTAGCCAAATCCTTGACTGTTATCGCGTTCATCAAATGATCCTGGGCGTGAATCAAGAGCATGCTGATCTCAGTCTTTTCGCCTGCTATCTCCTTTTGGATAAGTGCCGTTTGATTTTGGTGTGCACGACCGAGCTCTTCTCCTGCACGCTTCAACGCATCCTCTGCACCTGACATGTCTCTATTTTTAGCCAGAGCGATCGCTTCCATTGCCAGACTCCGCGCGTTTCCTCCGTGAAGTATTAGTTGAAAAATAACGTCTGTATGGTCCATATCTATCTCCACCTATCCAAGTTCGCTAAAAGTCACGAGCTGTATTTTTTGATCACGAATGTATTGCTTTAACTCTGCTGCCGTTAAAATTTTCAATTCTGTGGTTCGTTGCTTTGCGTACGAACTGCCTGTCAGTACCGCTTCGTCCAAATAAGCAGGGTGCGTCATGATCTCAACTACAGGATAATCTGCCATATCCTCTACGATCCTGACGAAGGATTGTACGGTTAGGTCATCTCCATAAAAATGATGAGAAAAGCCTTCTGTCGTCAAAACACTCGACTGGTCTCGCTGCTCCTGTGTCCCCGACATCCACGGATAGCGAACTGGCACTCTATATTCCTCTGCCAGCTTCAGAACAATCGGCAAAACGGCTGGATGTGCATGTACATGGTGGTGGCTGTCGATATGGGTCAGCTTGAGCCCCGACGCCACGAATCTCTCCAATTGCGTCCGCAGCTCCCGCTCGATCTCCTCCGGTGCAGCAGAAACCAAATGATCTTGCCCGCGCCGAAAACGCCCCTCTCCGTCCGTTAGCGATGGTACATCCTGACTAACTGGCGTTCCGCATGTGAGTACCAGATGAATGCCCACTCCGAGCGTTGGATGTTCTTTGGCCAGTCCTACAGCGTGCTCGAACCCCTCCATATTGACCATCAAGGTCGCAGAAGTAACGACTCCTTCCCGATGTGCTTCGACGATGCCCAGATTGACGCCTTTGGAATACCCAAAATCGTCTGCATTCACAATCAGTTTCATAGATAGCCTCTCCTCTAGCGATTACATAGTCACAGCTGTATTGGAAGCAGTACCAGCTTTTTCTTCACTGACCTTTTGTTTATCCCACAAGCGGAAGAACGGATAGTAGATCGCAAGCGAGATGATGAAGTTCACCGCTTGAAGAACCATCCCCGATACTTTTCCGCCTGTAGCCAAATATCCGCTCACAAATAATGGTGTCGTCCACGGAACAGATACCCCGCTTGGCTTTGCTACCCATCCGAGTGACATCGCAAAATAGCTGATAATAACCAATATGACAGGGGTAATCACAAACGGAATAATCAAGAGCGGGTTCATGACGATCGGCATTCCGAAGATGACCGGTTCATTGATGTTAAACAAACCAGGTCCGAGCGAGAGTCTACCGATGTTTTTCATCTGTTTGCTTCGCGCCATGAATACCATCAGGACAACGAGAGCCAAAGTGGCACCTGATCCCCCTGCATATATCCACATGTCAAAAAATTGCGTGGTGACGACGTTCGGCAATTCACCGTTCGGATTTGCCTGAAACGCTGCTCTGTTCTGGTCCATCAGTGTCAGCCAGATGGGACTCATAATGCCACCGACTATCGCGGCACCATGCAAACCAACAGCCCAGAGTATATGAATAAGCAACACGCAGATGATGGCGCCAATCAAGCTGCTGCCAACCACACTCAATGGTCCGACAAGCAGATCTTTTACAATATTATGAATACTCTCGAAAGAAGTGTTTTCCAGCAGAATCCGAATCAGCCAGACAACGATAAGCACAGCACCCGCAGGGATCAATGCCACAAAAGAGCGGGAAACAGCAGGGGGAACGCCGGGTGGCATGGAGATGACGATTTTCATTTGGATGATTTTGCGATAAATCTCGGTTCCTAATATCGCCAATATCATGGCAACGAACAATCCCTGACTACCCATCAATGTAACGGGAATGACTCCGCCTACCTCTTGGGCTGCACTCGCTCCCTCAGGGGTGAACATTACTTTATACGGAGTCGCGAGCAAGAAGGAAGCAACAGAAATCGCTCCAGCCGACAGCGGATCGACCTTGTATTTCTCTGCTAGTCGGTAGGCGACGCCAAAACTGACAATCAATCCCATGACGTCAAAAGTAGCGCCTACCGGATACAGCAGCTTCGTCCGCCATTTTTCGCCGAAAATACCGCCCATGAATTCATCATAACCAGGTATAGGTATGAAGCCAATGATGAGGAACAGTGAACCAATGATCAACAAAGGCAAAGTAAGGATAATTCCGTCACGAATGGCCTGCAGATGCTTTTGTTCCGCCATTTTCCCTGCTATCGGCATCATGCGGTTTTCCATAAATGAAACAAATCCGCCCATACGCATCCCCCTCCTACTGTTTTAGACGAAGTGCAAACTCAAGCACGTTTTTCCCGTTCAACGTTCCGTAATCGACCGTGCTGATTACGTCTACAGGAATTCCTCTGGATGCCCCTTCTTTTTTCATCTCTGTCAGCTTGTAACGTACTTGTGGCCCCAACAAGAGCACTGCTGCTTGATCAATATGATTTTTTACTTCATCTGCGGAAACTGCCCATATTTTAGCGTCCAACCCTTTTTCTCTGGCAGCCTCCTCCATTTTTTGAACCAGCAAGCTTGTCGACATACCCGCTGCGCAACACAATAAAATATTCATGGATTGTACCCCCTCCTCTCGACGAGTGATGCCTTACTGTAAGAGCAAGTTACGTGCCAAAACACCAAAAAATGTATGCGCTTACCGAAAGAACCGCATGGTTAGGCATATTTCGCGACCTCGTTGCCTGTCATTCTCATTAGTGTTTTTATGTAAGCGCTGTAGTGTTTGATTTTGAATATGGAAAAGGCAAAAAATAAAACACTGGTTACGCCAGTGTTTTATTGTGTATAAAGAAATTCATGATAAAGCAAACATCGTCTTCACTGATCACTACCTCATACTTGTCTTCCAGCGGCAATAATTCATGGCGGATTAAGCTGTACAGCTTGCGGTTCTCCAGCAAAAAACTGTCTTTTTGAATATACGCCACGGATTGCGTCCCTGCTTTCAAGCGATCTACCAGGCAGCAAATGTGCAAGTAAGCCCCAATTCGCGTGTCAAAAACCAAAGTATTGTTCAGTCGCTCCTCCATACGGCCGACACACATCCTCACGTCAGCGAGAATATCTTGTCCGTCTACCATTTGCAGATGCTCCCCCAGCGAATCTTGCATCTTCAGGTACGCCTCTTCCAGATCAATCACTTTCTGGATATCAGACATCGCCTCGCCGTTCAAAACATCGTCCATGCTATGGTGGCACAACTCGCGGTCGAGAATGTAATTGCTCACCACAAAGAGAATTTTTCTCTCCTCCTTGATTTTCCGAAGCTGACTGCGGGCTTGTGCCTTATCGATCAGTTGCAGCGGCACAAATTCCAGCAGGTTATCATCGTACCTGAGCCTTGATTCCAGCAGCTTTTTCAAAAACAAGGCACTTCCTTCCCCAGACAGGCAGGCTGCTACGATCGTCAGCGCCGGAACATGCTTTTGCACCTGCTCTTTCGGCTGCTCCTCCCGCTGATAGAGCGACATGCCCACGACATCTCGGTAAACATCCTCCAGCGAATGACCGAGCATGGCCTTTCGAGTGGCTTCAATCACATGCGGCGTACTGACCATCGGAATGACCTTGACCGGAATGCCCATCTCCCGCTCGATGATCTCGCCAAAGCCGAGCAAGGACCCCATATCAACGAGCAACAGCAATCCAGCCTTGCTCCCGATCTCTCTGGCTACTTTCAGTGCTTTTTCCAAAACACTCATGGAATCTTCTTCAAGCGGCAGATCGATGGCTCTGGCATATTGTGTGACCAGCAATCGGTTCGTCACATCGACCATCGCTGTCGCGCCGCCGCTGCCGTGCGTAATCACGAGCACCCCGATTGTTTCCCGCTCTTCCTCCATGCTGACATCGTCGAGCACGAAAAACATGGTCAAATATCCAGCCTCACCAATTGGCAGATCCATGAGTATCGCTTCTTCTATCATGCGAACGCACTCTAGCGCCACAGCAAACTCTTTCTTGTATTTGATTCGCACATGGTTGATTTGCGGATTTACAATCTGCTTGCCTTGTGCGAGGCGCTCTTTCGACGTCTGAATATGCAGCGCGAGACCAAAAATCACCTTCTGGCTCAAAATCTTCTCCAGCTTGGCCTCTGCGAAGCGAACGATCTCTTCCACGAGGTGTATGATGAACGGGTCGATAATCCGAGCCATGTCGCCCTTATTCACTCGTTGATGGACACCCTTGATAAAGGTCGTAAAATAATTCTCGATGTCAAACTCCAATTCTTCCTCACTCACACCGAGGTTTTGCAGTTCATATATTTTTTGCTCGATTTTTTCATAGACGCTGTCCGTCGTATCTCCTGTTTCTCGCCCGATCCAGATGCCCTCTTTTGATGGCTGCACGACAAAGCAATTGTGCTCCGTCCCAATGATTTCATCTAGCTCCTGCTTGTAATCCTTCACTAAAAGCAGCCCTTGCTTGACATGATGTGGCAGGTCCTGAACCGACACATGTAGCTGATTCTTTTTTAATGAAATGAATTCGGCATAGGCGCTGGCGCAGGTGAGCTGAATATCCGTTTTTAACTGTCCAATGTTATTCGGGCAGTGATAGCACAAAAATGCCTGCACAGCATTGGCCGATATCTGAATCTCTCTCCCCAACCGAAAAGCCTCTTCTTGAAAAATCTCCATCGTAATACTAAAACGTTCTTCCAAGCCACGCTCAACCAAAGAGGGCAGCTTGATGACCATGGGAATTCGCCTCATGAATGTTTTCAAGAGACTCGACTCCGGATTTTCTGTCGTGGCCATGACAATCTGGACGTGAGCCGTCCGCTCCATCTCTGTTTCCCCTACGCGGCGGAATATCCCCTTATCCATAAAGGTAAAAAAGATTTCCTGTCCTTCCGCAGGCAGCCGATGCACTTCATCGAGAAATAGAATGCCACCGTCTGCCTTTTCCACGAGTCCTTTGCGGTCCATCTCCGCTCCGGTGTACGCCCCTTTTTTGACCCCGAACAATTGACTGAATAAGAGCTGCGGGTTGTTGGCATAATCGGCACAGTTAAAAATCACGAAAGGAGCATGCTTATCCAGGCGTCCAATATCAACGGCAAACTCATGAATCATCCCAGCAAACCACGACTTGCCTACACCCGTTTCCCCCAAAATCAAACAATGCATTCCTCGCGGCGGATACAAAACGGCCGCCTTTGCCTGCTCAATACGCGTGATCAGGCTCTTGTTGGTTTTCGCCAGCCTGTCCAGCGACGTCTCCGCCAAATAGAGCGAATCGTTTCCTTGCTTGGCAAAAAACAGCGTCGGACGCCCTTCTTCCTTCTCGATTCGGCCTTCCTTCCACAACCGGTTCAAATCGCTACTCACATTCGCTCGACTCAAACCAAGCCGCTCAGCCAACTCTGAAGCGCTTACTTTTTTATCAGGACCAGCGTCTACTAACGTCTGGAATATGAAATCTAATCGCTTCACTCTATCACCCACCGTTGAATAGATAGAAAGTCACGAAATGCACAACCAATCCTTTTCATTTCCACGAATATTTGGAAAAACCTGCTTGCTGCTTTTTCGCCCTTTCCCCGTTTTGTCCCGTTGATTTATTTTTCCGTCTCCTTTCCCTGGTGTACGATATAATAGATAAATAATGATTGACAGGAGATAGCAAATCCATGATGGTTTTCATCTTGTTTACCATATGGGCATTAGGTCTGTTCGTGTTGTTCACAGACCCGAAACGAACGTCGATCCGCTGGGCTTGTGCGACTGCCTTTGTTGGGGCTGGGGGCTTTATCTCAGGCGTGATTGACGAGACGATCATGCCCCATTTTGCAGATTACCTGGCCGCAAAGCCCGGGACCACGAACACCCTGATATTGGTGAGCCGCGTCTCTTCTTTTGTTTGCCAAGTAGGTTTGCCCTACACGTTTCTCATGTTTGCCGTACACTCAGCTGAATTTTTGTCTCGCAGAGTAAAGCTGACGATACAATACGCTGCTCTCATCCTGCCGCTTGGGATGCTTTGGATTACACCCGTTTATCCCGAGCTGCTTTTTAACTACTGGATTATGGTGGCATGGGTGATTCCGTTTTTTCTGTTCTCCTGTACGCTGCTTGTCGTGCAGTACATGCGAGAAAAAGATCCGCTCGTGAAAAAAAACAGCTTTTTCACGAACGTAATCATCATCGTTCCGTTATTTTTCGTCTTTATTTTCATCTATATCATGCGTATCCAGAACGATTACGAGGCTTGGCGCTACAACATAGGCGTGGTCACGATCCAGTTTATCCTGATCGTTGCTATCAGTTTGAAATACGGCTTCCTTGGCGTCCGTCTCCGCGTAGAAAAAAGACGTCTGGACAGTACCTTGCGCGCCTTGACTTCCGGTGCGCAAATCATTAACCATACGATCAAAAATGAAGCAGGCAAAATCTCGCTATATGCCGACCGTATCGAGACATATGCAGATGAAACCAACCAGCCGTCGCTAAAAGAAGACGCGCTTGTCCTGATGCAATCCTCGCAACATATGCTGGACATGATGAATCGGATTCAAAACCAGTTGCGGGACGTCGAGCTGCGCGAAGAACCATGTGACCCCGGCCAAATTATCGGGCAAGTCACACAAAATTTGACGCCCTACACCCTGAAACAACAGGTAGAAGTCGTTAGTGAATTAGACGAAACCCTCCGCTTATATGGCGATGGCGTACAACTGCGCGAAGTCATCACCAACTTGTGCATGAATGCGCTGGAAGCCATGAAGTCGGGCGGCAAGCTCCATCTTCAATTATTTTTGTCCTACAAGCATCTCATCATCACTGTCGCGGACACAGGCACAGGCATTACCAAAGAGAACCTGCCTCATGTACTCGATCCTTTTTTCTCGACAAAAAGGACAGGACAAAACTTTGGTCTTGGGCTCTCCTACTGCTACAATGTCATGCAAAAGCATCAGGGCCAACTTGAAATCTACAGTGAGCAAGGCAAAGGAACCACCGTTTTCCTGTTCTTCCCGAAAAAGCGCGTCATTATAAACGACTCTGAATAGCGAAAGGACGCTCACAAACATGAATCCAATCAGGGTATTTTTAGTAGAGGATGATCCCGTCTGGCGCAAAGGTCTCATTGACTTCCTGAACAAAGAACCGGATCTCACCGTAGTAGGGGAAGCCGGGTTCAAAGCAGAAGCAATCGAGCGCTTTTTGCCTGCCAAAGCGGATGTCGTCCTGATGGACATTAACTTGACCGAGAACAATCTGGACGGGATCGAGACGGCAATTGAATTCATGGCACTCCAAGCTGACAGTAAAATCATCATGCTCACCTCTCTGACAGACGAGGCAGTGATCGTGGAATCCTTCTCAGCGGGTGCCGTCAATTACATCAGCAAATCGAGCTTCAAGGAAATTCCCGACGCTATCCGTGCTGCTCACAACAGCCAATCTGCCATTCACCCTACGGCAGCTGCGGCACTGCGCAACGAATTTTTGCGTTTGAAAAACGATGAAAATCAAAAGCTGTTATCTCCCGCAGAAAGGGACATCCTACAACTAATCCACCAAGGTCATACGCAAACGCAGATTGAACAATCTCTCCACATCACGAAGCGTACGATCAAAAATCACATCAATCGAATCCTCAAAAAAATGGGCGTCAAAACAAGCAAGGAAGCGGCCGCAAAAGCCAGCCAAAAAAAGCTATTCTAGGTCTTATTACCAGGTACCAATGAATGTTGGTACTTTTTTTACATGCTCCACTCCTTACAATAAAAGCTATAAGCGAAAAGTAATTACATCATTTGTAAAGGTGTGGTCCACATGGCCCTTATTTATTCTTTCTTAAAAACGATACTGATGCTGTGGTTTCGCCCTCGTGTGCTTGGGCTCTCCAAAATCGACTTGTCGAAGCCATCTCTTATCACTCCCAATCACGTCTCCTTGCTAGATGCGGTACTCCTATCCTTTTGCTTGCCAAAAGAAGCGACCTTTGTCGTTAACACGGAGATCGCCAAGCGGTTTGCGTTTTTCCTCCGCTTCCGCAAGCATATTGCGATCGATCCGCTCAACCCGTACTCCATCCGCCACATGCTCCGCGTCCTTCGCAACGGACAGACGCTGGTAATTTTCCCAGAAGGTCGGATCACGACGACGGGCGGCATTATGAAAATCTACAGCGGTGTCGGCTATCTCGCTCTACGAACTGGTGTAACGGTTTACCCGATCATCATTAAAGGCCTGGAACGCTCGATCTTCTCGTATTTGAAAGGAAAGCTGAAGCTCTCCTGGTTCCCGGATGTGACCATGACAGTAGGCACTCCGTTCACCATCGAGCGCGATCAGAACCTGTCGATGCGCGAACAAAAAGCCACGGCCAATGATCGTATCCTGCGTATTCTCCAAGAAGGCTTGTTCGAGAGTCGAATGAAGCAAAACGTGAATCTGTTTGATGAAGTTCTCGAAGCAGCTCGCCTGAATGGTGCAAAAATGGAAATCGCCAAGGACCTGACGTCCGCGATCGACTACAAGACCTTGTTAATCGGCAGCTACTTACTCGGCAACAAATTGCAGCCGATGCTCTTGGGAAAACCGGTTGTCGGTGTATTCCTTCCCAATTCAGTAGGTCATCTCGTAACGTTGCTATCGTTGTTTCGCATCGGAGCCACCCCAGCCATCCTGAACTTTTCGCTCGGCATTCGTTCCTTGCTGGATTGCTGTGAGACTGCCCAGATCGATACGATCCTGACGTCGCGTGTATTCATTGAAAAAGGGAAGCTGGAGCACATCATCGCAGGTCTTTCACCGAGCATGAACATTATCTACCTCGAGGATTTGAAAGCATCCGCGACTGCTTTTGACAAAGTGTCCGCACTCTTTTCTTATTTGAGGAAGAAAAAAGCTTCAGCGTCTAACAACGAGCTGATACTCTTCACCTCTGGCAGTGAGAGCAAGCCAAAAGGTGTCATCCTGACGCATACGAACCTGTACGCGAATATTCAACAAGTGACTAGTGTGATTGACATTACGAGTCGCGACAAGTTTTTCAATGCCCTGCCTATGTTCCACAGCTTCGGCCTCACTGCGGGAACGCTTTTACCGGTAGTGAAAGGCATCCCGGTTTATCTGTATCCAAGTCCGTTGCATTACAAAGCGATTTCGGAATTGGTCTATGATCAAAACGCAACGATTCTCTTCGGAACCTCGACCTTTATGGCTGGTTACGGACGTATGGCCCACCCTTACAACTTCTACTCCTTGCGCTATGTATTTGCAGGTGCAGAAAAGCTAAAGGACGATGTGCGCAAGTTATGGATGGAAAAGTTCGGTGTACGGATTTTTGAAGGCTATGGGGCAACGGAAACAGCTCCGATCCTGTCGCTCAACACCCCGCTGGCAAACAAACCGGGAACCGTCGGGCGTTTGATGCCAGGAATGTCCGCCAAGCTGGAACCAGTCGAAGGAATCGATGCTGGCGGAGAGCTTTTGGTGAAGGGTCCGAACGTCATGAAGGGTTATATGATTCACGGAAAAGGCTTTGTTCCCGCTGAGGAATGGTACCACACAGGTGACTTGGTTACAGCTGACAAGGACGGCTTTCTCAGCATCCAATCTCGCCTGAAGCGCTTCGCCAAAATCGGTGGCGAGATGGTCTCGCTCAATCTGGTTGAAGAATTGGCTATGCAATGCTTCGGACACTCCGGCTTTGCTGCAATCACAGTGAATGATGCGCGAAAAGGTGAGCGTGTCCTGCTATTTACCACAGATGAATCGGTTTCGCTGAGCCAATTGCGCGCGTATTTGACGGAAAAACAATACTCGCCATTGCTCATACCAGGTACGATGCAAGTCATCAAGGCTCTACCACTTCTCGGCAGCGGCAAAACGGATTACGTCAGTCTGAAACAGCTGGCCGAAACGGGAGGAAAATGATGTGAACATACGATTAAAACCACTACAAGCCCTGTACTTCACTCAATTTCTATCGGCCTTTGCCGACAACATGATTTTGTTTGTCATCGCGAATCTGCTGCGGGAGAACGGTTTTTCTCCCGCGATGCTTGCACTCGTATCGATTTCATTCTTTCTTCCTTACGTTTTTCTCGCTCCACTGGTTGGACCTTTTGCCGACAAGCATGCCAAGTCAATCGTGCTGGTGATTGGCAACCTGATTAAAGCGCTTGGTGTCGTCCTGCTGTTTTTCATTGACCAGTCGAGCATCATGATGTTGATGTTGTGTTACTTCACAGTCGGAGTCGGAGCGGTTGTGTATTCTCCCGCCAAGTACGGAATTTTGCCGGAGCTGACTCGAAATGAAGATGAACTGTTTCATGCGAATGCACGAATCGAAGCTTATACGATCTTTGCCATTTTGACAGGAATCGGTGGTGGTGGAGCCATCGCAAACATGACAGCACCGCTTATCTCGTCAGGAATTTGTCTGCTGATCTATCTGCTGTCGCTTGGGATGACTTTCTTCATTCCGCGCATGAAAGGGAATGCATCGATTCGCTATGGGGCAGAAGCACGACGCTTTTTCATCGACTTCCAGCACTTGATGAATCGCCCGGAAACAAGCTTTGCCCTGATTGGAACCGGAGCATTCTGGATGTCCTCTGCTGTCCTGCGCGTGGCTGTTCTGGCCTGGATTCCCCTCGCGCTGGGGATTAACCCGGAGAGCTTCTCTGTATCGCTGATTCTCGCAACGACATCCATCGGAATTATCGCCGGAGCTTTTCTCGCTCCGAAGCTCATTCCTTTGTCTCATTTCACTCGATCGCTGACATACGGATTCGGAATGTTTCTCATCATCGTGCTATTTCCTTGGACGAATATCACCTTTGTTGCCATCTGTCTGTTGCTTCTCGTCGGGTTCATGGGCGGCGTGTTCATTATCCCGATGAATACTGTCTTGCAGGACGAAGGTAAACGGATGGTCGGTTCAGGAAAAACGATTGCGATTCAAAACTTCATTGAGAATCTGCTGATGGCCGTAGGCTCCGGGATTTACTACCTGATCACCTATATCGGCATTTCCATCTCCGGTGCGATTGTTGGTCAAGGACTGCTGCTGCTCGGGTTCCTGTTGTACTTGGTAAAGTACCGCAGAAGAATCGTTCGTTGACAGGGTAGCGTCATAGAAAAAGAAAAAGCCGTGACTATTAGCGTCACGGCTTTCTTGCGCTCATCTCTGTTTATTTCTTTTGCTGCGTTTTGGTTGGCGGTGTGACCGATTTTTCCGCAGCCTTTCTTGCTTCGTTCAGTTGATGATAAAATTCGCCTTTTGTTTTGAGGGACGTGAACTTCGCTGCATCGACTTTTGCTTTTGCAGACAGCTCGGTGATTTCTTCTTTGGTTACCGCGTCCTTGATGTTGATGGAAGCGATATTGGTGTATTTGCCATCTGCCGTTTTTGGAACGCTCAAAATGCCTGCATTGATCAGCTCTACTACGTCCTTGCGTTCAGGTGCAGTGGTGTCCACACCTGTAATCTTCCAGTTGTTTTGTACTTTTGGCTCGTAAACGCCTTTTTTCACTTCTTTCAGGTACGCAATCGCACGGTTGCGAATTGTTCCACCCGTTTCACCAAACGCACTGTTGTCTTTGGAAGACCAGAGCTGTTCAAACTTGCGTCCTTCCAACGCGCCACCTTTTGCCTGCAAAGCTTCCATCCGGTATGAGTTCATTCCGAGCTTCAAGGTATCTGTAGCCTTGATCGGTGTCTCATCGAGCTTGCGCAGGTTCGTGATGCGGCTGCCGTATGGCTTGGTCAGGTCGATTTCGTATTTCACGCCACCGAAGAAATCGTTGGTACTGTATTTGGAAGCGCGGCGTTTCGGATCAAAGCTAACTGTCACATCACCAGGGCGCGTGGAATTGAAGTAGCCCACAGCCCATTCCATATAGTCCTTCAGGTCTTTTCCGGTTACTTTGTATACGGTAATCTCGCCACCCGCGTATTGGTAGTTGTAGGCGATATCCTTTTTCTTGATCGGACCGACATCCAGCTTGGCTTTGTCGTTGTCGATCTGGTGAGCAACCACGTCTGCTTTGCTGTAGTAGAGCATCACTTCATGGAAAAAGTCAGATAGTGGCGTCTCCTGAATTTGGACCGTCGGGATGCCCTCGATCTCATTTTTCGGTACCAAGTTCATGCCTTTGAGCTCTGCTACAACGATGTTGGCATCTGCACGCGCGAACTCATGGAAAGGCTGGAGCTTGGTCTCCAGCGCTGCATCGGATACCGCTGGTGTGCCATCTGCGCCTTTTACAGGGAGCGCAGTCGCTTCCTTGTCAGTCAACACGACTTTGCCGTCTTTCTTTTCGAAAGTCAGGTCAATGCGAGAGAGATGCGTACCGTATTTGTCCGGCTCTGTGATCAGGACGCCGTTGATCTCTTCCTTTTTCACAAGCTTGTGCATGTGACCTGCAAAAATCGCAGTCAGTTCTGGAACGGCGTTCGCGATATCTGCTACGCCCGTACCCGGAATACCGTTTTCATTCTCGATGCCCATGTGCATGAGACCGATCATGACGTCTACTTTGCCTTCCAACTCTTTTACGGCTTTCTTGGTTTCTTCTACCGGATTTTTGATTACGAGGCCATCCAGATGATCGGTTCCTTTTTCGAAATCGGTAATCATCGGTGTGTTCATCCCAATGACACCGATTTTTACACCGCCACGCTCAATGATCGTGTACGCAGGCAAGAAACGCTCGCCATTTTCTTTGTAAATGTTCCCTGCCAAAACAGAGCCTTTGTATTGGCTGCTGACCTTGTCCAATACATCGAGTCCAAAATTAAATTCATGATTGCCAAAAGCCCATGCGTCATAGTTCATTTCGTTCATTGCGACCATGATTGGAGACTGCGGTTGATCGTTAAAAAGCTCTGCCGAGTTGTCCTGGATCGAATCGCCTGCATCCAGCAACACAGTGTTCGGATTTTCTTTGCGAATCTCTTTAATCATCGTGAACAACTGCGTCATGCTGCCATTTGGATTCGGGCCATCCAGCGCATAATCCCACGGCATGAATCGTCCGTGAATGTCAGATGTACCCAGCAACGTAATTTTGGTAGGTGCTTCTGCGGCCTTTACCGGTGCGGCGATCCCCATCATCGCACTGCCTAGCACCATGGATGTAAGTGCTACACTTAATAAGCCCTTCGCTAGTTTTTTCATGTTTTCCCCTCTGTCTCTCTTAATCTGTCAATGCCCCTCGATGGTCTTGCTCTAATTGTCCTCCTGTTCTATTTTGTATGAAAATTCTGGGTTGCTATCTAACTATAGCAGGCATATGCAAGGAAAAATAGCAAAAAAAGCCGTGACGTACATGTCACGACTTGATCGCTGCATAGTTCTGCAAACACTCCAGAAAGAGTTCTCCGTACTTCTCAAATTTCGCCTCGCCTACTCCTTTGATCTGGAGCATGGCCGCTTTGTCAGTCGGGCAAACACTGCTCATTTCCTTCAAGGTACTGTCTGGGAAAATCACGTACGGCGGTACTTTTTGTCGCGTTGAGATCTCCTTGCGCAAGGCTCGTAGATGCTCGAACAACTCGTCATCCTCTGTCAGTTGCACAGGACGAATCGAGATTTTTTGCACGACTCGCTCTTCGCCCCTCAAAACTGGCAATGCCCGCTCTCCCAGCTTTACGATTGGATATTGGCTCTCCGTTACTTGCAAATAGCCTTCGGCAATGAGGAGCTGGATCAAGTCTGCAATCTCTTTTTCCTTGTATTCCTTCATCAGACCGTACGTAGGCAACTGGTCGAAAGAAAACTGGGTGACCTTTTTGTTCTTGGAGCCTTTGAGTACCTGCGCGACGAGTGCGGCACCGAAGCGCTCTCTCATACGTTTGACGCAGGAGAAAATCTTCTGCGCTTCGAGCGTAATATCGGACAGCTCAGTCTCATCGGTGCAGTTCCCGCAGCGTCCGCACGTGGCAGCATCTGTTTCGCCGAAATATTGCACGATGTTTTGCTGCAAGCAGCGCGGCGTCCGGCAATAGTCGATCATCGCGTAGAGCTTTTTGTACTCCAGCTCCTTGCGCTCGTCCATCACTTGATTCTGCTCGATGAAAAACGTTTGCGTCTGGATATCCTGTGGCTGAAACAGTAGGATACACTCACTTGGCTCTCCATCGCGTCCCGCACGCCCTGCTTCCTGGTAATACGCCTCCAGGTTTTTCGGCATGTTGTAATGAATGACGTAGCGCACATTGGACTTGTCGATGCCCATACCAAATGCATTGGTCGCGATCATCGTCCGGACATCATCGTACAGGAATGCTTCCTGGTTGGCCGCACGCTCCTCCTCCGTCAGTCCTGCATGGTATTTGGTCACAGCAAAGCCACGCTTGTCCAAATCTGCATGCAAGGCGTCCACGTCTTTTCTCGTTGCCGCATAAATAATGCCCGCCTGCTGCTTATTCGCCCGCAAGTACGCCTGGATGAACTCTCGACGGTTCTCCCCTTTGCGTACAGACAAAATGAGATTGTCTCTGCCAAACCCTGTGATAAAAAGGCGCTCGTCCTGTAACTCTAGCTGTCGCTTGATGTCTTCGGTTACCTCCGGTGTCGCTGTGGCGGTCAAGGCCGCGACGAGCGGACGCTGTGGCAAGGATTGAAGAAAACGGGCAATCGCCAAATAGCTCGGCCGGAAATCGTGCCCCCACTGTGAGACGCAATGGGCTTCGTCCACTGCCACAAACGAAATTGGAACATCCTGAATCAGGTTTTGGAACGCTTCGGATTCCAAACGCTCTGGAGCGATATACAACAGCTTGTACTCTCCCCGCGCTGCCATACGCAGTCGATCGCGAACCTCGCTATAATCCAGTGAGCTGTTAATTTGAGTGGCGGGAATGCCCATGCTGACCAGTACGTCTACCTGATCCTTCATCAGCGAGATGAGTGGGGAGATCACGATGGTTACTCCTTCTTGGAGCATCGCTGGGACTTGATAACAGATGGATTTCCCGCCGCCGGTTGGCATAATGCCTACGGTGTCATGTCCGGCTAACAGGCTCGTGATGATTTTCTTCTGGCCTTCTCGAAATGCTTCGTAGCCAAAGTACTTTCGTAGAATCTCTTGCGCTTTATCTAACAAAGAGAATCACCTTCTCTTTCGACGGATTTTCAATGGGTTTCTACTAGTGTAAACATAGGCATTGGGACAAAACAAGGGGGACTTCTTTGGTTGGGTCAACATGGGGGAGGAGAAGAAAAAGCACAGTTCTCTTCGACTCTGACACGCCTGCATGGGGGATTGACTGGGTAGGCGTTGTCAAGGTCTGCGAGCCCTGTGCTTTTTCTTCTCGCCAGCTTTGTTGGTTCATCAATGCATTTTTTATAAATAAATAAAAAAGCACCACGTGGGTGCCTCATAAGTAGCCTAGGAAGAGACGGACAAGATGAATCGTTTTTTCTGTAGAAGCCAAATGAACAAGTATACGATATATCCGATCATCCCGCCTGCTGTATTCAGGAGCAAATCATCGACATCAAACGTTCCGACGTTCATTATGAGTTGTGTCAGTTCCACACCGAGGCTTAGCATTAGAGATAGCTGGATGACTCTGAACAGGGAGCCTGCTTTTTTCGGGAACAAAAGCGGCAGCAGGAAGCCTAACGGCATGAAGGCGATCACGTTGCCTACGAAGTTCACTGCACTGTGCCAGCTTTGGTTATTTCGTATCGCTATGATATAGTTCTCGATTTCATGAAAGGGCACCAAATTACTTCGGTAGCGCAACCGCTCCACAATCACAGACGGATCGCTCCAAATGATTTTCCACTGATCCAATAGCAAGCTGGTATCCAAACTGCCGAATTTAAACAGCAGTACCTTCACGACGAGAAACAAGTAAAGGGCAAACACTGCATAACCAGCAATAGCAAGCAGCTCTGTCGGTCTCTCCACTTTTTGCACGTTATCCATTGTCAAACCCTCTCTCCAGCAGTTTTTTTGTCTCTGTAAAACGAGTGGCATCTTCTTCAGCGCCCATCACGACGGAAATGAGCCGCTTGTCCCCCCGCTTCGCTGTAGCCGTGAAGCAGTATCCCGCAGCATTGGTATAACCCGTTTTGAGCCCATCTAGCCCTGCGACACTCCACTCAGCGTTTTCCCCGTTGAGCATGAGGTTTGTATTGGCGACGTTCTCTTTAGTGGAAGCTAGCTCCACGGATGGCTCGACCGTCAATTTGACAATATCGGGGAAATCGTTGAGCAAGTGGTACGCAAGCATTCCTGCATCGCGAGCTGTCATTTCATTTTGTCCATTTTCAGTATCCAATCCGGTCGCATTCACAAACGAGGATGATCTCAGATTCAGCTCGGCCGCCTTCAAATTCATTTGTTCCGCAAAGGCTGATGTGCTGCCCGCTAAATATTCACCGATTGCTACCGCTGCATTGTTTGCAGAGCCGATCGCCATTGCTTCATACAAGTCTTTTATCGGATAGGCCTCTCCTGCGACAAGATGGACCCGTGATCCCCCAGTCGCAGCCGCATTCTCAGATACGACGATCTCGTCATCCCAATCTACACGCTCTTCCTTAATGGCTTCGAGGAGCATATATTCGGTCAGCATTTTTGACATGCTTGCTACCGGGTAAGGCCTATCCGCATTTTGTGCGTACATGATTTCTCCTGTCTGGCTGTCCAACAGAATCGCTGCTTGTGCATCGACCTTCTCGTATGTTTTTTCCGTTAGCGTAATGGGTCCTTGGAATTTCCAATCTGCTTCTACTGAGTCTGAATCCCGCCAAAGCATCAGTCCGACGAATATGGTCAGCATGAGCACAGCCCATGTTGTTTTCCTCATAAAAAAAGCCCTCCTATATCTGCAAAAACAAAAACGGTAACCTTCATGCAGTCAGGATAGACTTTTCGATTAAAATTAACGGAAACGAAAGGTAAAGAAAAAGTAAAGCTTTTCTCAAATGCTTGAAATTGTACGTGGTAGCCAGACAGTAAAGGTCGTCCATTCGTTTGTGCTTTCGACCGAAATGTTGCCTTGGTGCAGATCGATGATGCTTTTGGCGATAGCGAGACCGAGACCCGAGCCTCCTGTCTCTTTCGAACGTGAGCCCTCCACCCGAAAAAAGCGTTCAAACAGGCTCGGCACATATTCAGCCGGGATCGGCGCTCCGTTATTGGCGACAGAAATCGCGATACCTTCTCCTTTCTGAAAGACGCGAATGACAATTTCCGTACCATCGTGTCCGTATTTCACAGCGTTGGAAATGAGGTTTTCCAGAACGCGAACGAGCTTGTCAGTATCTCCTGCCATTTCGATTTTTTGATCAGGCGTATCTACGATTAAGCGCAGCCCAGCCTCATTCGCCACGAGTCGAAAGCCAACCGATACTTGTTCAACCAGCTCTACCAGGTCAAACTGCGTTCGCTTCAAATACGCCCCGCGATTGCGAACCTTTGTGTACTCAAACAAATCATTGACGAGCACATTCATCTGTTTGGCCTTCTCATAAGCGATATGAGCGTAATGCTTGAGCTTCTCCTCGTCCTTGTTCTTGTTCTGCTCAATCAGTCCAAGGTAGCCAATAATGGAGGTCAACGGCGTTCGCAGGTCATGGGAAACGTTAGTAATCAATTCATCCTTCGATTGTTCCAGCCGCCGCTCCTCCTCCATCGCATCCAAGGCGCTTTTGACCAGAGCATGGATGCTATCGACGACTTGACCCAAGCTGCCGTTCGGACGAATAGAAATCTGGTGATGATAATTGCCTTTCGCAATGAAATGCAGCTCGTTTATGATTTGCTCCATCTGCTTTTGTTCCAGGTACTTGCGGATACGAACGACCGACCATGCCGCAAACATACCGGTTGCCAGCAAAATGATTGGGATTTTAAAGGAGTTGATATCGAAATTGAGCCGCAACTTCCAGATGAACTCTCTGATTTCCGGGATGGTATACAAATAGTTGTTGGCAAAAAAATCAGCCATTTGAAAAACAGCGTAGATGATCATGAGGCCAAGCAGCAAATCGAAAAGGATACGGATAAAATCCTTGGCTCTAAGCTTCAATTTTGTAGCCGACCCCCCAGACCGTCTGTATCACCTTTTCGCCATTTGTCGCCTTCTCAAGCTTTTCCCGCAGGTTACTGATGTGAACCATCACCGTCTTGTAGGAAACGAAATTCTCCATTTTCCAGCAACGGTCAAAAATTTCTTCTGAGCTGAATACTCGATTCGGATGACTTGCCAGTAGATGCAGGACGGAAAATTCCAATGCTGTCAGCTTGATCGGGGTGCCTTCTTTTGTCTGAACGAAGTGGCTTTGCTTGTCGATGATCAATGGGCCCGCCTCAATCACATGATCCTGTTTGCTTGCCTGCGTGTAGTTCGACCGTCGCAGGAGAGACTTGACCCGCGCAATCACTTCCAGCGGATTAAACGGCTTCGCCACGTAATCGTCTGCACCCGTCATCAAGCCCAAAATTTTGTCCATATCATTCGTTTTGGCACTCGCCATAAGAATGGGGATGGTCGAGTTTTTTCGTATTCGCTTGGTAACTTCCAGCCCATCCAGATTGGGCATCATGACATCCAGAATAACGAGATCAATGGGCTTCTGCTCCAGCCTCTCCATCGCTTCCAGACCGTCAAATGCCTTTTCGATCTCATACCCTTCGTTGCTCAAATATATCGCCATTAGCTCTACAATCTCTTTGTCGTCATCTACAATCAAAATCCTCACGGACAAACACCTCCGACCTCGTTCATGGTAGATATAGATAGCATCACTATAACAAGAATTGTTAAAGAAAAGGTAAAGCAAGTGATTGTTCTCTAACATTATCGCCATTCTGTTCACGAGACCAACCGAGTGAATGAGAGAGCAATATTTCAAATATCCCCTTGTGTTATAACTAACTTGAATTTCAATCAAGGGAGATGAAACCATGAGTAATTTGAAAGGGAAAATGGCATTGGTAACCGGAGCAAGCCGTGGGATTGGTCGTGGCATCGCATTACGTCTGGCACAGGATGGCGCATTGGTTGTCGTACACTATGGAAGACGACAAGAAGAAGCAGAAGCAGTCGTACGTGAAATTGAACGAACGGGAGGCCAAGCTTTCGCAATCGGTGCGGACTTGCGCACCCTTGACGGCATTCGCGATTTATATGCAACATTGGACGAAGCATTGCAGAAACGTACAGGAGATCATCGTTTTGACATCCTCGTCAATAACGCTGGAATCGGACAAATCTTAACGTTGGAAGAGGCTACCGAGGAATCGTTTGACGAGGTCATGAACATCAATGTCAAAGCACCGTTTTTTATGATCCAACAAGCTTTGCCCCGTTTAAGAGAGGAAGGCCGTATCATCAATCTCTCATCCTTTGTTACTCGTGCAGCTTCCCCAAGTGTGTTCACTTACAGTATATCGAAGGGGGCTGTTAACACACTGACGCTAGCTCTGGCTAAACAACTGGGGAGCCGTCATATTACGGTAAATGCGATCTTGCCGGGCATTATTAACACGGAGATGAATGCTGGCACGCTGCAAAATAATCCGGATGGGCAGAAGTACGCTGCTGGACTTTCCACCTTTAACAGATGGGGAGAGCCTGATGATGTAGCGGATATTGCCGCCTTTCTCGCTTCCTCGGACAGCCGTTGGGTAACCGGTCAATTAATTGATGCAAGTGGCGGTTCGCATCTGTAATCGTTCTCAAAAAAATAACCGATGGCCACAATCACGGGACCATCGGTTTTGTTTATGAAGATCCTATTCTTTTGGATGAATCATTTGTTCAGGACGTACGACTTGATCGAATTGCTCTTCGGTCAGCAAATTGCTCTTGATCGCCGCTTCCTTGAGTGTGATGCCTTCTTTGTGAGCCAGCTTCGCTACGGCAGCCGCATTTTCATAGCCGATATGCGGGTTCAGTGCCGTCACCAGCATCAACGAGTTGTTCAGGTTTTCTTTGATCACTGTCAGATCAGGCTCGATGCCTACTGCACAATTGTCGTTGAAGGACTTCATCGCGTCTGCCAACAATCTTGCAGATTGCAGGAAATTGTAGATGATCACTGGCTTAAACACGTTCAGCTCGAAGTTCCCCTGGCTAGCAGCAAAGCCAATGGCAGCATCGTTGCCCATCACTTGGCATACAACCATCGTCATCGCTTCGCTTTGGGTCGGATTCACCTTGCCTGGCATGATGGAGCTGCCTGGCTCGTTCGCCGGAATGATAAGTTCACCGATTCCGCAACGTGGGCCGCTCGCCAGCCATCTTACGTCATTGGCGATTTTCATCAGATCCGCAGCCAGTGCTTTCAGGGCACCATGTACATGAACGAGCTCGTCATGGCTGGTCAGCGCGTGGAACTTGTTTTCTGCGGTCACGAATTGGTGGTTGGTTTCCTTGCTGATTTCTGCTGCGACCATTTCACCGAAGCGCGGGTGCGCATTGATGCCTGTTCCTACTGCTGTACCGCCAATCGCCAGCTCACGCAGGTACTCATTGCTCTCCTTAATCATCTTTTCCGATTTTTCCAGCATGCGTACCCAACCGCTGAATTCTTGGCCCAGCGTCAGCGGAGTCGCGTCCTGCAAATGCGTGCGACCGATTTTGATGATATCCATATAGGCTTCGCTTTTTTCTTTCAGCGTTGCTTGTAACAGCTTAATTGCAGGCAGTACTTGCTCCTCGATAGCGACCAGTCCAGCCATGTGCATTGCTGTCGGGAATGTATCATTGGAGCTCTGTGATTTGTTCACATCATCGTTGGCATGGATGCGAGCCGAGCTGCCCTTCTCTTGCAGCAATTGGTTAGCGCGATGAGCAATGACTTCGTTGACGTTCATATTGGATTGGGTGCCACTACCCGTTTGCCAGACAACCAGTGGGAAATGCTCATCCCATTTTCCCTGGATCACTTCATCTGCTGCCGCCACAATCGCTTCTGCCTTTTCATTATCGAGCTTGCCCAGCTTTTGATTCGCCAGTGCTGCACTTTTTTTCAGGATGGCAAACATGCGAATCAGTGGAAGTGGCATTTTTTCTTCGCCGATTTCAAAGTTTTGGAAGCTGCGTTGTGTTTGGGCGCCCCACAGCTTATCCGCCGGAACCTTGATTTCTCCAATCGTGTCCTTTTCAATTCTGAATTCCATCTCGCATCCTCCTCGTTATCAAGCGTTTACTTATGTAAAAAAGGATAAAGCAGTTCTTCTTAACTAAAATGATAATGATTTTCATTCTTGTTATCAAGGGATGAAGTGTTTTTTCGGGAACGATGAAAAAAATATTGTCCTCCAACGGTTGGGGTCGGGGGAAGACATGTGACAGTGCTTTCATACAGCTTATGTGTAGTAGGAGCTTTTACAACGTTTTGTAAGTAATTCAGGGAGAGTTCACTAAAAAGTTAACAAAAAGCCGCGTAGAAGAAGCGCATTTCCAGTCCAAGCGCCTCTGGAGCCCGACCCAGCGTAGGAAAAAATGGCGGGGAATTTCAGCTTCACTTATGGAATCCTTCTTCGAAATATCTACGTTTGAAGCGCTCCCGCCATTTTTTCCGAAGCGGACAGTCTTCACCCTCAGCAGGGCGGAGGCCGAAGCGTAGACTGGAAATGCGCTTCTTCCCTCACGACAGCAACTAAAAAAGACGAAAGCCAAATCCTGATGGCCTCCGTCTTCTATTATTCCTTTTTATCTGCTTTCTACTTCTACAGAAACAACATGATCTACCGCTTTCAGCAAACTGTAAATATCGGTCGTGTACGTATTTTCCGAAGCTGTAATCATCATTTCCAGCTTTTGCAGACTATTGTCCAAGTCTTTGACCTTCACCCGCTTCACTTGCAGTTCGAGGTGCTTAATCTGCTTGAACACCAAATCCAAATCGCCCCCGCCTTCGACTACGATCTTGATTGACAAATCTCTTTGTCTGAGTGATTCTGGACCAATCAAGCGAAGAATAATCGGGAACAAATTAATCGCCAAAATAATGAGGATCGTCGCGGTCACTGCCTCAAAATAAAATCCTGCTCCTACTGCAATCCCAAGTCCAGAAGCCGCCCAGACCATCGATGCTGTGGTCAAGCCCGAAATGACATCATTACTCCGGCGTAGAATAACACCAGCCCCAAGGAAACCTACACCGCTCACAATTTGAGCAGCCAAGCGCAGAGGGTCCATATTCGTGTGTCCAGGCAAGGAGAACCGATGCACGGATTCAATCGAGACAATCGTAATGAGACAGCTCGCAACCGAAATAACCATGCTGGTCTTTACACCCAGCGGCTTGTGCTTGAGCTGCCGATCCATACCAATCATCAAGCCTAGAAATAGTGCAACTCCTAGTTTTAGCAAAAAATCATATGTCGTGAATACCGAGAGTGACATGAGCCTCTCCCCCCATCTGCTTTGATGTCAGGTTATCTTCCATCGTCTATGATAAGAAGTATATCTGGTCTTTCAACTAGTGTAAACGGGGCTTTCATTCTTCATGCAAAAAGCGGAAAACCCCCGCATCAGGGATTTTCCGCTTATCTGTTTCCTTATGAATGGCTGCGAATCATGCGTTTCTGTAACGACAGCAGACGTCCAAAAAGGAAGATGGCGCCGGCAGCCAATCCCGTAATCAGACCAATCCAGTATCCGAATGCTGCAAGCGAAGTGAATTTCGCGAGAATGTATCCCAAAGGCAAGCCAATCACCCAATAAGATATCAGCGCAACGATAAAGGTAACGGTCACATCCTTGTACCCGCGCAGTACACCTTGAATAGGTGCTGCGACGGCATCAGAGATCAGGAAGAGGATCGAGTACATCAGGAAATGCTGGGCAAGCTCCAACACCTCAATGTCGGTCGTGTAAAAACCAGCCACCTGTTCACTAAACATCAGCAAGCTGATTCCGAACAAAAGGGCAATACCAAGAGCGATACCTATCCCCAAATAACTGTACTGCTTTGCGTCCCGGTACCTTTTGGCTCCAACCTCAAAACCAACGACAATCGTCAACGCCATGGATATGCTCAATGGCACCATGTACAGGAATGAGGCGAAGTTCATCGCTGCCTGATGCGCCGCAATCGTAATCGTACTGTATTCACTCATGAACAAAGTGACGGCCGCAAAAATGCTAACCTCGCAAAAGATCGAAAATCCGATGGGCAGCCCCAGCTTCAGTAGCTCTTTCCATGCTTTCATCGAGATCCGGTGAAATTGGGAGAACAAACCGAACTCAACGAATGGGTGTACGCGATTCACGACAAACAGAGTAATCAGCAAAATACACCAGTACGTGATGCCAGATGCAAGCCCGGCACCGATTCCGCCCAGTCGAGGCAAGCCAAAGTTACCAAAGATAAGAGCGTAGTTCAAAAAGACGTTGATCGGCAACGAAAGCAGGGTAATGAACATCGTTACCCGTGTCTGTCCTAATGCGTCGATAAAGCAACGAAGCACCGTATAAAGAAACATCGGAATAATTCCAATAGCGATTGCATGCAGGAAGCCGCGAGCAATCATGCGTACCTCAGGCTCCAATTGCATCCAGTTCAGGATCGGATCAAGTACCAAACCTCCGACGATGATGACACCGACCGCAATCCCCACACTCAAATACAAGGCCTGCATAACCGTGTAAGGCACCTGATCTCGTTTCCCTGCCCCAACCATCTGTGCAACCATCGGCATGACAGCCATCAGAATCCCCGTCAAGCCTGCTTGAACAGGTGTCCATAGACTAGCCCCAATCGCTACCCCCGCCAAATCTGTCGGACTGGCATGGCCAGACATAATGGTATCGGCGAACGTCATCGAAAACAGCGCCAGTTGTGATATCAAGATCGGAAGCAAAACAGCCAAAAACTGTCGCCATTTTTCATTTAGCGAATAGGTTTCATTCATTTTTCATATCCTTCTAACCTTATAAGATGGACTTATCGTTCAAATTATAAGTATATCAAAACAAGGAGAAATCGGCAAAATAGTGGCTGCACTTACACAAACAAAGCCCAGGCAGACCACCCGGGCTTTGCAACATTATTCAACCAGCTTCCATACATCGGCTTTCCCTGGCTCTTCGCCTTTGGTCCACCATTTCGCCTCATAAACCTTGTCTTCGAAGTTCACTTGCGCTCCGCCATCATACGCTTTGCCGGAATCCCACGACAGTACGACAACGCTCACCAGCTTCCACGCATCGGAACGGTCTGGCTGTTCTCCAGTTACCCACCATTTTGCTACGAATTCCAGTCCATCATACAAGACCCGATCGCCCTGTACATACACAGCAGTGGAATCCCAATCGGCGATTTCACCTGGTACTTCAGGTTTTTTCTCCGTTGTGCTTGCAGCAAAAGGTGCGCTCTCTTCGGAAATGTTTCCTGCGGCATCAACTGCTTTGATCGTATACGTATAAGATGTTCCTGCTGTTAATCCTTTATCGACAAAGGAAGGCTTTTCAACTGTTCCTACGTGGGAGCCATCACGGTAAATCTCGTATTTCACCACACCAACATTGTCACGGGAAGGACTCCACATGAGGTCGATTTCTGTCTCCGTTGGATGGTGAGTCATGATTCCCGCTGGTGCCGTCGGTGCTTCTGTATCCACGATATCTTCTGCTTTTGTGCGAACAGTTAGTGCTTTGCTAGCGTTAGACTCTTTCCCTGTGCCATCGACTGCCACAACGGTGTAGCTATAAGCTGTAGCAGGCGTCAAATCTTTGTCCGTGTATGCTGTTTCTTTGGTAGATGCGATTAATTTGCCATCGCGATACACGTCGTACTGTTTGATTCCGTCAGTTGCCACGGATTTGGTCCAGCCAAGCTCAATGCTCGTAGCTGTTTGCGATACGGAAGTCACATTGCCTGGAACAGTAGGCTGTTCTACAACGCCTGTTCCAGCGTTAGTCAAATTCACGTCAATCGCCTGGTAAAAGGCCATGCCCGTATCAGCAATTTCCCAAACACCCAAAATAATGTGGTAACCGCTGCGATCTGTCGGTACATTGCACGAATGCGTTACCGTGTATGGTGGTCTTTTCCCTCCATCCTGGAACGAGCAAAACAGTTCCAGATCCGCTCGGGCAAGCGGCTTGTTAGGATTCCAATCTTTTTTCGTGATGTAATATTTCCACTCCGCTGTACTATGCGGGGCTGTCAGATTCCAAGTAAACGCATTTTGTCCACCCTGCAAGGTAACCTTGGTCCAGCGATCTGCTGTTTGTGTGTAAAGCTCAGGATAGCGGCCTGCACCGGTAAATTCACCATCGGCAGGACCAGATTGCGGGAACGACCCAATGCCCTCCACGCTTTGCGGTTCCCACTGGATTTGACCGCAGCCTGTGTTTTGCCCCGTCTTACACAAGTAAGAGCGACTCGCTGGCGATTCGATGTACCCGTGAGCCGAGGCTTTCTCAGCGAACACGAGTGTAGCTGCGCCTGCCACCAGCATCATTGCCAGCATGAACAAAAGCGACAGCCCTTTACTGAACAGTTTGTTTCTCAACCCTACGTTATCCATTTATTTATCTCCTCTTTTCTGGATTAGGATCGAATACCATGTTACAGAAAATTTTTCCAGTATTACAGATTCTGAATACCTAAACCAAAACCTACCAAATACCTGAATTCCAGTCAGAAAATAGGGAGATGATCAGGAGTGTATACCTATGCATGAAAATTTATATGCTTCTTTCGGGACTTTTTGATCAAAAAAAGTTGCCTGCCGAAAATAATATTCTCAGCAAGCAACTTTTATCACATCAAGAGCAACGGAACTATTTTCCCGTCATTTACATCAATCAACCCCAGATCCGTCAGCTTCAAGGCTGGACTGACCGGTAAGGAATGGGTGCTGATCGACATGATCGGGTTGTAGTGGTTGTAACCGAGCGACTCCATGGCACGGCGAAGTTGTTCGACTTCCTTTGCCGTCTTTTCCAATGGTTCCTCTGTCAAAATGCCTCCAACTGGCAAATGAAGGCTCGCGATCACCTTGCCATCCTCGACCACGTAAAACCCGCCCTGGTTGCGGATGACTTCATTGGCTGCGACCATCATATCGTGCGGATTGTGTCCGACAACCAAGAGATTGTGGTTGTCATGCGAATAGCTGGTGGCTACTGCACCTCGCTTGATCGTATCCCCGCTGATCAAGCCATAACCGCGATTGCCGTTTTTGCCATAGCGTTCAAAGACGGCGATCAAGCCGTACGGGCTCTCCTCCCACAAGAGTTGTCCTTCCCGCACCTCAGCGATTCCACGGTGATCCTCTGTAAAAGTAGAACCGTTTTGCACGAGCATGACCCGGCATGGATAGCGATTGTCCGGCACATCTACTGTGACGTGGAAGTCTTGCTCTGTAAGCGGCGATAGCTTGATGCTCTCATAAAAATGCGCAGGAAACTGCTTTTCTTTGACTACTTGTCGGTACTCTTCCTTGACGTCGAAAGCTTTCTTCCCATTTTTATAGACGCGTTCGATCTTGAGTTCATGCAGATCAGACAACAACAGGAAATCTGCTATTTTGCCAGGAGCAATCGCCCCTCGATCCTTCATGTTCATACGTCTGGCTGGGGTAAATGTACTCGCGTAGATGGCGCGCTCTGGCTGCATGCCCATTTGAATGGCTTTTTTCACGATATGGTTCAAATGTCCACGATTGACCAAAGAATCGGTCATCACATCATCCGTCACGAAGCAAAAATGCTCAGAAACATCTTCCTTTACAAAAAAGTCCATGACTTCTTCCGTCATCGATTTTTCTTGAATCTCCAGAAACATGCCCGCTGCAATTCTCGCTTCCATGCCCTCACGCGTCTGGTGCGTATGATCGGAGTCCACTCCCGCATAAATGACACGATGCAGGTCCAAATCAAGCAATTTCGGAACATGTCCCTCGATGACGAGCTTTGGATACGTCTTGCGGATATGCTCCAGGATGCGATTCGTCTTGCAGTCAGGGTCCTTGATGATGTCTACGTAGTTCATAATTTCGCCGAGGCAAATGATCTCTTCAGAACGCAAGAGCTCATCCATGTCTGCAATCTCGACAGACCCACCAGTCGTTTCCATCGAAGTAGCTGGTACGGAGCTCGGGATCGCGTACAGCATATCAACGACACAATCACGGCTCGCGCGAATCATCTCTTTGATCCCTTCGATTCCGAACACATTGGCCATCTCATGCGGCTCCGGTACGATCGTCGTCACTCCGTTTTGAATCAAGCCAAAGGAAAAGGTCTCCGGCGTCACCATCGTGCTCTCAATATGCAAGTGAATATCGACCAGACCAGGAATCATGTAGCGGCCTTGTCCGTCCACGATCTCGGCAGCTTCAAATGTTTCCGTACTCCGCTCACCAATATAGAAGAATCGTTCATCCAAAACAGCGACGTTTCCTTTGATGAACTTTTTAAAATAACTGTTAAACACTTGGACGTCTTGAATCAACAAATCGACCTTCACGAAAATAACCTCCTGTCTTTAGTCCACGAGTACCACTTTGTCTTTTGGAAACAGCAGATTGACGTTTAGGCCAGTCTTGTACGGCGTCTCCATCTCTTGATTGACCGTGAAGTCGCCCAGCTCTGTTTCCACGACATATTGATAGCTGCGTCCCAAAAACGTGCTTACCTTTACTGTTCCGCGCAAACGGTTCATTCCCGGCTCGGCGCTCTCTTCTGTCGTCACGAGGAGGTCATCTGGTCGCATTGCACATTTTTTGCCGGACGGATTCGCCGTTCCCGGATTTTTGGACGCGGTAAAATGATGGTCACCGACGCGCAGGCCGATTTCTCCGTTCTGCTCGTTGCGCTCTGCGAAGTCGATAAAGTTGGTAAAACCAATAAAGCGAGCGATGAACTCCGTCTTCGGATATTTGAAAATCGTGGCTGGATCGTCGAGCTGCTCGATCACACCCTTGTTCATGATCGCCACCTGATCCGAGATGGAGAAGCACTCCTCCTGGTCATGCGATACGTACACAGTCGTAATTCCCAGCTCCTGCTGAATGCGACGGATTTCTACGCGCATGTTGATCCGCAGGTTGGCATCGAGGTTACTGAGCGGCTCATCGAACAGCAGCAGGTCAGGCTGAATCACCAGTGCACGAGCAATCGCCACGCGCTGTCTTTGACCACCAGACAGCTCCTTCGGGAAACGCTTTTCATAGCCGCCGAGACTCACGACTTCGAGGATTTGCTGCACCCGGTTCTTTACCTCTGTTTCATTGACCTTGCGCAGGCGCAAACCGAACGCCACGTTATCGAAAACTGAAAGGTGTGGAAACAGCGCATAGCTCTGGAACACAAACCCGAAGTTGCGCTTGTTGACCGGAACGCGCGTATAATCTTTTCCGTCAAACATGAACCGGCCATCTTTTGCTTCCAGAAAACCCGCAATCAGTCGGAGTGTCGTCGTCTTTCCGCAACCACTTGGACCGAGCAAAGAGATGAGCTGTCCTTTTTCGATATTGAGATTGAAGTTTTGCAAAATATATTGATTGTCATAGGCAACCGATACGTTTTCCAGCGTGAGCAATGCCATGAGTTGATGCCTCCGTTATCGTTTTGTAAAGTAGGAAAGCCCCATCAGACGTTCAATGATGAACATGAGAATAGCCGTAAGAATCATGAGCAGCACGGAAATCGCGGCGATCGTCGGATCGAAGTTGTTTTCTACGTACGTCAGCATCTGGATCGGCAGCGTGCTTACCCCTGGTCCTGTCATGAAAACAGAGATATCTACGTTGTTGAACGACTCCAGAAAAGCGATCAGAATCGCAGCAATAATCCCAGAGCGAATATTCGGCAAGACGACTTTAAAAAAGGTTTCGAGACGTCCTGCCCCAAGGCTTAAAGCCGCTTCTTCAATGGCGAAGTCAAAGTTAGACAAGGAAGATGCAATGACGCGAATAATAAACGGAAGCATCAGCACCGTATGACCGACGAGAAGTCCCGCATAAATCGGCAAATGATATACGACAATGACGTATTTCAGCATGGCAAAGCCCATCACGATACCCGGAATCAGGACAGGTGAGATGAAAATGCCATTCAAGATGCCCTTGCCGCGAAAATCAAAGCGACTGAGCGCATAAGCTGCCGGAATCCCTAACAAGAGCGCCAAGAGATTCCCGAGCAAGGAAACGAACATCGACGTCTTGAAGGTCGTCATGAACATTTCTACCTCGAAAATGTTTTCGTACCACCGCCAGGAAAAGCCCTCCGGCGGAAACTTCAAGACGCTTCCCGGCTCAAACGACGTAAAAGAAATGATAATGAGCGGCCCTAGCAAAAACAGAAAGACGAGAGAGGTAAACAGGGCCAACCCGCGATTTTTCTCCTGCATAGCTTCTACCCCTTCGGATTTAATTTGGTCGCCAGCTTGTTCATGAAATAGATGACGACAAATGTAATGACAATCATGATCGTGGCAATGACAGATGCCAAATGCCAATCATTGAGCGTAATCGCATTTTGATACAGGAACGTAGAGATGACCCGCTGTTTTCCACCTAGCAGGGCAGGCGTGGTGTAGGCGGTCAAGCTTCCGACAAACACCAGAATGCTACCAATGATAAGTCCCGGTACACTAAGTGGCACAATGACCTTCCAGAAGGCTGTCAACTTGGAAGCACCCAAGCTTTCCGCCGCCTTCAGCAAATCTGGGTCGATGTTTTCCATCACCCCTACCAGCGTAATAATGATCAGCGGCAGGAACAGATGAATCAAACCAATCATCATCGCAGTCGGCGTATACAATATTTCCAACGGCTTATCAATTAGCCCGATTGCAAGCAGCGAGCTGTTCAATAAGCCCTTTTTTCCGAGAATAATCATCCAAGAGAACGACCGCACGACAGAACTGGTCAGCAAAGGAAAAATCGCCAATGCCAGCAAGATACCCTTTTTACGTGGGCCCAGCTTGGAAATGTAGTACGCAGCAGGAAAACCAATCAGGACACACGCAATCGTCGTGACCAGACTGACTTGCAGCGTCGTCAGCATAATTTTCAGGAAGTACGCGTCGGTCAGAAATTGGAGATAGCCCTGGATCGTAAAGCTACCATCTTGATAAAAGGTGGACGCGATCGTCATCACGATTGGAATGACCATGAACAGCGTCAAAAACAGCACACCCGGCAACAGCAATAAATAAAGACCCGTTTTTCTCATCTGATTAACTCCTGTTCACGGTATCGTCAGGCTTTCAATGCGCCGAGAAAACGCGCAAAGAACGCATCTGCATCTACGTCCAGACAGACGTTTATGTTCGGTTCTTTTTTCAGGCGGTTTTGAAAGTCGCAAACCGTTTGCCCATCACACAACTCACTTCTCGTTTCGATATCTACATACAGCTTCTGCATCTTCACTAGCTTCGGATCGAGTGCGACTGCGACAGCCAATGGATCATGCATGGCGCACGCATAAATGCCATTTCGCTGAAAATAGCGATGAAGGTAATCAGACGTACTCTGTCTTACGTACTCGCCCATCGGTGTATCTCCTAGCTCGCGAATATGCTCCTCGTTCAGGAGCACTCTTCGCGTCACATCCAGTCCAACCAGCGTCAATTGCGGGAATCCGGCATGAAACACAACCTTGGCCGCCTCTGGATCGACGTACATGTTATACTCCGCAACTGGCGTCACATTGCCATGCTCGCGGACCACTCCACCCATGAAAATGAC
Source organism: Brevibacillus brevis (assembly GCF_001039275.2). NCBI lineage: Bacteria > Bacillati > Bacillota > Bacilli > Caryophanales > Paenibacillaceae > Brevibacillus > Brevibacillus brevis. The sequence continues at coordinate 6,158,894 of NZ_CP030117.1, forward strand.
TTCCTTGACGTGTTGGACGAGCTCCGGGCATTTTTTCACCGCCAGCGCCAAATTGGTCAACGGCCCCGTCATGATGAGCGTAATCTCGCCGGAATGCGCGAGTACGTTTTCCACGATGAAATCAGGAGCAAAGCCAGCAGTCGGCTTCTTGTACATCGGAACGCCGGCCAGAGCACCTCCCAAGCCATCCTCACCATGTACGGCATGCTCGAAAAACAACGGCCGCAACAGTGGTTCAGATGCTCCACAGACAACAGGGATTTGCTCGCCGACTTGCAAGAAATCGAGAATTTTGCACGTGTTTTCTGTAGCTTTTCGCAACGACACGTTGCCATTCACCGTAGTGATGCCCACCAAATCGAATTGCCCGCTCTTCACAGCGAGAATAATGCCAAGCGCATCATCAATGCCCGTATCTACGTCAAGAATGATCTTTTGCACGAGTGGTCCTCCTCACGAAAACGAGGGTATATCCGAAATTGTCTATACCCTCGCCCTTGTTTTTCTAACGTTCGTTATTGCGTTATTGCGTGATTTCACGGTTCCAACGGTCAATCCATGCTTTGGAGTGCTCGTTAACGAATTTCATGTCCAGCATTTTCAGCTTGCTTACGGTTTCTTCCCCGTACGTTACGCCTTTTGCCTCTTCTTCTGTCAGTTGAACCGTTTTGTTTACAGGGGAATCGATTTTTGCTTTTGCTGTTTTTTCCTGAACTTCCTTGCTCAGTTGGTAGTTGATGAAGTCTTCAGCCAGTGCTTTGTTTTTCGAGCCTTTTACGATGTTAACCGTATTCATGACCGCATATCCACCGCTTGCAGGTTGTACGAAAACAGCTTCTGGAACAGCGGCCTTGATGTCTTTGAAGTACATTTCCATGATCGGTCCTACGCCGATTTCTTCTTGTCCAAACATATTCACGTATTCAGAGGTCTTATCGTAGAACTTCACTACACTTTGGTTGACTTCTTTCATTTTCGCGAAGGCTTGATCTTCGTTAAATTCCTTGTTGCCCGCTGTCTGGGAAGCACTGTCGAGAACCATCGGGCCAGTTGTGGACGTAATGCTTGGCAGTGTCAGCTTGCCCGCCAGCTCTGGGTTCCACAGGTCTTTCCAATCCTTGATCTCGGTTTTCACGAGCTTTGGATTGTAGGCAATCCCGAATTGACCAATCGTGTAAGCTGGACCGTACTCCTCGCCCAGTGGTGCTTTGGCAATGTCGTAGATTTGATCCAGGTTCGGGATGCGGCTGCGGTCGATTTTTTCAAATGCGCCACTCTCAATCCCTTGCTGTGCATAGTAGTCAGAGAGGTAGATCAAGTCTACATCGGAGCTTCCTTGGCGAATTTTGTTCAGGCGCTCTGCATTGTTCCCGATTTCCAGCACGATTTTCACGTTATGTTCTTTTTCAAATGGCTCATATACTTCTTTGCGGAAAAAGTCTTCGGAGAAGCCCCATGTGGAGATGACCAGCTTTTGTGGCTCACCCTTGGCTTCGCCTCCAGCCCCTCCCGCTTGTGGTTGATCATTGCTGCCACAGCCAGCGAGAGCCAGTGACATCATTGAAAAAGACAGGATTCCAGCAAGTAATTTTTTCATCGTAATTCTCCTCCAGTTGGGTTCATTTGATGACAAAATATGGTGATACAATAAAAAGAAAAGTACCCTTGATTAGAACGTATCATTCTAAACAAGAGCACTTTTCTTCGTAAACAAAGAGAAGTGACACCCGTTTTTACGCAAAGTCTACGGTCTCCCCTTAAGATAGATCAAAAGAGAAAATCCGAACGATTGCGTCAGGTATTCAGTTCTGATTCAGCTAAAATAACATTCGTGATCGCCCACTGCGTAGGCGCATCATAGTCCCGCAGCACGGCTTCCAACGGCAATCCCATCTCTTCCTCCAGTCGTTCTCGCAGTTTCTTCTTATAAAGAAGGGACATCCGAAAATCGACTTCGAGCTTGAGAGCCGGCGCTTCTCCTTCCAACGCTTGTGAGCGCGGAGAGCGGCGATGCTTGGCTTGGAACGTAATCATCTGATTTTCAATCGTGACTCGGAGCAAAGTCGTTCCAAATCCGAACAACTCTTTTGCTATCTCATTATAGATGGCAGACAGCTTTTTTCTGGTTTCATTGGAGTCCACTAGAGTCATGTCATCACCTGCGATAGCTGGTATCGGGTTCATTCGCTCTCATTATACAAATGATTTTCGGATTCTTCAATAGAATATTCGTATTTAGATCAATTTCACATTTTTCCACCAAGTCATTCGTTTGCAAAAACAGTTGACACGTAAAAAATCAGTCGTTATAATCCAACTATCCAAATAAGAATTAACAACAATGTTTGGAATGATAATTTCATAGCACATTCTCTTATGAAGAGAGGTTGAGGGACTGGCCCTATGACACCTCGGCAACCTATCGCAAACGATACGGTGCCAAATCCAGCGGAATTTATTCCGACAGATAAGAGAGGTATTGTTGCCGTGTATTTACATACGCGCAGTCCCAGCCTCTTCTGTCGGAAGAGGCTTTTTTTATTACATCTTACATCCAGAGAAAAGGGGTATTTTCATGAAAAAGACTGGTCTACTGCTCACTACACTACTGCTCGCTGCATCGCTCGTAACGGCTTGCGGCGGTAAACAGGAAGCTGCGCCTGCTAACGGCGGCACTGCTGCTGAACAAACCTCACTCAAAGTGGGTGTCACTGGCGGCCCGCACGAAGAGATTCTCAACAAAGTAAAGGAAGTCGCCAAAGACAAAGGACTCGATGTCGAAGTCGTCGTTTTCAACGATTACGTACAGCCGAATCAAGCTCTCGATAAAGGAAATCTCGATGTTAACAGCTTCCAAACCATTCCGTTCTTGGCGAAGTTTAATCAAGATCACAAAACAAAGATCGTCGAGGTCGGAAAAACCGTGACGTACCCGATGGGCCTGTACTCCACCAAGCATAAAAAAGTCGAGGACATCCCGGCTGGCGGTGTTGTCGGCATCCAAAACGATCCGACCAACCGAGCACGCGCCCTCTTGCTCTATCAGGCTGCTGGCTTGATTAAGCTAAAGGATGGCGTGGGCGACAACGCAACACCACTGGATATCGTAGAAAATCCAAAAAATTTGCAATTCAAAGAGCTGGAGGCTGCTTTCCTGGCACGCTCGCTGAAAAATGTGGAGGTCGCTTCGATTAATACGAACTTCGCGATGGAAGCTGGGTACACCCCGAAAAAAGATGCGATCTTCGCTGAGACGGCTGACTCTCCATACGTGAACATCTTGGCAGTCAATGAAACCAATAAGGACAACCCCGCTGTCAAAAAGCTGGTGGACATCTACCGTTCGGAAGAAGTGAAAAAATTCATCGACGAACGTTTTGAAGGAGCTGTACTGCCGTCCTGGTAAGATCGACGCCAGGAACATCAAGAACAACAAGGAGAACTCGTTATGATACAGCTAACCGATATTCATAAGTCGTATCAAGTAGGAAACAAGCAGGTAGAAGCATTGAAGGGCGTATCCTTGCAGGTGGAAAAAGGGCAGATTTACGGGGTTATCGGTTTTAGCGGAGCGGGAAAAAGTACCCTGCTCCGTACCATCAACCTGTTGGAGAAGCCGACTAGCGGTTCTGTGATCGTCAATGGCCAGAACATGCTGACCCTCAAGGAAAAAGAGCTGCGGCAAGCTCGCAAAAAGATCGGGATTATTTTTCAGCACTTCAATCTGCTCTCTTCCTATAATGTCTTTGACAATGTGGCGGAAATCTTGCGGATGAATCGCGTCCCCAAAGATGTCATTAAGCGCAAGGTAGAAGACCTTCTCGGCTTGGTTGGCTTGTCTGATAAAGCACATGCTTATCCTTCTCAGCTATCCGGTGGACAAAAGCAACGGGTGGGGATCGCTCGTGCGCTTGCGACTGATCCGGAAATCCTGCTCTGTGACGAAGCAACTTCCGCTCTCGACCCGCAGACGACTGAATCGATTCTGGAGCTGTTGCTCGACATCAATCGAAAGTTTAACCTAACCATCGTACTCATTACCCATGAAATGCAGGTCATCAAGAAAATCTGCGACCAGGTAGCCATCATGGAAAATGGCGTCGTCATCGAGCAAGGCTCTGTTCTGGATGTTTTCAGCAATCCGCAAGAGCAAACGACCCGTAATTTTATCAAAACGGTTTTTGACGATCAGGTACCACAGGAGATTTTGTCCAAGATAAAAGAAACCGGACCCGTTTCCAAAATTGTTCGCGTTGCCTTTCGCGGGGATGCTGCTCTCGATCCTGTTCTGGGAACACTGTCTGCACGTTTTCCGATTAGCACCAATTTATTGTACGGCTCGATTACAACCATAAAAGGTACGGCGCTCGGCATTTTGCTTTTGCACATTTCTGGTGAAGACCAGGCCATTCAGGATGGCATTCGCTTCTTGCGCGAATCCGTCTACCGCGTAGATATTGTGTCACCAGAGGAGGTGCGGAGCTAATGGAGCGTTTGATTGAAATGACTCCGGTATTCGGGCAATCGCTGCAAGAAACTGTCATCATGGTTGGGTTTTCGTTGTTCATTGCGACACTGATCGGGATTCCGCTCGGGATTTTGTTGGTCATCACACAGGCGAACCACCTTTTCCCGAACAAAATCATCTACCACACCCTGAATACGATCATCAACATTGTGCGTTCGCTGCCTTTTATTATCCTGATGGTTGCGATCATTCCTTTTACGGAGTTGATTGTGGGCACTTCGATTGGGATTGAAGGAGCAATTGTGCCGCTCATTGTCTATACTGCGCCTTACATCTCACGCCTGATGGAAACGGCCCTGCATGACGTAGATCGTGGCGTTATCGAAGCGTATCAGGCAATGGGTGCATCCCGGACGCAGATTATTTTTCGCATCATGCTGCGTGAAGCAAGGCCTGGCATCGTCCTCTGCCTGACGATCGCGACCATCGGTTTGATTGGTGCTACTGCAATGGCCGGAGCAGTCGGTGCCGGCGGACTGGGCGATCTCGCCTTGCGCTACGGCTACCAGCAATGGGACATCGAAGTCATGATCATTACTGTGGTTATCCTCGTCGTCCTGGTCCAGCTCATTCAATCATTAGGCAACTGGGCAGCCCGAAAACTGAAAAAGAGCGCGTAAATTGAAGAACCCCTGACGAGATCGCTTGTCAGGGGCTTTTTTGTAGGTATTTAGACGGATCGTCACTGAAAGTTCGTTGGAATTTCGCTCAATATTCATGTAGACTTATATATACAAGTCATTTAAATGAGAGGGGCTACTCAAATAACATGAAAAAACTCATCATGATGTTGGTTGCCGTAATGCTCGTACTCGCTCCAGCCGGAGGATTCATTGATCACGCCGACGCGAAAGGCTATAAGTCCGGGAAAAAATCCTTCAACTCTAATACGGCTCCTACGAACACGCAAACGCCTAACAAAGCCGATTCGAATGTAAATGCTTCAACAAATAAAGGTACAACCACAACTCCTGCTGCTACAGCAAGCAAAAGCGGCGGATTCATGAAAGGTCTCATGATTGGTGGTCTGGCTGGTTTGCTGTTCGGAACCCTGTTCGCTGACATGGGTATCCTGGGCTCCATCCTTGGCTTCATGATCAACCTGATGGCGATCCTCGCTGTGATTATCCTGATCCGCAAAGTGATCGTCTACTTCAAAACCAAGCGTGAGAAAGAGCAGGAACTGAACGCATGGAAAAGATAACATTTTCCGAACAAGATATCATTAATGCGATCTGTATTCACGCAGCTTACAAAAAGCAGTTGAAGCCGCAAGACATCTCCGTCGAGCTGATGTGGGACGAAGAATACGGCTTTTCTGCTGAAGTACACTGGATGGATCGCCAACAAGTCTTCATCGAGATGAATATGATTGAAGCGATTCGCTACTACCTGGAGACCCAGATGCAGCGCAACCCTTATTCCGCCGGTATCGAGCTGATATTGGACGACGAACAAGGGATCATCGCTCATATCACCTACTAACACTGGATCATCATTTGTTAACCCAAGGCCAATTTGTTCACGCATGTGAGCAGGTTGGCTTTTTACATATTGAATTTGACCTCGTTCCGTTATATACTTTACCTTAGTGAAAATGATTATCATTACTACGATTGATTATAATCCGTGTTCAAAAAGTCGTCTTTTCAGCACCGAGAAAGTGGCGGGAACCTGAAGAAGGAGGAGCGGAGTGTAGGGAACCTACATGAGCACCGGACTTCGAAGGTGAACGCCAATTTCGATGTCGAATACACTTCTCAGGACTACTTCGTGATCAAAAGACGACTTTTTGAACAACCTCTTTACAGGTACATACTTTGTTTAAAAAGGAGTTGGCCCATTGTGGAGCGCCTATACACGCAAAAGCTGGACATCGGATACGGTGAGCTTTCCATTGTCAAAGACTTGAACATCAGTATTCCTTCTGGAAAAATCACTGCCCTGGTCGGTGCAAATGGTTCTGGTAAATCGACGATCCTCAAAACTCTCGCCCGGATTATGAAACCAACCGGCGGACAAGTATTTTTGGACGGTAAATCGATCCATCAGCAATCGACCAAGGAAGTCGCCAAGCAACTGGCGATTTTGCCGCAAAACCCAACCGCACCCGATGGCTTGACCGTGTCTGAGCTCGTTACCTATGGCCGCTTCCCCCATCAAAAAGGCTTCGGCTCCTTGACTAAGGAAGACAAAGAGATCGTAAACTGGGCTATCTCCATGACCGGCATGGCAGATTTCCATGATCGTCCGGTTGACCAGCTATCCGGCGGTCAGCGCCAGCGCGCCTGGATTGCGATGGCTCTGGCGCAAGGAACAGACATCCTGTTCCTTGATGAGCCTACAACCTTCCTGGATATGGCTCACCAACTGGAGGTTCTCAAGCTGCTGCAAAAGCTGAATGACGAAGAGAATCGTACGATCGTCATGGTCGTCCACGATTTGAACCACGCAACCCGTTATGCACAGCACATGGTTGCAATCTCTCGCGGTACCGTTGTCGCTGAGGGAAGCCCTGCTGAGGTCATGACACCTGAGATGCTGCGCAAGGTATTCAACATCGAAGCAGACATCTTGATTGATCCTCGCACGGGTGTACCGCTCTGCCTCCCTTATGAGCTGTCTCATGCTTTGGATCAAAAGCAACCAAACGAAAACGCGACCCAACTTGTTTACTCGGAAGAGCGCAAGCTGGTTGGAGCCAGATAATTGTTAGATTCCGCTACAAAAAGCCGGTTTTCACCACGTTTTACGGTGTAACCGGCTTTTTGCTATCCCTACTGTCTATCTCTCTTTGTTACACGAGCTTAGAAAACCTTACAGTTAGTCACAACTCTGACATACATATACCCTGTATATGTATGTCAGAGTTTGTTTGCAAGAAAAATATCCCATTCCAAAGGAGAGATCATCATGAAGGTTGCAATCTTGCTTTTCGATGGCATCACTGCGTTAGATGCAATTGGTCCATACGATGTATTCGCTGCTACGCTGAAATGTGAAGTGAAGTTTGTCGCTAAGAAAAAAGGGTTAATCAAGCTTGACTCCCATATGGGTTATTTACATGCCGATTACAGTTTTGCTGAAGTTACTTCCGCTGATATTCTTGTTGTTCCCGGTTGCAGTCCGCCCAATTATAAAACCCCTATGAATGACGAAGAAACTCTACAGTGGATTCGCGAAATACATGAAACAACGAAATGGACTACGTCTGTTTGCAATGGCTCTCTGATCTTGAGTGCCGCAGGCTTGTTACATGGTGCCGTAGCCACCACTCATTGGGGGTCCTTCGAGCTGCTCCAATCTCTCGGAACCACTCCAGCAGAGGAAAGAGTCGTTCGTCAGGGCAAAATCGTTACAGCGGCCGGTGTTTCCTCTGGTATCGACATGGCCCTCCAATTAGTTGCATGGGAATTGGGAGAAGATATGAGTAAAGGAGTTCAGTTGATTTTGGAATACGATCCCCAGCCACCGTTCGACTCTGGTTCACCAAAGAAAGCACCCGCTTTATTGGTAGAACAAATAAGAGGGATGTTACAGGAGTTTGCAAAACGGGAGCCCCGGGTGTAAATCAGTACGTTATAAAAAATGAAAAGGCGACAGCCCAGGGATATCTTAATCCCCTCGGCTGTCGCCACTTCTTTTTCTAGCCTCTTACCACTTAACTTCTTTCAGAACTTCATCTGCCATGCTGCCAGTGGAAACCAATCCACCACCGGAGAGATACCAGTAGTTCGCATCGAGATAAATGATGTTGCCATTTTTAAATGCTTTGGTGTTTTTGATCAGGTCGTTTTCGATCGTTTGTTTTGCAGAAGCAGAAGCGTCTTGGTTCTTGTTCACAACACCGCGGTCTACAACAAACAGGTAGTCCGGATCTTTTTCAACGATGTATTCGGAGGATACGCTTTGACCATGTCCTTCGACTTTAATGTCTTTATCTACAGGAGTGATACCCAACTCCTTGTGAATAATGCCAAAACGAGATCCAGGACCATACGCGCTCAGCTTACCTTCGTTCACCAATACGATCAATGCATTTTTACCGCTAGCTGTTGCTTTTTCATTCACTTGCTTGATAGACGCATCAATTTTTGCCAGCTCTTCGTCTACTTGTGCTTCTTTCCCGAAGATGGTACCCAATGTTTTCATGTTCTCTTTGAAGGATTCCATGTAATTCTCGTTGTCTACACCCATGAAGATGGTTGGAGCGATTTTGTTCAGCTCTTCATATGCAGGCTGTTGACGACCGGAGATGAAGATCACATCTGGCTTCATTGCGTTGATTTTCTCAAAGTCTGGTTCTTTCAAACCACCAACGTTTGTGTACTTTGCATCTTTGAACTTTTCCAGGTACGGAGGAATGTTGGAAGACTGAGCAACACCTGCTACTTCGATACCCAATTTATCCAAGGAATCCAGGACACCGTAGTCAAAAGAAACAACGGTTTTTGGATTCTTTTTCAGTTTTGCTTCACCCAATTTATGCTTGATTGTAATTTCTTCGGATGTTTGTGCAGCTTCAGGTGCTTTTGTCGCATCTGTCGCTGGAGTTGAAGGTGCAGCATTATTGGAGCCGCATGCAGCTGTGAATACAGCCATCAGTACTGCCATAAACAGCATGAGTAGTTTTTTGTTCACTTCTCTCACCTCTATATAGAATTTAAAAGTATATAAAATTATTGATAGCTTGCTGATGAAACCCCCTTGCAGGCCATCAAAATTTTAACGATAGGAAAATAGTTCTTACGCGAAATAGACGCATATTTTGTTCTCGTCAATGTCTTCAATCTGGATATCCATGTCATAGACATCTTTTAGCGTAGATCGAGTAATGATCTCGTCTGTGGTCCCTTCTTTTACGACCTTGCCGTCTTTGAGAGCGACAATATAGTCCGAATAGACAGAGGCAAAGTTGATGTCATGAATAACGATGACAACCGTTTTACCCATTTCGTCTACCAGTCGTCGCAGTACCTTCATAATCTGAACGGAATGCTTCATATCCAAATTGTTAAGCGGCTCATCCAGAAGGACGTAGTCTGTATTTTGAGCGACGACCATAGCGATGTACGCACGCTGGCGTTGACCACCACTCAACTGGTCGAGATACTTGTGCTGAATGTCCGTAAGTTCCAAATAACGGATGGCATCATCCACATGCTTCCAATCCTCTTTTGTCAAATTCCCCTGTGAATACGGGAAGCGACCAAAGCTGACCAACTCGCGAATCGTCAACCGCACCGTAATGTGGTTTGATTGCTTGAGAATCGATATTTTTTTGGCCAGCTCACTGCTCTTTACCTGGCCAATCTCCTGACCCTCGATGTAAACCTCACCTTGGTCCTTTTTCAAAAGACGACTAATCATGGACAGCAGGGTGCTCTTTCCGGCCCCATTGGGTCCGATAAAGGACGTGATTTTTCCCTTGGCAATTTTCACAGAGACGTCTTCCACGACATATTTGCTACCATACTGTTTTGAGACATTCCGTACTTCTATCACGCTTTATTCTCCTTTAACAGAAGATAGATGAAGTAAACCCCACCAATAAAGTTGACAATGACACTGAGTGTTGTAGAAAACGTGAATACGTGCTTCACAATCAACAAACCGCCAACTAGAGCAATCACACTGATTAATGCCGAGCCTGCCAGCAAATATTTATGCTGATAGGTTTTCATAAACTGATGGGCGAGATTCGCAACCAACAGTCCGAGGAAGGTAATCGGTCCGACCAAAGCTGTCGCAATGGAGACGAGAATCGCAATCACGATGAGGAATCGCTTGATGACAAAATCATAGGGAATCCCCAGATTGATCGCCTGATCCCGGCCGAGCGATAATACATCCAGATACTTGATGTAACGCCAGAAGTAAATCGCAATCACGATGACCAACACATAGCTTGTGATCAACAAATCCGTTTTTACATTATTGAAGCTGGCGAACATCTTGTCTTGTACAATCAAAAACTCGTTCGGATCGATTAACACCTGCATAAACGTGGACAAGCTGCTGAACAACGTCCCCAGAATCAATCCGATTAATAACAGGAAGTAAATGTTTTGCCCTTCTCGTCTAAACAAAAATTTGTAGAGCAAGCCCGCAAAGAGCACCATGATTCCCGTCGAGATAAGAAAGTTAACATTGTTGTTCATCAAGGTGAAGTGTGCGGAACCAAAAACAAAGATCACAAACGTCTGGATGAACATATAGAGCGAATCGAGTCCGATGATGCTAGGCGTCAAGATTCGGTTGTTCGTAATTGTCTGGAAGACCATCGTGGAAAAGGCGATGATGCATCCGGTTAAAATAATGGCGAGAATTTCCTTCGCCCGCCGAGGAAGGATATAGTCCCAGTTGCCGCCGGCGTTAATCGTCATGAATATGGCTATTAAAGCAATGGCCACAATCGACAGGGCACCTATCTTAGCTTTCATTGTTCATATGCCTTTCTTCTCATGAGTAAGTACACGAAGATCGCGCTGCCTATGACCCCAACCATCAAGCCGATGGAAATCTCGTATGGATAGATGATAAGGCGTCCCAGGATATCACAAGCGAGTACAAAAACCGCACCAAGCAAAGCGGTATGACCCAAGCTTTTCTTCAGGTTATCCCCCAGGTACAACGTAACCAGATTGGGAATGATCAGTCCCAAAAACGGGATCGCCCCTACCGTGAGAATAACAACCGAAGTAACACTCGCGACGATGATCAGGCCGATATTGACGACCTGCTTGTAGTTCAGCCCGAGGTTAATGGCGAACTCTTCACCCATTCCTGCAATCGTGAACTTGTTCGCATACAAGTAGGCGATAATCACCAGCGGAATGCTTATGTACAACAGCTCGTAGTTGCCTTTCATAATCGTGGAGAAATCTCCATGCAGCCAGGCAGACATATTTTGCATCAGGTCGTGCTTATAAGCGAAAAACGTCGTAATCGAACCGACGATATTTCCAAACATCAAGCCCACTAGCGGAATGAAAATGGAGTCCTTGAACTTGATTTTGTCGAGAATCTTCATAAAGATAAATGTTCCAAGCAAGGCGAAAGCAAAAGCGACGAGCAGCTTGACCCAAGGACCAGCATCGACGAATACCAAAAGGGAAATCAAAATTCCGAATCGAACGGAATCCTCTGTCCCCGCTGTCGTTGGCGAAACGAACTTGTTCCGCGTCAACTGCTGCATGATCAGGCCAACGATACTCATGCTCATCCCCGCGATAATGATACTGATGAGTCGCGGAATCCGGCTGATCAACATGACTTGTACCTTGTCATCCGTGAGATTGAACAGGTCCCTTGGAGATATATTTATCACACCAATAAAAAGTGAAACGAACGATAGCAAAATAAGTGCTACAACCAAATATCTCTTTTTCATCGCGTCCCTACTCTTCTTACGTTTTCATGGAGTAATGTTCCATATTGACTCGAGTATTTACGAGAGAGAATAATTCTCATGATCATTAATAAAGAGATTCATTCTCAATTAGAACTACCTTTGTTATATTAGCACTTCTTTATCGGAAGGGAAAGCTTTTTTTCATTAGTCGGCTAATTTTTTCCTCAACCTGTCAAAATACCGACAAGAACAAGAAAACCGCCAGGGTAAAAACCCTGACGGTCCTGATTATTTGGATGTGTACGAGCCTGTTACGTTTTGAACGAATCGATCTCCGCCCCCGTCATTCTCAATCAGCACATTTCCTTCGACTGTATCAATGACAATATTGCCGCTTTGGTCCGATATCGTAATATCACCCTTATGCTTCTTGATATACATATCACCGGATTGATCGTGAATCGCTACGTTTCCACCGGTATTTTCCATGACGATATCACCTGAATCGTCTTCGATCAGTTTGAGGGCCGACGCGTCCTTGATCTTGATGTCTCCGGACTGATCACGAATCTCTACCTCTCCGTTTGTATTCGTTAATTGAATATCACCGGAATCATCCTCAATCGTGAGCTTTCCCGTTAGATTGGTCATGTCAATATCCCCTGATCCATCGGTAAGGGCTATCGGCATCTGGGCAGGAACGATTACCGTTAGCGTCATATCCACATAATTTAAACCGATATCTGTGTTCACTTCGGATCGTAGAGTTGCCGTATTTCCATCCTGCTCAAGTGTAATGATGATTTCTTCGGGTTTGACATTTTTCGTTTTGATATCAGCCTCTACATGAATCGCGGTTGCTTTTTCATCACCTTTGACGATCAAATCGCCTGAATCCGTTGCAATATTCAACGCCTCGATGGACTCCGCAGGTAATTCAAGCTGTCTCTTTTCTTCTTCGATCTTAATCACGTTATCGCTGATCGTGCATCCGGCCAAGCTGATTCCTACAGCGATTAAACCTACTCCTATCCACTGTTTCATTTGTTTCATCTGGTTCCCCTCGATACTGGTTATTTTTACAAAATAAGTTCTATATGTATCGTAGCAAAACAGCGTAGAAGAGAAATCAGGCTACAGGGTTGTTCTCTCGTCAGTCTGTAGACGGATATTCCATTGTAGAGATCGCTTCTTTTCCCTACACTACAAGTAAGAATATTTCCCCAATTGAGTTGCCTCGGAGGGTAAAACAATGGACTTGAATCGAATCCAATTTGTGACGGATGCTTTTCCGTGCTTTTCCCTTGTTCCAAAAGCCGCATGGCGCCATCCTGACATAACAGTGGAACGCTTTTCTCCCCAGCTTACGATGCAGCAGGGACATCTGTTTGCCCACGCCGCCTTTGTATTGTCAGGCAAGCTCCGCATCTATATCATCAGCGAATCTGGACGTGAGGTTACGTTATACCGGGTACAACGCGGGGGAGTCTGCGTCCTCATGATGGCAAGTATTTTAGGTGAGACGGGCTATGAAGCGTCCGCACAGCTAGAAGAGGAAACCGAGCTGCTGCTTTTGCCTGTAGATGTCTTCAAAGAATGGATGGATCGCTATAAGGACTTGCGTCAGTTTATTTACCGGAACATGATCAACCGAATGGTCTCCGTCACGTCTCTGGTCGAGGATATCGCGTTTAAACCGATCAACGCGCGCATCGCCGAATTATTGCTCCGACGTACTACAGATTCTCGCAATCACCTAACCATCACCCATGAAGCGATTGCTATTGAACTCGGGACGGTCAGAGAAGTAATCAGTCGGTCACTCAAGGAGTTTGAGAAAGCCGGATGGCTTCAGTTAGGACGAGGCCGAATCGCTGCTATTCACCGTGATGCCCTCCAGGAAAGACTTTTTCTTGGTGATTGGTGAGATTGGTGAGTAAGCTAGCCTCCCTATATCACTCAATTACGAGCTGGCATTCGTTTGTTTTTCCGTATGTTCGACTGTACTTTTTATGATCAAATGATTGCGACATTTTTCCTATCAGTGTTATGGTAAAAGTAGACTACTTTCTAAGAATAACGAACCGTTTCGAAACAGGAGGTTTTATGGCTCGTATACTGATAGCAGACGACTCCCTTGTAGTACGAGATTACATGAAAATCATTTTGGAACGGGCGGGCCATCAAGTCATTGCAGAAGCAACGAATGGATTGGACGCCTATCAAAAGTATGCGGCCCACCTCCCCGACGTGGTGACGATGGATATCAATATGCCTGGCATGAATGGCATAGATACCGTCAAAAAAATCATCGGCACCTTCCCCGACGCCAACATCATTATGGTCAGCACCAACGGATTAAAGCCGCTCGTTTTTGAAGCAATCAACGCTGGAGCGCGCCATTACATTCTAAAACCGATCGATGAAGAACGACTTTTGGCTTCCATTACGAATTCTCTTTAGTCGATCAAACAAAAAACTGAGGCACTGTCGCCTCAGTTTTTTCTATGGGTCTAGCGAATGTCTTCCAACGGGATTCGGAAGGTAAAGCAGGTGCCCTCTCCTTCTTCGGTATGGACCTGAAGGGTGCCGCCCAACTGTTCAACCTCTTGTTTGACAATGGACAGGCCAATTCCTCTGCCCGATACGAGACTTGCGTTTTCTTGTACCGTGACATGCTCCGCCAATGCCAGCTTTAGCTTTTCCATATCGCCGCCCCGCCCATCATCACGAATCGTGACGCACAGGGAAGTATCCTCTTGCCAAAGGCGGCATTGAATCTTGCCGCTGCGTTCTTTTCCGCATGCCAATCGTTCTTGCTCTTCTTCCATTCCATGATCGATCGCATTGTTGAATACGTGAACCAGGCTCCGCGCAAAATTCTCGAATCGCTCCGGATCGACCAGTACTTCTTCAGCATCCCACTCGACCGGATCGATCGTCTTATTCAGACGGATGGCGAGCTCACTTACATAGTCTTCATACCGGGACAACATGTCCTTCATCGGACGATAGCGGAGCTTGCGAATACGTTGGAGCAGCTCCTGCTGAGCTTCCCCCTGTATCAGACTGGTGATCTCATGCTCGAAGCTTTCCCACCGCTCTTTTGCAATGGTGTACACATGCTCGTTATGATCGAGGAACCCGACCCCGAGCTTGTGCTGCATGATCGACAAATCTTGTTGCATCGCAGCTTGAACCTCTGCAAATGACTGCTGGGCGCGCACATCCTCGGCGGACAGGTGTACTTCGGACTTTGCCCATTGAATTAACCACGACTCCAGATCATGCAGCTTTTGCGGTGTATGAATCAAGTGTAATTGACTGAAGTCACCTTTAAACTGATGAATCTGAGCGACCAATTTGAATAGTTTCTCGGAATCCGCCATCTCTTCTTTCAGGACCCGCTTCCACCCATCCTCAAAGAAAGCGTCAAAAGCCCGCAGTACCTTTTGGAAGAGCGGGAGACTAATCGCTACCGTTACGACCATATTCAACCTTTGCCATTCTCGCTCCATCTTTGATTTGAGCGCCCGCTGCTCACTCATATCAGTCAGAATCAGCATCAACCCCTCTGGCGAATCTCGCCGATCTTCATATATCGGCTTACACGCCAGCTTCAACGGCATTTGATTGATCTGGATTTCTGTAGGAAACAGACTGAGATACAGCTCTTTTTGCCCTTGGTCTTTTGCTCCAAAGTACTTTTCCAAAAGAGATTCAATAAACACGCGGTCCTCAGGGCGATCTGGATATAACAGCTCTGCGACCGATACCCCAGCCAGTTCTCTGCCAAAAATCCGGAGACATTCCCGACTGTATTCGGAATGGACCAGCAGGTTTTTGGAAAAAGAAAGGAAGCCTTGTCCCGCATTGTTTAACAGATTTTTATTCGCCTGTAAAAGTGCCTGAATCTCATTGGTACGCTCTGTCACAATCTTTTCCAAGGATTGATTCCATTGCTCCAATTGATGATACAGTCTCGCATTTTCAATAAAGATCGCAATTTGCGAGAAAATCAGTCTGAGCGGCTCTGAGCGTTTTTCGTTGAACACATGTGTCGTCTCGTTGTTCTCCAAATATATGACACCGATCATTTTGCCTTGCTGCCATAGCGGGGAGCATAGAATCGATTTCGGCTTGTGCTTCGCGATGTACGTATCGCGGAAAAAGACACCTTCAACCGAAGCATTGTGGAGCACCAGCATCTCTTCTGTGCGAATGGTGTAATTCACAACGGCGACAGAGAGCATCCCGCTATGCTCATACGGGACAGACTGCATGATCTCCACGTCCAAATCGACAGAGCCTGCCGCTTCGATGAGCCAGTCACCATCTTTTTTCAGCAGGAGGATTCCTTTCTCCGCACCTGCATTGCTCATCACCGTGCGCAGCATCGTCGCCAACAGCATTTCCAGGCGGAGCTCGCTGGCAATCGTTTGCGACGCCTTGATGACACTCATTAAATCGACAAGGTCTGCTGTCTGGTCAGTCGTGGCAATCTCGGCGGAAGCTCCCATGCTTCTTACCCGTTGCAAAAGATAAGGGTACCGTTCCCCAATCTCTCGTGCCTTGGCGACCGCTCCCCAAAGCATGTAAACCTCGTGCGCCTCTGTCATGTATACCTTCGCAATCGTTTCGAGTCCGAGTGCCAAGTAATGCTGGGCAGCCAATTCATTTGCCATAGCCTCGTTTTGCAAGAAAACATCCTTTTTGGCGAGTTGAACCGCCTGTTCATAATAAGGACCTGCTTCTTGTTTGTTCTCAGTGACACGCAGCCACTCAGCATACATCAGCAACCACTTGTGCTGAAAATTTTCCGGGCATTCGTTTGCCCACGTCTTCATCTTCTTGATATTTGCTTTGATTTTTTTCCCATACTTCGATTTTTCCTGTCGGCTGGCGTTCTCATAGAGCCCTGTTAATGCCAGTGTTTGCATAAATACTTGTTGGCTGACAAGAACTTGTCCACTGACTGAATCCATCCATTGCTCCGCTTCAGCCAGCAGCTCGGCAGCCTCCAGGTGGTTCCCGTACATGAGATGAACCATCGATTTATAGTAGTGGTACATGTACCGCTTGTAGCTGTTTCCTTCTTTTTTCAGGTGGCTTACATATGTCGTTTCGTCAAAACCATCATGGCAAAACGCCGTTCGTTCATCGTCGGACCACCGTGTAAAGGTATGCAGCGCCTGGCGCAATAACAGAAGCCGATCATCGTGATCAACGACCTTGATTTGTTGAATCATATCGCTGTATTCCTCGATTTGCTGCTCCAATTCTTCCACTGGCACACCGCAGTAGAGCATGGCTTCCAAAAGCCCATGGGCATTGTAAGCAGCATAAATGTTGCCGCCACCGTCCAAGCCGAGCTGAATCGCTTTTTTCAGGAGAGGGATATTCGTTCGTGCATGCTCGCACCAGTGATTGATCAGTAGGGCAAACGCGCCATACGCCTTCGTCATGGCGATCGGATCGGCGAAGCTGTCTGCTACACGGCAAGCCAATTGCCCAAATTCGTAAGCCTCTCGATAATTTCCGAATTGAGCAGCTTGTACGATCCCGTAACCGGTATAGCCGTTTGCCGAGGCGACCGCGTTTCCGTGCACGAGCGACAGATGAAGGGCACGCAATATCGTTAAAGCAAACCAATTGAGATTAACATAGTAAGCAGATGGCCCGGCGTAGCTGATGATGCTCATCGCCATCTGATAATTTTCATCCGGAACATCCGGCAAATACAGCAGCTCATCTATTTTCCGACCTTTGAGGCGGCGTTTGATGTGAAACATTTCCTTAATGATATCGAGCTTGCCAGGCTTTTTGGGAATCGGTACGCCCAATAACCCCAAGGCTTCGCTTGCGATCTCCATGACACGCGGAAATTCAGCCAGTCGTGTATACATGCGAATTTCCATTTCCAAAATGCGAACGCGTTCTCTGTCTGTTTTGGCATGCTGCATCCCGCGTTCAAACAATTGTTTTGCCTCATCCAATTGGTTACAGAGGTACGTCGTCTCCGCAGACAACGCACACAGCTCCATGGTCAGATCATGATTGTGCTGCCAGCCCTCTTCCCCGACCAGCTCGAGACCACGTTGGAAGTACTGCAACGCGGATTCAAATGCCGCAGAGGATTTCGCTTTTTGACCCGCGAGCAAATGACAATGCGCTACATGAATGCGCTCCGCCTGATCCTCCAGTATCTCTTTGCCCCGATACATATGATCGCAAATTTCGAACAAGAAGCCAGATTCGCTCCCTTGGGACATTTCCCACATCATCCTGCCCAGCTTGACGTGAATCTGTCCTCGTTCTTCCTCTGCTAACAACGAATAGGCGGCCTGTTGAATGCGATCATGCACAAAACGGAAACGAATCCGCATCTGAGACGCCACTTCTTCTTCCACGAGCGCAACGTAAGTCAGATATTCCGCTCCTTCAATCGGATAGATGAGACCTTCCTCAATCGCAGGCCGTATATGCTGGATGGCTTCTGACTCCGTTTGATTTCGTGACTTGGCTATCAAATGAAGCAAAAACGAGTTTCCCAGACAAGCCGCATAACCGAGCTGCTTCTGAGTGGAATCAGGCAGTCTTCTCATTTTTTCTACGAGAAAATCTGCCACATTTTCCGTAGTACCCAGCTTCTCGATTTCGGCCAAATCCCATTGCCAGTTCTGTTCTTCTCTCTCATACCACAGCAAGTTCCGATCATACAGCGTTTTAATGAATTCTCTTACATAAAACGGATTCCCGGCTGTTTTCTGCATGATAATCGTAACCAGCGGCTTCGTCATCTCCGGATCACTATGCAACGCATCCGCCAGCATCGCATTGAATTCGGGGTCTCGAAGCGGCAGTAACGTAAATTGGCGCAAGATGCGGCTCTTGATGCCTGTCTCTGTCAAAATGGCAATCAACGGATTCATCGTACCGCCATCATGCTCACGATAAGCGCAAATCAACAGAAAATGACTAATCTGCATATCCGCAACCAACTCTCGGATCAGGAAAAGCGAAGAAGAATCCGCCCACTGCAAATCATCCAGGAACAAGACGAGTGGATGGTCTGGTCGCGCCCAAATCCGAATAAAGCGTTGCATCACCCATTGAAAGCGATTTTTTGCTTCTGCTGCCGGCAGCTCAGGTACGGCAGGCTGTTTGCCGATAACTGTCTCAAGCTGTGGAATGACATCCACGATCACTTGACCAAGTCCTTGCATGGCGTCGAGTATCATCTCTCGCCAAGCGAGCAGCTCGCGTTCATGACCTGCCAAGAGCTGCTTGATCAAATCCTGAAAGATTTGAATGATGGCCGAATACGGAACGGCCTGATTATAATGGTCGAACTTTCCTGAAACAAAACGTCCCCGGCCTCTCAAAAACGCTTTTTGCGCTTCCAGCACGAGCGCAGATTTACCCACGCCCGCAGAGCCACTGAGGAGAACTATCCTCGTAGCGCCGTTCGTGACTTGCTCAAATGCATCGATGAGCATTTGGATTTCCTGCTCACGTCCATACAGCCTCTCTGGAATCCGCAAGTGATCGGCACGGTCTTCTAAAGCAAGCGGAAAAGGCGTAATCAAACCGTTTTGTTCAAGTTGATCAAAGCAGCGCTGTAGGTCTGCCAGCAAGCCAGACATGCTAAAGTAGCGATCCTCTGTATTTTTTGACAGACACTTCATCACAATGTCCGATAGAATCTCTGGAACGGATGGTTTTACACTGGAGGGAGCGAGCGGCTTTCTCGCCATATGAGCATGTATGAGTTCAAGCATGTCCGAAGTTAAAAAGGGCAGCTTTCCAGTCAATAACTCGTAGAGCGTGACACCAAAAGAATAAATATCGGAGCGGTAATCGACGGTGCGATTCATCCTCCCCGTCTGCTCCGGCGAGACGTAGCGAAGATTCCCCTTCCATTCTTTTGGATTCATCACACTTTGGTATTCTTGGTGGCATTTCGTCGCCAACCCAAAGCTAACAAGCTTTACCTCATAGGTTTCAGGATGAACCAGGATATGATCGGGATTTACATCCTTATGAATGATTCCGTGCTGATGGATTTCCTTCAAGCAGGAAGCCATGCGGACTGCAATGAAGAGCATCTCCTTCAGTGACAGTCCTTTCATTTTCATAAGCAAGGAGAGCGGCACTCCCCCGAAATCTTCCGTGATCATTATGGTCTCACGGTTGTGATTAACGAGTTCGATGATCGTTTCCACTGCATTGGATTCCAGTGATTGAAGAATGCGATATTCATGCTTCAGTTTCCACAGAGATTCCTTATGGGAAGGTCCTTCCATCGGTACTTTGAATAAGACAGGGAGATTGTCGTTATTTCTGTAACCCCGATAAATTCCCAATTTTGAATGAGTGGAAATCAACTCTGCCACCCTATACCCTGGAACCACGATCATGCCGCTCATACTATCCACTCCATCTTTAGGTAGAACATCCTATCTTTTTAATTGTTGCCCCGGAACAAATAATCTATATTTAATCTATATTCTGTCTTAATATAATCTCTTTTTACTATTTTTCAGGGAGGTATAGTTTTGTCAAATCTAAGTCGCAGTGTAAGTAACCCGCACAATAATGAAGTGGTCACCTTTTTAAAGACAACGGAAGAAACGAATGGCGAATATTTGTTATTCCGTACCGATCTTCCACCGGATAACGGGATTTTTCTACACTATCATACAAAACTTGTCGAAACCTTTGAAGGTGTAATTGGAAATTTAGAGGTAACTATTGATGGAAAAAAAGTAATCCTGAAGCCGGGAGAGAAGCTAACCATTCCGACAGACAAGGTTCATGGGTTTCACAACCCCTCTAACGAATTCGTGAGCTTCGATGTCGAAATCCGACCGGCAGGTACTTTTGAAGCGTTTGTCCGCTGTGGATACGGGCTCGATACAGACGGGCGCAGCTTTTATTTGCCGATTATCAAGCAAAATATCCCAAAAAATATTCTCCTCTTGGGAACGATCTTTCAGATGGGGCAGTTTTATCTCCCAATCATTCCGCGCTTCCTGCAAAAAGGCATGTTCGCTGTGTTCGCTGCACTGGCTCGTTGGACAGGCTCAGATAAATCGCTGGAAAAATACTACAAAGCCACTCCCACTGCACCAGTCTCTCATTCCGAAATCGAGCAAACAGCGCAAAAGACCTTGCAAGGATAAAATGGGAAAGACACCATTGGGATTACTCCAGCTTGGTGTCCTCCACGCTTCTTATATCCATATATTCCAACCTGGATTCGTTGTTTTAACGTGTAAGCTCAGGTAACTACTTCACCGTATCAGAGCATCAAGCTGCTCTTGCACGTTGTTTTGGCACATGCCTCCATGATAACAAATGATACTATTAATTTCCAAGTTCTCGAATTTTTTTAATGAGTTTACTGCTATTTCCATATCGAGAGTGTTTTGCGGAATCGGTCCTCGTAGCGCTTCGTTCATGTACACCATAGCATCGCCTGCTATCAAGGTCTTGCTATCCTGTACATAAAGGCTGATATGCCCCGGCGTATGTCCGGGAGTATGAATAATGCGAATTCCCCCACAATACGGCAGAATCTCTGCATCTGCCAGCGTCTTGTGCACCATTGCCTTTGGCGGATTTTCGCAAAGCCGTTGCAAGTACTCGCGTTCCTTTTCAGGCAACATCGCAAGTAAAGGGGCCATGCTTTGGGGGTTTGCTTTGAGGAGAGGGCGTGTGCCTTCAATATACGGCTGATCTAGCTCATGCGCGTATATTTCAACCTGTCCGCCAAGCTCACGAACGATTTCTGGAAGACCGCCGATATGATCAACGTCTTGATGTGTCAAAATGATAGCCTGCAAACGCTCAGGGGGGATGCCAGCACGGCTCATCTCCTGACGAATGGTCTCCCAGGAACCAGGCATTCCTGTATCTACTAATACCGCTCGATTATCATCCCAAAGTAAGGTGGGATTGATCACCATCGGCTTGCCAAATGCCTCTCCTTGCAACGGAATCATTTTCACACCTGTGTTTGCTTTCATACGCTATTCCTCCTCACACCATTTCATCGCACAACTACTTTTTATCACGGAGCGAGGAGTTTTTTCAACATAAAAATATTTAATTATAACACAAATAAAAATATTTGTCAACATGTTTTCGAGACATCTTCTTGTACAAAAAAGACCTCCGAAATACGCGGTCGCTCCTTCCCAAGCAGACCGCGTTGGCATTCTATTATCTTAGGGTGTCGTTGTCTGAACAGGCTGCCCACCCGTTGGTGCATCTTGGCTTTGCTCCCCAAGAACGCCACGGACAGGTTGGATGTCAGGCTCGTCCACCATCAACCGATAAACCGGTACGAACACAGCCGGTGGGCGGATCGGCTCAGGCTGCGTTTCAGGTGGCTGCACGTGCGTACTCGTACCTTCCCAAACCATATAGCCTCCCCATGCTCCGGCACCTAGCAAGACAACTGCGCTGGATATCACCGTAGCTTTGTGCCGAAACAGCTTCACGAGCGGATTGGCCGTCTCGCTGCGTACCTCGTCCAAAAGCTTGCGGAAATCTGCATTTCGGATCGCATACCACCGTTTTCGCCATTCTTTATCTCGCAATCTCTTGCCTTTCTCCTCAAGGAAGAAGGCCTTTAACGCTTGTCTGTATGCAGGCAGCAAATACTTTCCTTCGAAAAACATCCGCTGACTCATCGTCCATTGGATAAAGGACAGTGTAACGGCTTCCCCACCATTTTGCTGAACATACTCCAGCAATTCTGCAAACTGAAAGCCTTCCTGACCAAAATGATCTTCCCGGTAAAAGACCAGCGGCACCTGTGGGAACTCGTCAGCATGGAGCGGTTTGCTCAACATATTCTGGATCATTCTTTGCTGCACGGAAATCGCTTCCCGATCCCATTTTCGGAAAAACTCTGCCGGGTGTGGCGTGCTTCTCTCTTCGTGCAGCTTCGCCAGATTCATGAGCATTTCTTGCTTGTGGCGACTCTCCATATCCAGCGTTCCGAAAAAGCTCTGTGGCTTCTCCTCCAAGAGAGCGATGAGAACTTGGAAATCATCCTTGGATAGCGTGTCCAGCGCAACGAGCTTCATCAAGGACTTGTCCAGCTCGTCCAACAGCTCATCGGCATAGCTACGTGCCCCATCGATGTTTTCAAAGAACTGGTGGATGGTAATGGCGGCAGCGAGCTTTTTACGTTCACGCGTAAATAGACGCAGAACTTTCTCAGTCGTGGTAGAAACAAAAACAGCATTGCGCATAGCTTGTGGTTCTGTTTCCGTCCAAAACCGGATTTCCTTCAGCATCTGGTCCAAACTGGTCACGGCGGCTACCCGCTCGGTCATATAATCCTCAAAGAGCGGCTTCACCAACTGCGGATAGCCGAAAATCGTGCGCATCATGAAGCCAAACAGCTCCCGGTTGTTGGACAAATGCTTGTACACCTCTGCCACATAGCTGCTCTGTCTTGCGGTCTTGGCTTTCATCAACACGTCCATCAAGAAGCGGATCAAATCCATTTGCAGGCGTTCCTGCCTGATGACACGGTAGGATTCAATCATTTGCTTGATCGTCTCGCCGTCAGGCAACTGTTTGGACGAAAGCGCCTCTACTTCGATCCGCATCAGCATTTCCTGGAGCTCGATCAGCCGTTTCTTGCGGGTCAAGCTGCTGTGCCCCAGATAGCTGTTCAACGCCTGCCAAACGCCCGCCCGTTTGCTCTCATACACGGACGTTCGTCCCTTTTCAATCAAATACAGCGCGCACAGCTCGTAGTACGTGCGAAGGTTCATGGCCAGTGCATGATCTGCTCCAGCCAGCACTTCCTCACAAAACTCGTGAAACGCATCCAGAATCCGTGGCTCATTCACATACTCCCAGGCAAAGTCGAGGTATTCGTGTCCTCCGTCCTGCAAATCGACGTTCTGAACGCGACCAAGGGAGAAGTCGAACAAAAAGTCTTTGTCGCTGTGCCCGCCGCCTGGGCGTATGCTTCCTTTTTCCACGAACGTGACGTGGATATGCTTCTTGCTCTGCGGCTCGTTGCTAAAAGTGAGAAAACCAAAATGTCTGCGCATCTCATAAGGCAGACAACTGTACAAAATCTCCAATAATTGAGCAGCACTCTTGGATGAAGCACTAATATCCACATCCAGGCTGATGAACACCTTCTTTTTCGCTGCGAGCGAGGACATCACCGCAAAGAGAAGCTGTTTGAATAAACGCTGATCGACGCCCAATTGCCCAAGCAACTGTTTTCGGTCTTGCGACAAGCCTTTTTCAGAAGGGATGTCATCGACGGCAGGAAGCTCCTTACCCGTTGCATCGTCGTGGCGATCTGCAAAAGTGCTCACTCCGAAGATTTTGCCCGGGTTCTTGATAAACTCATCCCGACGCTCAACTGGAATGACATAGTTGTGGCTGAAAAACGTATTGCGCTGCCCAGTAAAGTCCGCTCCGACAAATACGCTTCTGCCGAGAACCAACTCTCCCGATTCGGCCTGGAAGCTGACGAGCGCCTCCGGAAAGAGCGCGAGGTTGCTTTCCGCCCGCTCTTGAAGCTGTCGCGGCGCGTCGTACACGCAAAACGGATGGAGCGCCTTTTTGATGAATTGGTTATCCAGCCCTGGCGTTTTGGCGACAGTATCGTATCCTTCGTTCGAACGGAAAACCCCTTGTCGCCCGCGGGTGTAGTACTGCTGCAAAATGGGCTGACGGTTGCTCACTACCGCTCCCTCCCCTCGATGTAATCAAGCTGGTGCATCAACCAAATAAACGGTTCATCGACGCGAATCGGCGTCACGACACCACTCACCCTTTGATTGACGGGATTGCTACCCAGCGCAGATACAGCGAAATAGGCCGTATTCGTAAAGTAAACATCCAACGCGTCTTTAAACGGTCTATCCACCTTTTCGATGAATCGGCGAATTTCCCCATCAATGTTCTCGAATTCAGTTGTATTTAAATATTGTTCATGGACGAAATTACGGAAAACGTTGCTGTTGGACTTGATATATTCGCCATCGTCTTCCTTGATCAGATGAAGCATGTCGCTCTTCGTCAACACGACAGCAGTCGGAATATGTGTCTTGCTCTGCTCCTGGTAGCCGATAAAGTTCTCAAACAGTGTAATGACGACCTCACGCGGCTCGTCGTACCTGGCAGTGAATTCCCCTGGCTCATCCCCTGCTTGCAGCATGACCCGATCGCGAATTGTCTTGATTTGCAGCGGATCGACCAGGAACAGGATGCCAGACGAGTTTTTCACATGCGCCGCATACAGCTCCAAATACTCGCGGTCGACCATTCCCTCGCCTGCTACGTCGAAAAACACCAGGATCAATGGCGCCTTGTCACTATCCTTGAAAATGAACTGGAAGATAAACGGCTCCTGTCGCTTTTCTTTTTGCGTGGAATCGAGCAACTGTCCGCGTTCAAACAGGGGTGCCTCATAGTTCTCCCGGAACTTGCGGCTAATCTGCGCATTGAGCGGCATACACGCTGCATCGAAGTGATTCGCTGTCGTGTTCTGCAAGGTATGGATCAATGAGGTCATGTAAACGGACTTTCCGACTTGAGACGCCCCGACAATCGAAATAATGTTGCTCGGCGCTTTACCCGCCGTAATCGGCAGCTCGTTGTGGCATTTCGGGCACAGTCTGCGCTTGGAAACCATGCCATATCGGTCGGTCACACCTGCGAGGACGTTATCAACGTACAAATGGTTTTCCGACGGGATGGATTCCGGATCGATCACTGCTTCCAGCTCATCGATGGCATCCAGTCCGAATTTATCCCGGTATGCATTAAGAATCTCATCCTCCTGCAACGCGTAGTCTTCGTCATCCTGACGATGATGTGTGGCACGGAAGACAACTTGGTCCGGTCCGTATTTGGCGAAGCAGTACGGGCAGACAATATCGTAAAAAGGAAGCCGTTCCTTGACCTGCGGCTTCTTTTCAAACATGTTTTTCAAAAACGACAGCATGGCTCTTCCCTCCTATTCAGGAATCAGTTCGTACATTTCTCCGTATTTTTTCCCGTCCGTAAAAAACAGGCGGACGACGTCTTTTTTCCTGACCTCAATCTCCGGCATCAGATTGACACCGGGCTCGAGATCGCGAATGAAATTGTATCGGGTACCATCATCCTTGTGGGCGGGAGGAGAGCCTTCTTTTTTGACGTAACAGAGTACGTCCCGCGCGATCGGAATCTCTGAAAAAATGCGTATCTGCAACGATTGATGCTTGCTAAACCAGCTTCCACCCCGTTTGAACGAATAGTAGATTTTGGCCTTTCCTGTGCTGACGTGGATGACATGGGCATCCCCGTCTGGCAGGAGCAGAATCGGCTTGCCATTTTCCAATCGGCAAGGAAAGATGCGGTATGTGTACCGGCCGATGCCGTCTGTTTTTTCCCGCAAGCCTTTGTGGACTTTGTATTCCTCTCGGGTATACAGCTTGAACTGACGATCATCCAGCTCGTTTACGTCAAAAGGGGCGCCAAACTGCGACTTGTGCACGTACACACACGGAATATCCTGCGCCCAATGCCAATTGAGTACGTATTCGCTCCCTTGATGCTGGCAGGTGACGTCCTTGATGAAGGTTTCTGTTGTTTCCTCCCGATTAATCATGATTCATCATGCTCCCTTTACAGATCAAACCGCTTGTTGCTCTGGTTCCCGGCGTCCAAGGCACGGGGGCTTTGTCTGGTGTTCAGTCTGCGCTTCGCAAAAGACGATCCGCCACTCGTGGAAGCTGGCACAAAGAGAGTGAACAATGTCAGGATGACGGCGAGCAAGGAGCACGCCAGCAAACGTACCACCATATCGAGCAAGTTGATCGACGACAGACCCATTTCCAAAACGAGTCCGGCTAACAGTCCTGATACCGCCCCGCCAATCGTAAAGCTTTTGGCCAGATGACGATTGTCAAAAATCAGACCCAGCGCCAAGCCGAGCAAAGCACCGATGATCAGAACACTGACCACACGGGTAATAGCGTAAAACATGCTTTCTTCTGTCGCTCCTGTCCGCTCAGAAACAATATTGCGGTCTGTTCGACTCATATCGTAAATCTGACCAAAGATTCCTGTCATTTGGTCCGCGTGTTCAACATTGAAATAGCTGCCGCCGGTCTCAGCAGCGATCTTTTGCAGCAGCGCCGTTCCATCTGCATCGATTTGGCTCATGCCTACCGTATGGACAATCACCTGGTTCTGCTTGTATGGCGCGAGTGCGGCTGGGATATCCAGATCGCTATAGCCGTCTGACATCAGCACGACCGTACTGTTTGTCATTTGGTTTGCCTGGAGCTGATCCAGTCCCGCTTGCAGTGCCAGGTCGATCCGGGTGCCTCCATCCGATCGTGGATATTGGAGCAGCTTCTTCACAACCTCATCCTTCGCAGACTGGCTACTCAGATCGGTGAGGGGTTGCAGCACATTCGTTTGATCGTGAAACGTAACCACCGCTATATTCATGTCACTGTCCATGCGCTGCACCATGTCGGCTGCTGCTTTGAACAATTGGTTATCCGGGTCAGACTGCTGCATGCTGCCTGACGTATCCAGAACCATGACAATATTGTTGGCCCCACTGGCCTGTTGAAACGATGACCCGTACAGCAACTGAAGCAAGAGCGCCACTACGCCCACCATCAAAAACGTGCTGGGCACGAGCATTTTCCAGGAAAACCCCAGATAGCGTTGCTTCCAGCCGTCTCCATTCAATCGTGGCGAGATCATTTCCGCAATGAGGCACATCAGTCCTACGAAAAAGGCATATTGACCAAAATAAAGTCCCATTAACAACCATTGCGGTATTTCTCCGGACAGCTTGCCGAGCATGACTTCCCCGACCAAAAATCCGATCACGCCACCTACCAAACTACAAACTAGCATGAGTAAGCTTACCCTTCTCTGACTCATGATGACTCATCTCCTCCCACGCGGCGAAAGACAAACCCGCTGTCCTCATAGGAAGCATGGTATTTCTTGTTATTGCGGTAAAACATCAACTCTTCCATGCCGAATCCACCCATCAGGTTCATTTTTTCTATCCCGCTTTTTTGTTCCTCGTGGATGCAGCCCAGCTTGTAGGTTCGTGTGCTCTCATCCTTGTGCAGCGCATACTGGACGAAGTCGTTGTGAATATCGGCAAACAAATACTTCTCCTCATAGCGATGCTTTTGCAAAAAATGGAACACTTCGATGTGAACCGCTGCACGCTCTTCCAGCACCAATGCCAGATCGAGGAACAAATCCTCCTTCGTCAGCACGGTTCGGTTATCATAAGCAGCCCCGACGTTGGCACGCGCAAGCAGCTCCGCCTCAAAAGATAAAGCAAATGGCGCACGGGTGAGAATCTCGTTCCGACAAAATTGACACAGCCTCTCCACGAGTCCAGCGAGTCGATTCCCGCTGAGCAGAGCGCCGCTGCCAATATACCGTTGTTCCATGTAAAAATCACTGCCGCGCGAAGCTTCCAATGACCGGATCGTTTCATGGACCACCGATTCGTAATATTCGTCCACGTTTTTACCCAAGTAGTCAGTCGCTTCTCGAACGCTCGTCTTGGCGATTTCCCGCAGTTGCTTATGCAAGGCTTCCAGTTGCTCGACTTGCTCACCTAACTGCCGATGAATCTGCTCTGCCTGTTTCTCATAGCTCACAAGGATCGAGAGCATCATCTCCCAATCCAGCAGCTCCAGCTTTTTACCATAAACAGCGTCCAGCAAATGACGAATGAAGGTCCGCACACGCTCCTTATCCCGTGTGAAAAACCCTCCTACGCGAATGTCCTGCCGATCCACTCTCTCTTGGTAGAGATCGACCAGCTCGGCTTTTATCTGTTCAACCTGTCGAGATGTCTCGCGAATGCCTGTGCGCAGCTCATCCAACAGGTTTGCTCCATTGGCGTGTTCGGCTGTGAGATAGTAAGCCGCATACAGCCCAAGCCGTTCATCCTCGATGACTGCTTTCTGAATCAAATCAGCCAATGACTCCTGAGACAGCATGTGCTCCAGACGTTTACGCGCCCCGGAAACGACATTCGCCTCAAAAAAGGCTTGGCTGCTGCCGTCAAACAAAGCCAGCTCCGCTTCACGCATATTCATACTGCAAAGCTCGCTGTAGCTCATGCCAGAGGTCATAAGCCCCGTCATTTCCTCCAGAATATGATCCTCAGGGAGAATGCCAGCCAATTTTCGCTGCAAATCATGTGCAGTCAATCCGAGCTCCTCTCTCGCTTTTGTTTTCGGTAACACCTCGCCATCCTGGAGTCGCTCCCAATAGCGGTCAAATACGGCAGAAAGCACTGTCAGCGCAATTGCATGAGTCGGTCGCTTTACTTTGGATAGACCTGCCGATGCAAACTTGGTCTGCCCGTGATCGACCGTGATGCTGCGCATAAATTGCAGCTTGTTATAGCCATCATTGCTTTCATGGAACTCCGACTCTACCTTTTTGTTGTTCAACAGCACCAGCTTGCTGATCAGCTCGTAATTTTCCTGCATGTCGCCTTCGATAAACAAGCCATGCTCTGTCTTGTCACTCAATAGATACGCCAGCGAAAATAACGGTGCGTTCACATGCTCCACAGGCAGTTTCACGAGATCCTCCGTTACCAACAGATTCGCTCGATAACTGTAGTCGCTTCGCTGATAGCGATTGACCTCTTCCAAAAAGCTGACCGAGAGCGCTGTCGTGAACCCGAATGCTTCTCCGTTGTTCTTTTCCTGTAGCAGGACGTACAGGTCGACTGATACGTTTTTAAACAGCTCGTTGAGGTAGCTCTTGAGAAGCAACGTGAGCTCTGGCAAAAGGATCGTGGCAGGGTCATCCGCCCTTGCCACGACGGCAATATTGACTTGCTGAAAAGCAGTGAACAACTTGCCCATTTCCGCTACCCGCACGCTTGCCAGCTTCATCACCTTGTTCAATTCCATGGTGACAGCTTCATCAAGTAAAAAACGCTCGTGAATCGAAGTACGCATTTTTTTCTTGTCGGCATCTGCCTGCGGCAAGCGGCAGCCGATTACTTGCGGATGCTCCCACGTTTTGTCCTGATACGCATGGACATAAAGAACACCGTGACCATTTTGCCAATTGCGCTCGTTGTGGGCACGAACAGCTTGCAGTGCCTCTACGCTCTTATCCCCGAGAAAAAGGAAGAGCACGGGGTTTTGAATGCTTCGCTGTCCGTTTCCGCTATCCAGTTGTCTTTCCAATTCCGTAACGTATTGGGTCGCGAACTCTCCTATCAAATCCCGCATGCGTCCTCCTCGATTATCAAACGATCGTGATTGTTTATTGCAGCGTCTTGCGCATATCGTTTACTTTTGACCAAACCTTTTTGTAGAACTGGAACAGCTCTTCACCGTTTACGTATTCGTCGCGGTCGTATTCCAGATCATTTTTCGTTTCTTGGAAAGCAGATGCGATTTCTTCGAGTTTTGCCAGCAACTGCTGCGTATCCTCTGCTGAAGTCATCGCGTCACTGCGTTTTGCAGCTTTGCGCTGGATGGTTGCCATGCTCTTGTGATCCAATGCGCGGTATTTTTCATAGATCGCAAATTCAACATGCTTGTTGACTTTCATCAGGTTGATGAACGGCTCCCACGCATCTTCTTCCTCATCCTTGTCGTAGACGTAGAGCGCACCGCGCTTGCAAATCGTCCCTGTGTAAAGGGCTTCGATGAATCGGGTCACCAGCTCTTCTTCGTCCTTGATGGCACCTACAATCTGCTCCAGCTCCTGGATTTTGGCCTCGATTTCTTCGTATTTGCGTACTTCTTGTTCGATCAGGCGAATCTGCTCTGGATAGCGAATCAGGTTTTCTTTTGCCATCTCTTCATTGATACTGCCGAACACATCACGCGTAAATTCTTGCTCCAGACCATCTTTCATGAAGCCTTTGAGCTCAACCAATGCACGCTTGATCTCTCCAGGACTCAGCTTGGTCGCGTCTCCTTGTGCTTGGTGCTTAGCCAAGAAAGTGGCCAGCGAGAACGGCTTCGTCACGATGGATTCATAGCGGTTGCTGGTCTGGCTGTCGCTGCCTTTTTCGCGGATGGCTCCGTAGCGCACCGCACGGTCAAACAATTCGCGTACTTTGGCGTTGTACGCTTTGATCCGTCCGTTTTGGTACGTATCTCCCCACGATTTTTCCGGAATAGGCGATGGGAGGTACGTCCAGTTGTTCTTTTCGGTTTGAACGAGGTGGCGTCCGATACCCTCTCTGTCCAGAATTGTACGTTCGTAGCTTTCCTCGTAGACCTTCAACGGTGTGTAAGCGAACAGTGGAACACCGTTTTTCGTATTCAGCCAGAAGATGCGGTTTTTGACTTCGCTTTCTTTGACGGTAAAGCGCGATCCGCTAATCGCTGTATTTTGATAGTTTTTAATCCCCTTCAAGATCGATGGTGCCTTCAGGGGCACGGATACAAAGCCCCAGGAAGGGAAGTGCATATTGCCGAGATTATTGCTCAGATGGAAGACCGGAATCGCCTCTTCATCCAGCTTGCTCGCAATCTTGCGCTCTACGATGCGATCGAGTGTCTCGTCCTGACCGTATTTGATCACGAGGAATTCTTCCATCGACTTGGTGATCAGCTCACCGAACTTCTCCGAGAGGAATTCGGAAATCGAGCTGACGATATCCAGCTCCTGCTCTTTGACCCACTGATCGGAATGCCGCAGCAGCTCGCTGGTGAAATCACGGATCAGGTCATCCGCCTCTTTTTGCTCCAGGATGTTGCTGACTACCTTGGAGATATCCGGCACGCTGACGATGTTCCAGTAGTATGTCTTGTTGCCAGTGCGGTCGCTCTCTTCTCCTCCGTTGATCAGGATGTCGCCGTTTTGCTCGAAAATTTGGTTGAGTGCGTTCAAAATCTCAGTAAATACGTTATAAATGCGGTTGTTTTCTGCATTCAACAAACGGTGCAGCTCTTCGTAGAATTCGATCATTTGCTCCAGCTTTTCCTGATCAGCCAGGAGCTGGTATTCGTTGATCTTCGCTTCGATGTAGCTGTTTTTCTTCTTCTCCTTGGAGATGAAAGCACTGCGGGCATCGCCCAGCTTTTCATTCGCATTCTCTCTTGCGCCCTCGATCTCAGGCGGGAAGCTCTCCAAATTCGCCTTGAGGCTCTCGATGTAGGAGAGGATCATTTTCATCAGGCAGTAGCCTTTGTCCGAATGAATCAGACGGGACGCATAGAAAGGTCCTTGCTGCGGGTGCAGGAATACACGCGTGATCATTTCGCCAAAAACAGAGATCATGTCGCCTGGCATCTGCTTTTTGGACTTGATGTACGCTTCGCGTGCTTTGGCGAGATAGCCTTGCTCCAGCTCGTGATCGATGCTCACGACTTGCTGAGTGATCACGTTGCCGTAGTTCAGACGTTCGCTGTTCTCATAGCCTGGCAACGGTTCAGGAACGCGCTCCTCGAACTTGCGAGAAATCGAGTCGATGTCGATTCCGAGCTTGCGGGCGAATTTCTCCGCATCTTCTTGCGTTGGTGCTACCGTGAACATTTTTTCCATCTTTTTAAACAAGCGATATGCCAAGTACGTTGTCATCTCTTCGATCGGCAAGACAGCAGAGGAAGCACCGATGACGTTGTATTGGTAGTTGGCTGCGTACGCTTTTGGCATCTGGTTGATGTTCGTACGGATGTTGCTGATATAGTCGTGGATCGCAAACTCTTCACCCGAGCGCTTTTCTTCGCTCGCCATGAAGTTCGTAATGTTCTCCGCGGTTACGTTCATGCAGTAATCGTAGGCGTTTTCCAGTGCTTTGCCTTCCAGATTGGTCGCAGAAATCAAATGGCACAGGTTGAATGGTGGCATTGGCGATTGCACGGTAAGTACATTGCCGTATTGCTGGCGGAAACGCTCATTGCGCTCATCCGCATTCATCCAGTAGTCCAGCTCTTTTAATGCCGCGTAACCGTTTTTCATGATGTAGTCGCGTGTGTGCGAGCTGAGGCTCTTGTTCGAAAGGTTGACGTCAGGTGTGAACAGGTAGCCCAACGTATTCACCTTGTCTACCCCTGCACTGCCAAAGTCGCGCTCCAAAATGCCTCGTACGATATAGGCGATGTCGAGGAAGCAACCGCTCCCCGTTCCCCCGGATAAACCACTCAGGAGAAATACAGTCAGCTTTTTGTTCGTGCCTTCGCACAGCATCTTGACCTTTTTCTCAATCGTTTGGACGACTTGCGTAATTTTTGTAAAGAGAAGAAGTCGACCTGCCTGGCGTACACCCGATGCTCCGCTGATTCCGTCCGTAATCGTCAGCTCTGGCGAGAGCCAATCGGTGATGTACGGCTCCAGAATGCTGCGATTCTGCAACACACCGCCGATCTCAGGATTGGACAGGAGTACGAACTCCGTCACTGGATCGAGCCCGATGCCCTTGTACTTTTTGTTGCGGTCATGCTCGTTCGTTTCAAACGCGATAAATTCAATATTGTCCGGCTTTTCCTTGCGCTTCTTGGAAAGCTGGTCAACCGGCAGCTTGAAGCGTCTGTTCACTTGGTATTTCAGGCGCAAAAGCGCGTCAATTCCTGTACCGCCAAGACCGATAACGAGCATCGGGTTATCGATTGTATCAACGCGAATCTTGTCACTGACGATTCCTCCGCCGAGGGATACGTCCAATTGTTGAATGTGTTCTCTCACGACTGCTTTCATAATCGACTCACTCCTAGACGATGTAATCTACATATAAGGACTTGTTCACATTCGTTAACGAAATTTTGATGCGATCGTTTTTCTTCAGCTCTTTGCCTTTGCTTGCATCGAGTACACGTCCGGCCTTTTCGATTCGACAGCTCGAACGGTTTTCGATGATCAGCGTATCGTTTTTTCCTGGTAAAAAGATGACTTTCTCTGTCTCCGCAAACTCAGGGGCGAGCTGCAAGAGTTGGTGCAGCTTCACTTTTCCTTTGAACGCGTTCAGTTTCTTGTACTGCGGATTGGACTTTTCCCCTGTATCCTCATCCACGATCTCGATGGCGATTTGGCCCGCGAAGCCCTTGTTCGCCTTGCGATAGATCGACAGTGCGTACAAGCCTGCACCGATCAACAGGATGAGAACCACGGTACCTCCTACTACGGTCATCCATGGAAATGGTTTCGATTCTGCCGCAGGATCAGTGGTTGTGTTCGGCTTGCTCGCTCCAGAACCTGCTGTTTTCGCAGCGTCTACAAGGAATGGCTTTGTCTCCCGGTAAAAACTGGTGTCTTCTGCCTTGATTTTTATCTCGTACGTATGGTCAGACGGGATTGTAAAGCTGCCTTCGAACCCGCTGCCCGTATTGTTCAGGGCGACCTCATTCGTCTTATTGTCCGTCTTGTCATTGACGATTAATGTTGCCTTCATTTGTTTGTACAGATCAGGACTCGCTACCTTCTGTCCGTTTGAAACAAGTGCAGCCTTGATCGGTACGACATCGCCAGCTTTGAAGCTCTTGGCTGTGACTGGCTCCATCTCCAATTGCAGATCGTAGTTGAAGATGAGGTTAATATCGATTTTTTCCTTCGGGGCACCTTTTACCTGTAGCTTCCAATCGCCCTGCTGTGGCTTGACCAGCTTGATCATCGTGTACGCATTGGATTTCGACAGTCTGACCTGGTTGGAAGGAATTTGTACCTCCTTGCCAGCCGGATCGAACAGCTTCACTTCCACTGCTTTTTGCGACATGATCGAGATGTTGGCTTCCATGACGCTGCCATTCGGGATGGGGATCGGAATTTCCTGAGCCTGACCGTTTGCAACGAAGCTTTTCACCGGGACAACCTTCAGCTTCAGGTGATTCGCAAAGATTTCGCTCAAGATTTGCGGGAGCTTGTCCGCTGTGCTCGTTTCAAAAAATTTACCATTTGTCTCCGCAGCAATCTGCTGTAGTGTCGAGCGGTTAAGCTGACCGTCTGCGTTCAAGCCAATCGTGTAAATCGGATAGCCTTTGTCTTTGGCCTCTTTCACTGCTTGCTGTAGCTCTTGATCTGACTGTGCTTGGGTACGGCTTGATGCTTTGTTCAAATAGTTGTTTCCGTCTGCCAACAGCACGATAATCGGTGCATTGTTTGGATTGCGTCCTGCATCAAGGATTTTTACTGCTTCCGTTACCCCGACAGCGATATCGGTGTAGGCTCCTTTTTGCAGACTGTCGATGAAGGCTTTGATATCATTCTTGTCTTCTTCGGAATTAATCTCGAGCAGTGCTTTTTCCCGCTCGATCTTGTCGGTATAGGCCACTACACCAACCTTGTTCGCTTGGATCGATGTCATGTCGACGAACATTTTCATCGCTTCGTTACTGACTTTGTTCTTATCGCTTTGGGTCATGGAGTTGCTGACGTCCACGACCAGGACAGCGTCCATATTGTTTCCGCTCGTTTGCGCAAAGGCTGGGTGAGTGACGGAGAGGACACTGACCAAGAGCAGGGCGAGACATGCTACGTATCGACATAACATTCGGAATCGTATTATTTGCATAAGAGCTCCTTTTCTTGTTCGTTACAAAGAATTTGTGAGGTGTTGCAAAGAAAGTAAGACTATGACACTATTACCACTAGATTCAAGAAGTAGAAGACGGATGATAAAAAAGTACTAGAATGATTGCCCCTTACTCGTAATACGATACGACATGATTCTTTGTTACAGATTTCGACAACTTCGTTAGGAGAAATTTTATGTTAACTTACTTTCTGTTGTTTGCGGCTTTTTTGCTGCTAGCGGTCCGATTCCTCAAGCTGCTGCGACTGAAACGGCGCAATCTCTCCAACGCCGAAATCGATCAGCATCTTCATGCCTTACTGAATGAGAAGAGGGATTCGCCATGAGAAAACGAATCGGCGTACAATTTCGCAAAACCCGTAAAACCACTCATACGTATGAAAGAATTCAAGCGTGCACGCGATGCCATACATACCACGTCCTGTGGGAGACGCATTGTGAGACTTGCGGGAGCGCCTATATACCGATCCGCCAGGTTTCCCACGCTGTGACGCGCCGCTATGTGCAAACGCGCTTCTTGCTCTTGGGCTTGTTCGTCTGTCTTGCTGTCCTCTCTGCGGAGACCGTTTTGCAATTAGCTCTCGCAGGAGGTATTGGCTGTGTGTTGTTCGTCCTGTTTTTCGTGATGCAGAAAAAATATGGCACTTATGAAAGAGACGTACAATTCCAACACTTTTTGACGAGGGAAATGGAGACGATCAAGAAGTCACTCCTCCGTCATTTGGAGGAAGTGGGCAACGACGTCAAAGAAGGACATCTTAAGGAAGCTTATGAAAAAACGAGAGAGATCGGACATTTCATCGATTCCGATACGATCAAGATACGCAAGATCATGTTCCTCAATCATTACGTCCTGCGCAAAGACATGGAGCTGGAGCTCGAAACGCTCATCCCGTCTATGTACGACAAGGACTTCATGGAATATGTCCGCGAAGTCATCAAGGTCCAGCCTTCGCTCGTCAAAAATTCCGTGCTTACTTATGTTAGACGTTATAAAAATCAAATATTGTTGCTGGAAAACGGGGATCAGCTCATCGGTCAAGTGGCAGGTGCAGCGCTCCGCATGAAGTCTTATGTGGACGAGTATCAGGATCTGATTATCGAATTTATCGATTTTTTGCCTCGCGAGCGCCTTTTACGATTGGCAAAAATGGTACAAACCCATAAGGATGAAGGTTGGGAACAACTATATCATTCTACCAAAAACAGGGTAGATACGCATTACGCGTTTGACCCGGATTTCAAAGGCTTACTGTGAAGGAGGAGCCTTTTATGTTGCCTATCTCTCCCTATCATAGGTCCCTCTGGGTCCGTAATATTTTTCTCGGGCTCTTTGCCTTGGGCTTGATCGCCGTTCTGTTGAAGCTCGGATTCGGGTACAAGCAGATTGCGCTGTATAAACAGGCAAAGACGTTTTATGAGCAAAAGAACCTGCTGCAAGCCGAGAAAACCTTTTCTCGTGCACATGATATGGCTGTCCTGTCCTACGGCGATGACGAATGGAATTCCATCATGTTCCAACTTTCTTCTATCCGTACTGAGCTGGAGGGGCTTCAACAGCACTCGCACGCGGCCATTTCAGAAAAGAAGGTCGCAGAAATCGGTGCGGTCTATGAACACTATCAAGCTGTCAAAAAGAATTACCAGAATCAAAAAGACGTACCGGCGATGTTTTTCCAGCAATTGTCCGCTCATTTGGGTATGGATAAGAGCTTTTCCGATTATTACTTGAATGCCTTGCAAACAGCGAAGGCGCAGGCACAATCGAATCTCGAAAAGGAAAACTATCAGGACGAATCTTTCATTGAAACACTCCTTGCAGTTCCAGATGAGTACTATGGCGGCAAAAAGAAGAAGCAGGCTGAGCTCTCGGCCCTTTTCCAGAACTATGAAAAGACGAAGCTGCGGGCGCTGATCGCTTCGGCTTCTTTTGAAGAAGTCATCACCAAAACGGCTACAAGCATTCGCCATTACGAAAAACTGGGTATCGAGACAAATTGGTTAGTGGATCAGTTGGAAAAGTATGCGCTAGCTAAAATCAAGGAAGTCATCCGATCGAAGGATTTGAGTGCCTTTGTTGACATGGCAGCCGCCTATCGCAAAATCGAGGATGTGCTGTCCAGTGATTCACCTGTCCTTGATTCGATCACCCGCTATCTGGAAGGCAAGCTCAAGCAGGCAGAACAATACATCAAATCGTTCGAGTTCACCAAAGCGCGTGAATTGTACGAGCAGTTGAATCCGCTACAGGATACGGCTACGCTCCTGTCTGATCTGGAAAAGCTCTGGTTGGAATACGATCCAGCACGCTTATTGCAATTGAGATATCCAGACAGAACGTTCACTGACATGCTCTCCGGCACAGATCGCTGGGGAGCAAAGCTTTACGCATTTGGACTCTCTAACGCAGATCAACGTCTTTATTTTGCAGCGAAAATGCCAAATGACTCACTCCTCTATCTCGATCAACCGCTGGATGTGGACATGAAATCGGCTAAGGCTAAGATCGACGATACTCTCGGGAGTAAAGAAAAGCCTGTAATTATCGTGAGTGCTTCCGGCAAGGAACGTGCTAACGCCTACGCAGCATTGTCTCCGAATTTGACAAAAGAGTCACTCGATAAGCGCTTTTCGGTCGAGGCGGATGAACTCAGTGTAGAAGACTCCGAGCATGTGATCATGAAAAATACGGTAGGGAAAGGTGAAAACGAAATCGCTTTGTTCAAGCTCGAGGACAATGGCTTGGCTTACATCGAAAAGCTGGCTGATTTGGAGGAGAGTTCCGAAGAAACGACCGAGGTAACTGGGTCAGAAGACGCGACTTCCCCTGCCGACGGGTCGACAGAAGCGACAGATCAAACTCCCCCTGCCACTCAAAAAATCGATGTTTTCGCGGGTCCAGGTGAAGAATATGAGAAGATCGGTCAGGTAGTAGCAGATGGTTCCTTCCAAGTCATCGCAGATCTGAATGGCTGGTACCAGATTGTGTTTGATGGAAAAGAAGGCTGGATACGCGCTACCGAATCAACGCCATAATCAGTTTGCTGAATCAGGAGCTCCCCCTCGCGATCATGACACACCTTTTTTGATCGGCGTCAGGAGCTTTTTCTCATTTTTTCACATTGCGTTAGGTGTCAGATTCTTCTATAATCTATTCTTATTTTATAGTAGGCAAGGAGTGAGAAGAGATGTTTGGAATCGTTCATTATGAAGCATTTCTGATGACCGCCATCATGTTGAACCTGATACCCGGCTCAGACACGATGTACATCATCACCCGCAGCATTTCGCAAGGTAAACAGGCAGGTATTCTTTCGGTTCTCGGCATTTTGACAGGCTCACTCATTCACACACTCTTGGCTGCTTTCGGCTTGTCGCTCCTTTTGGCGCAATCCATCGTACTTTTTAACATCGTCAAAATATTGGGGGTCGCCTATCTCGTCTATTTGGGCATTCGCATGCTCATGACGAAGGAATCACCAGCTTTTGACGCAGCCGATTCCAAGAAACTGAAGGGTGAAAAGGTCTATCTGCAAGCGATCCTGACAAGTGTCACGAATCCAAAGGTCGCTCTGTTTTTCATCGCCTTCCTCCCGCAATTTGTGAGCGCGACGGAAGCCGGACCACTCCCTTTTCTTATTCTTGGCCTTACTTTTACCGTTACAGGTGGCATCTGGTGTAGTCTTCTCGCCCTGTTTGCTTCCTTCGCTACACAAAAATTGCGCAGTAATCAGAAGTTCTCTGTCATTCTCAACAAGCTGACGGGGATTGTTTTTATCGGGATGGGGCTGAATCTGTTGCGGGCGAAAGCGAATCCTTAGGAGGTTATCTATAAAAAAAATTATTTCAGTACTCGCACTCATTCTTTGCTTTGCTTTTTTACCTGTTCAAATGATTGAAGCGCATCCAGGCAGAACAGATGCAAATGGTGGACACACCTGTAGAACAAACTGCGAAAAATGGGGATTACAGTATGGAGAATATCACTATCACAACGGTGGCGGTGGTTCTTCTAACAGCCAAGTGAAAAAATTGGCTCCTCCAAAACCATCGGCCCCCCGTACACAACCTAAAATACTACCTTCGAAAACAATTGTAGCCGTAGACAATGCTAACGTTTATTCTGCTCCATCCCTTGACTCTGTCGTTACTGCAACCCTATGGTATGGTTTTGAAATCAAAGCATCAGGTACACAGCCGGAATTCATCTCTATGGATCAAGGATACGTTTCTAAAACAGTGGTCACCTCCTATACACCGATCACTCCTAAGACTGTCAAAATTCAAGGAGAGAAAGGCTACTTCTTCTCGACCCCTTCGCTAGAAAGTCCAGGCAGAGGCTACGCTGTCAAAGATGCACTTGTTCAAGTAGTCGGTGAACGTGGAGATTGGTATTACGGCTCCACCATTGATGCAAACGGGAACGTCTTAGTTGGATTTGTTTCAAAAAGCGTCGCCTATTAACCATAGAATGAAGACCGAAAAAGCCAGTCAGGAGATTCTTTCTCCTCTGGCTTTTTTCATGTTCAGAAATTGTTTAGGTCGAAAGATTATGATACTTCTAGGCATTTTTTCACAATTGGAACAGTGGTGAATCTGTTGTTCCCGACTAGCAAGATTTATACAACGAAGAATGACTCGCTGAAAAATTTTAGTGTAACTAAAAATTAAGACAAGGGAGGAAAGATGAATTGAGTTAACGGTGCGAAAAGGGAGTTGAAGAATGTGCGAGTGCTGTTAAGTGCTGGGTTTATCCTGGCAGGCTTATTCCTCCTTTTCTATCCTCAATGGGAAACGGCGGTATCTGCACAAAAGCAAGAACAGCTCATCGAAGCGTTCGAACAACTGAGCAACGTCAGCCAGCAAATAGAAACGGCTGCATCCGAGGAACGACCAACCCCTCAGATACAAGAGCCGCTCGCTATGTTGGAAGGTGCCAGAGGCGTGATTCGGATTCCCAAAATTGATCTGGAAATGATGATTTTTGAAGGCGCGGACAAGCATGCCTTGAGTAAAGGGGTTGGCCTGATCGAGCCAGACAAGGAATTCGGTGTGAACAATGTTGGACTGGCAGGTCATCGCGGGATTACTCACGGTAAGCAATTCAATCGCTTGGACGAACTAGCACCTGACGATGAGATTGAGATCAAGACCAAAGCGGCAACCTACCAATTCGTTGTCGTGAAAGCCTTTGTCGTAGATCGTACACAAGTAGAAGTTCTAGAGGATCAAAAGAAGCCATTGATCACCTTGGTCACATGCACCCCTGTTGGAGCAAAAGATCCGAAGGACAGACTGATCGTTCAAGCTGAATGGAAACAAGCGACTTCATCTCAGCCCTAACACTTCCTAACTGAAAGACGGAATGAGCTAGTTTTTATTTAGTACAGGAGGAGCATATGCAAAGGAAATCTTGGATCGTTGTGGTGGCACTTTTGCTCATCATCCAAAACTTTTTCGGTTTCACGACAACCTCGTATGCCCAAACACAAGGTGAGGTTGTCATTGAGACTAGTGGGGAGCCGGGCACAGGCGACCCTACTGATCCGGGCACAGGAAATCCTACCGATCCGGGCACAGGAAATCCTACCGATCCAGGCACAGGAAATCCTACCGATCCAGGCACAGGAAATCCTACCGATCCAGGCACAGGAAATCCTACCGATCCAGGTACAGGAAATCCTACCGATCCAGGTACAGGAACTCCTACCGATCCAGGTACAGGAAATCCTACCGATCCGGGCACAGGAAATCCTACCGATCCAGGCACAGGAAATCCTACCGATCCAGGCACAGGAAATCCTACCGATCCAGGCACAGGAAATCCTACCGATCCAGGCACAGGAAATCCTACCGATCCAGGCACAGGAAATCCTACCGATCCGGGCACAGGAAATCCTACCGATCCGGGCACAGGAAATCCTACCGATCCGGGCACAGGAACTCCGACTACTCCGCCGGGCACGGGAAATCCGACTACGCCACCTGTTGAACCACCAGTTCCTCTACCAGAGGTACCGGTACCAGTTCCAGACCCTGAAGACAACATCATCAAAGACAACATCATCACCAGCGTAGTCATGAAGGACAAAGACGGAAACAACATCGAAGACATCCGCCCCGATCAGGGCTCGCGTGTTCAAGTTGATTTCACTTGGCAAATCCCTGCTGGACATCCTTATTCAGAAGGTGCCACCTTTACCTTCCCTCTCCCAGACAAGTTTCGGACCGATCGTGATTTGACCGGAGATCTGAACGGAGGCTACGGCACTTATGAAGTGACAACAGACGGCACTGTCACCTTCACTTTCAGTGATGCCATCAATGACGGCGCAGAGATCAATGACGGAACGTTCTTTGTGTGGCGGGAATTCGATGAGAAAAAGTTTGAGGGCGGCACAAGACAGGAAATCGATTTCAAATTCGATGGCATCGCCCCGATCTCTGTCCATTTCAAAGGCAAAAACAACAATGAAATCGACAAGAACGGAAAAGCAAACAAGGGCATGAATCCTAGCTATCTCGACTGGACCGTCGATTTTAACTTGAGTGAAAATCCGATTAAAGGCGCTGTCTTTACGGATGAGCTTCCAAGCGGTCTGGATATCGACATGAGCTCAATTAAGGTCTTCCCATTAGAAGTTCAATTGAATGGCTCTGTTCATCCAAAGGCAGAGGTAACCACCTTCACTCCTGAGAAATTAACAGAAGGAAACGGGTTCAAAATGAACTTTGGCGACATCGACGGTGCTTATCGCATCGCGTACAAGACCAACGTCACCGGTACGACAGATACAACCTACACGAATAAAGCCACTGTCACAGGAACGAACCTTCCAAAGGATTTAATCGATTCCGCGAATGTCTCTGTCCGGTTCAGCCAGCCTTTGAACAAAAAAGCAATTGGCTATGATTACAACAAACAAACGATCACCTGGGCTATTCAGTACAACTACAATGAAAAACTGATCAAGCAAAGCGATGCATGGCTCGAGGATCGATTCGATACGAGTCATCAAGAGCTCGTGAATGGTTCCTTTACCGTTCATAAAATGACCATCGGTGACAACGGAAACGGAACAAAAGACGGGGCTGCCATCACAGAGTACAACGTAACCCCATCGCCTACCGGCTTCCGCTTGGAGTTTGGCCATGACGTGTCGGCTGCTTACGAAATCACCTACCAAACCAAAGCCAAAAATCGGGTCCACCAAGACAGCTACCTCGTAAAAAATGAAGTAGAAATCTATGATGGAACCAAAAAAGATGCATCCAAAGAGATCAATCAAGCAATCTTCTGGAAAAACGCAAAAAAAGAAAAAGTGAACTACCTGGATAAAACGATCGAATGGACGCTTAGTCTAAACGAAGACAATCAGGTGATGGATGAAGTCGTCATTACCGACAGTTATGCGGGTCAAGGACTCACTCTTCTTCCTGACAAAGTAAAAATCAACGATTGGACAAAGGATTTGGAAGAAGGTCCTGACAAAGACTACAGCATCTCTCCGAATCCAAAATACGAAGACGGATTCAAGATCACCTTCCATAAACCAGTCACAAAAGGTCTAGTCATTACGTACCTGACGAAGTTCGATCCTACTTCCAAGGACCGTCCATCCGTGTACCAAAACAAGGCCGAACTGAACTGGAAGGAAAACGGGAAACCACAAGACCCTATCACGAAATCCGCTACTGTTAAACCAGACAACTACACTAACAATAACGGCAACAAAACAGGTACATACGACGCCCGCACAAAAGAAATCACGTGGACAATCGATGTGAACTACAACCTTCACAAGATTAACAACGCGATCATCCGGGATTTTTATACCGGAGAACAGACTTTTGTGAAAGACTCGTTACGAGTGCATAAGCTGCTGCTTACAGGTGGAGCAGACGGCGTGAAAGTGGTCGAAGGACCAGTTGTTCCTATCAAATTCGACCCACTAACCAACGGTTTTGAGCTCCATCTTGGAGAGATCGACTCTGCCTATCGCATCACGTACACAACCAGTTTGGCTAATCTGCCTGTCGGAGAAGTGTACGAAAACAATGCCACTATGCATGATAGTGACATAACAGGCACTCCACTCTATAAAGGCAAGACGTCCGTCAGACCGAAATACGGTGGGGAGTACGTCCTCAAAACAGGCGTACAAGGTACAGGAGCAGATTCAGAGTATGCAACATGGACTGTAAAAATCAATCCGAGCCAGTCTCATATTTCGGCAGGTGCTGTTTTAACCGATACCCTGTCAAGCAATCAAATCCTGATGAAAGACTCCTTCAAACTCTTTACGACAACCGTCTCTGAATCCGGTGCTTTGGCTATCGGAAAAGAAATGGCCTCCGAGGACTACACGCTAGAAGTGGTCGGCAACACCTTTAAACTGACTTTCAAAAACGATCTGCACACTGCCTACATCCTGGAATACCGTTCCTTTATCAATGCTGATCATGGTGAGGTCATCAAAAACGAAGCCTCCTTTGCAGGGAAAACAGTGGTAGGGAAAGGCAAAGACGGACAAGAGGGTATCAAAGTCAGCTTGTCCGGTGCTGGTGGCGGAGCCAGCACACCTGGTAAAGGCGACTTAAAAATCGTCAAAACAGATGCAGATACGAAAAAAGCATTGGCAGGCGCCACGTTTGGTCTGTACGACAAAGCAGGGAAAACCTTGCTGGAAACAGTCGTGACTGATGAAAATGGCATTGCCACCTTAAAAGGCTACAAATTTAAAG
Organism: Brevibacillus brevis; assembly: GCF_001039275.2. Taxonomy (NCBI): domain Bacteria; kingdom Bacillati; phylum Bacillota; class Bacilli; order Caryophanales; family Paenibacillaceae; genus Brevibacillus; species Brevibacillus brevis. The sequence goes on from NZ_CP030117.1 coordinate 6,203,057, forward strand.
CCTACAAGCTAAAAGAACTATCCGCTCCTGTTGGCTACGTCATCGCAGACGAGTACAGAAACGGAAAAGACATTACCTTAAAAGCTCCTACAGGTGCTGACCCTGCTGTTCCAGTTACAATCGAAATAACCGTCGACAACAAGCTGCTCCGTCAAGGATTTGAGTTAACCAAAGTTGACGCGGAGAATGCTGGAAAAACGCTGGAAGGCGCTGTCTTCAATCTACAGGTTGAAAAGAGCGGAGCATACGAAACGATCACTGAGCTGACAACCGGCTCTGACGGAAAAGTCTCTAAAGGCGATCTGGCAGAAGGAAACTATCAGCTAGTCGAAACGAAAGCTCCGAAGGGATACAAGCTGGATGCGACTCCTATTTCATTCAAAATCGCCTCCAACCAGACAGAAATTGTGACCCTTACGAAAAAGAACGCCAAAAATATCGGGTCCGTTCAATTGCTGAAAGTGGACCACTACACCAAAGAACCACTACCTGGCGTAACCTTTGAGCTTCAAGATGCTGACGGGAAAGTACTGCAAAGTGGACTCACAACGGATAAGGACGGTATCCTTCTCCTCGAGAACCTGAAAGCAGGATTCTACCAGCTCGTGGAAACTAAAGCTATTGCTGATTATGAGCTTGCTGAACCACTGAAATTCGAAGTGACAGAGGAAGGCACGACCTCTCTCACGTTGACCAACAGATTGAACCCAGGATCTGTGAAACTGACCAAAATAAGAAAGGGATACCCAAATCATAAGCTCACAGGAGCTGAATTTACGCTCCGCGATGAAAATGGTCAGGTAACCAAAGACAAGAACGGTCAAGAGCTGACAAAGCTGACAACTGATGCAAACGGTGAACTTCTAGTCGAAGGCCTAAACCCTGGCAAGTATGAGTTTATCGAGACAAAGGCTCCTACTGGTTATGTAATAAACAGCAAGCCAATTGCTTTCGAGATTAAACGAAACCAAGTAGTTGGCGAGCATGTGCTTGTTACTGCCGAAAATGACGTAACCTCTAGTGGAGGCGGCGGTGGTGGTGGCGGCGGAAATCCTGAGCCAAAACCTGAACCGGAGCCCGAAAAGCCAGAGCCGAAGCCAGAGCCTGAACCAGAACCAAAACCAGAGCCCGAACCGGAAAAGCCAGACAAACCAGATAAACCGGATAAACCAGACAAACCGGATAAACCAGACAAACCGGATAAACCAGACAAATCTAGCAAACCGGATCAGCCTGGCAAACCGGATCAGCCTGACAACTCAGACCAACCTGGCAACCCGGACCAACCTGGCAACCCGGTCCAACCTGGCAACCCAGACCAACCAAGCACTCCTGATGCAAACAACAACAACACTACGAACCCCAACACATCAGGAGAGTTGAATCAAACAGGAAATACAACCAAACCGAACGATTCAGGAGCTGCTAATAACTCCAACGTCTTGGAAACCAGCAACGAATCTCCATCTACAGGCAAAGTATTGCCGCAGACTGGCGAACAGGCTAACCCAATCCCGATCGTTGCAGGTATCGTTTCGATCTTGATCGGTATGTCGATCATGTATCGCAGAAACAAAAAAGCATAGCTCATCTAAAGGACCAAGTCCAGGGGATTTCCCGGCTTGGTCCTCTTTTTTCCCTACTCTAGCAACTGCCGGAGTAGCGGTTCACTTTTATACAAAATCTCCAGATGTGTCGCCTCTACGTAATACCGCTCACCTTCCAGCGCAAATACACTGTTTGCCATGACACTCCCATCCCCAGCGTCACTATTGATCGAACCCACTACTCTGCCATCGACCCATTTATCGGGAGACAGCGAAGGGACTGTTCGCAGGTAATGAATCGTTTCGTGTCCGATGCCAGCTACTAGCGTGACGCGAATATTGCGGGCTGCGATAATTCCCATCGTTGCGTTCAAGTAGTCCATGTATTGATTTTTCACGACAATCTGTTCATAAGGTACGAAGGCTTCGACCCCCTGTGTTTTCTCCAGCAAATAATCGCCATATGCTGCTGACGGGGTGAGATCAAGGAGACTGGGAAAATGTCTGTGAATAGCTTGTATACGATGAAAAGGGATGCTTTGCTCCAAATAAGCCAGATATACATTCATGTATAGCTCTACGACATTTCTTTTGGCAGAAACGGAGCGCGGCAGCTTCCCTCCTGCCCAATAGCTGTAGGCGACAGGCGATCCGGCGTTGGGAGTCGCAAAAATGAGCAGCTGATCCACATCGTTTTGGTAAAATTCGCTCTGGACATAGGCTCTAGCAACAAGGCCCCCCATGCTATGGCAAATGAGATTGACATAAGGGGAACCGGTCGTTTGCCTCGCTCGCTCGATGACAGGCAGCAAAAAGCGCTCGGCTGAAATATCGATCTGCCTTCGCCAATCATAAAAAGCTACAAATAATTGTTCATTGAGGGGGTACCCCATTTTTCCAAGCAAACGGATAAATGGCTCGTAAGCGGTTCGGGCAAACCCGAAGCCCCAGTCACCAGTACCCGGAATAATTTGATCACTCATCGACCCAAACAGCCCCGGAACAAAAACAATCGGTGCCTTTTGCGCAAGAAAAGAACTCATGCTTGCACTCCTCTCCCTCCCTTTTGTCCCATGTCCAGAAGGAAAACAACATATGCTTTTGCCTATGCCAGAGCAGCTTGGGTGGTTCCCTTGCTTCGATGAGCCTCGTCATTTTTTGCCGAAATGGAGCGAATCGTTACAATTATCTTCCCACTTGAGCGAAACAAAGCGATATAATAAAGCGTCTAACGAATTGGCTAATGTAGTAAGCAAATCTATACTTGTCGGAGGATTGGCAAAAATGAAGGTACGCAAGTGGTTTATGCTTTTGCTAATGTTCGTACTATGTATTCCAACGATGGGGATATCCGTGCAGGCCGCGCAGACATCCTCTGGCATCAGCATCTATTTGGACGGGCAACAAATCAAAAGTGACGTCGCTCCGTACATTGTTCCAAAAGCAAATGTAACGATGGTTCCTATGCGAGTGATCGGTGAAAATCTGGGAGCGGAAGTAAATTGGGAGCCAAAGTCTCAAACCGCAACGATCAGTAAGCAAGATACCTTGTTGTCCCTGAAGGTTAATCAAAAGAACGCTCTCGTGAACAACAGCAGCGTCCCACTCGATGCTTCTGTTCAGAACAAGCAAGGAAGAATCATGGTTCCGCTGCGTTTTGTCTCCGAGCAATTGGGTCTTGCGGTAAACTGGGAAGACAAAACAAGAACCATTCGCCTGCAAAGCGGCAACGTCGCTACCATGACTCCGCCACCCCAGGATGTATTGAGTGAAACTGGCGGAATGGAACCAGCCACACCTGTCGTGACAAACGGAGATTTGCGCGGGGTATGGATATCTACGGTCTACAATTTGGACTGGCCATCTTCCGGTTCTTACACAAACCCAGCGAAACAGCAACAAGAATACATACAACTGCTCGATGAGCTGCAGGCCATGGGAATGAACGCTGTTTTCGTGCAAGTGCGTCCATCTGGAGATGCGCTGTATCCTTCTACACTCACCCCATGGTCGAGATTTTTGACGGGAACCCCGGGGAAAGATCCTGGCTACGACCCGCTTGCATTCATGGTAGAAGAAACGCATAGACGCGGGATGCAATTCCATGCTTGGTTCAACCCGTTCCGTGCCACTACGGATGCCAAAACAGATCAATTGCCAGCGAATCACGTGATCAAGCAGCACCCTGACTGGATTGTGAATGCCAACAAAAAGCTATACATCAATCCGGGTATTCCGGCGGCACGTCAGCAAATTATCAATGAAGTAATGGAAGTCGTGCAGCGCTACGACATCGATGGCGTCCATTTGGATGATTATTTCTATCCTTCCAATGTCGCCTTTGCAGACGATGCAGCATTCAAGGCTTACAACAGCAAAAAAATCGTGTCCAAAGCAGACTGGCGCCGCGATAATATCAATCAGTTTGTTCAACAATTGAATCAGTCCATCAAGAGCGTCAAGCCTCACGTTCAGTTCGGGATCAGTCCATTCGGTGTATGGCGCAACAGCAACGTCGATCCAACCGGCTCCGATACAAAAGCTGGCGTTACTGCGTATGACCACATGTTTGCCGATGTGCGCACATGGATTCAACAAGGCTGGATCGATTATGTAACTCCGCAAATTTATTGGAGCTTTTCCTTCGCCCCTGCCCAATACGACAAGCTCGTTACGTGGTGGGCAAACGAAGTACAAGGGACGAACGTCAAGCTTTACATCGGTCATTCCCCTTACAAGCTGGGAACGGCTGAAGCTGGCTGGCAGAGTGCCCAGGAGATTATCAACCAGTTGAATTACAACGCGATGGTTCCTCAGGTTCAGGGCAGCATTTTCTTTAGTGCCAAGGACTTGCGGAAAAATCCATTAGGTCTGCTCCCAGCTCTTAGCAGCTATTACAACCGCTAGATAAATAGCAAAAACCCCCGAATACTCGTAGCAGGGCAAACTTGCTACATGTGTTTCGGGGGTTTTTGCTTCTACGTTCATTTTTCTACAATAACCTGAGTTGCGCTTCCAAGGAGATCGGATCATTATTGGTGAACGGCTCGATGTTCCTTCGTCCACGCTTTCGATACCATCCAGCTTCCCTTTAAAATACGGGTTTCCCATAGCATGGTCCGAGATACCTAGGGGGGGTGGGACTGTGGATGGTGAGTTATGTCCTGCTTATTTAGTTACTTTGTGAAGACCAAACAGCATGAGGACATCATTATCGCTGGTCTCATACTCTTTTACTTCACCTTTAAAGGAAGTTTCTTTGACAATAATCTTGCTGCCTGTCGCATTTGGTTTCATTTCGATGATATGTGAAGATAGATTAAGATCATCTGCCTTGATACCTAACTTTTCGGAGAGATCTTTAACCGTAGCCTTGAAATCACCTAATTTACTGTCTTTAATGGTTACTCCCTGGCCATCCTCAGAAAAAACGAAAGAAATTCTTAGGTCCAGGTTACTTTTTTCCGTTACGTTTGCTTTAGCATCTGCTGTTGTGGTTGCATACGGTATAACCGTACCAATCACCCCGGTAAGTAACAAAGCTGATGCAGTTGTCATCCATTTCTTTTTCATTGGTCTCGCTCCTTTTCATTTCCTTTTTTGTGTGCAAGTAAATCTCTTACCTGCTAAATCTAGGGTAAGAGGAAATATTAAACAAAATCGTGGGGTAAAACTAAAATTTTCCTTAATTCATCGCGCATTCTTGGTTCTCTGAGATACACTTCACAATTCGCCACAAAAAATGCCGCGAAGCATGTTCGCGACATTGGTAGCTTTATTTTTTCGGCATCATGGCATTTACAAACTCACTGATGTTTCCTTTACTTAATACGTCTCCAGTCGCGACTACTTCATACTGCATTTTCTTTCCAGCATACTCCATCACCCACATGATGCTCTTGTCAGTCCGGTCTTTTTTGGCTTCCTCTGTATAAAGCACCTCGATTTGTCCTACTTTGACTACCTCTTTTTTCTGTTGATCCAGATTGGCTACATAAGTTGTACTTCCTTCTACTCCCTCATAATTCGTGATGTTCAAATTAATATAGCTTTCTCCAGATTGATATGTCGTGTACAGATACTCCAATTCATTTGTCCACGCTAACGGCTGCATGACGTATTCTTTCTTCTCTTTTTCCGCCTGCTGATACAAGGCAGCTTTGTCATATTCGTTCTTGATGCCAAACTCGAGTCGGGCATCCAAAAAAGCATGGCGTCCTGGCAAAGTTTCTGGCAAGAATATCTGCTCTCCCACTTTCTGTTGAACATCAGCCAAAGTCTTATAATCAAATGGAGCCGTCATCGTCACGATTTGTTTTTGAGGATTGTGAGGAACGATGTAGACAGCTGCGACAGTTCCCGGCTCCATATTATCCTCGATTTCCCAACGTTTATTTAAAAAGGCATCCATTTCTTGATCTGGCTCTTTTACTGTTTTGGCGCCTGATTCTTTTACATCTTTCTCTTGATACAACACCTCTCCTTGCGGGCTCTTCAACTGATAGAATTGAACAGCAGCATACCCCGACGAAATACTTGCGATTAATCCGATCGCAACCAAAATACTCACCTTGTATTTCACAAAAAATCTCTCCTTCTCTCGTTTGATTTTTGTCATCACCTGATGGCTAATGTCAATCTCCTGCGGGATGCGCGGGTCGTTGAACAGGTCCTTAATACTCTCGTGCGATTTGTTTGGACTCATCGTGAGCTGACCCTCCCTTCCCTAAAGGAGAATAAGCGGATCGGAACTTCGATGCCGTACGCTCGAATTTTTTGCGCAGACTCGCAGCGTTTTTGTTCATGATCAAGGAAATTTCCTCGTACGTCTTTTCTTCCACGCCTCGCAGTAAGAGAAGCGTTCTTTCCTCTACCGAGAGTGTCTGCATCGCAAGAAATACATCCTCACTGAAATAAACATTTTCAATATGCCGCTCGATGTCAGATTGAGAGTCTTTGTTCTGCATCAAAAATGGTAACATCTTTGTCCATTTCCTTTTTCTGATGAGATCGATGCAATGGTGATAGGCTATTTTATAAAGCCAAGCTGCGAACGGCATGGTTGGACTGTATTGTTTCAAGTTGCGATAAGCCTTGAAGAAGACCTCCTGTGTAGCATCCTCCGCTTCGCATCGATTCCCCAAGATGTGATAGCAGTAGTGAAATATCGGGGTTTGGTAGCTTTTCATGATGGCAGCATAGCGGTCATCTGCTCCCTGAATGATCTCATCCACGAGTTCTTCTATCTGTTTCGTGTCCACTCTCTCCCTCCTTCCAACTGGTATAACGTACCACATCACCCTGTATGTGACATCGCGTGCAAAAAAAATGCCGCGAAGCAAATTCGCGACATGTGAAAGCCTTATTTTTTGCCGAGCTCCGGCTTGTCTTGGTAAAAGAAATTCGGCGTATGGATTGTGTTGTCGTACTGACTATGGAAAATGTGTGTAGCTGTTCCGGAGATCGGCGGAACCAGCCATGTCCAGTCACCAGTAACGGGTCGACCACATTTCTCTTCTCTTTCCTCAAATCGCTTGAATTGCTGGCTCGCCGTATGGTGATCGACTATCGATACTCCTTTTTCCTTGAAGGAATGCAGGACGGCTACGTTCAGCTCGATAAGCGCTTTGTCTCTCCACAGTGTCGCTTCCCTGCTCGTATCAAGCCCCATGACCTCTGCGACCTTTGGCAGCATGTTATATCGTTCTTGGTCAGCGAAATTGCGCGCGCCTATCTCCGTTCCCATGTACCAGCCGTTAAAAGGCGCGGCCAAATAGTCGATACCGCCAATCTCCATGCGCATATTCGAAACAATAGGAACCCCATACCATTGCAATTCCATATCAGCAAAGCCCGGCAAATCGGGATGCACGATCGGCACCTCCAAGACCAGCTCCTGAGGAATCTCAAAAAACTGCGGCGTCCGATCTCCAATCTGCACGACAAGCGGTAAAACGTCGTAGTTTGTGCCTTTCCCTTGCCATCCCAAGCTCTCACATAGCTTCGTCAACGAAAGCGAAATCGGGTCACCCAGTACGCCGTACTCTGTCTCGTATCCCGCGTAGCGAATCAGTTGGTCATTCCAGATGCGCATGGGAGCTCTGCCTGCCACAGCAGGTGCAAAAACCGTGATGGTCGGGCGAATTTTACCGTCATTGGTGGCAAATTCGATGTGGCGGAGCATGGCCTGCGCCATCTCTTCTTCTGTTTCGACGTGCCGCTCATCTATCACAAGTAACGATTCCCAAAAGAATCGCCCAATACATCGATTGCTATTGCGCCAGGCCATTTTCGCTCCGTGACGAAGCTCCTCGGCCGTATGCTCATAGTATCCCTGCTGGTGAATCATCTCTCGTACTTCTTGCAGCCGTTGCTCGGTTTCGTCCGTTGTCTTGTCCAGTTCACGATAGCATGTCCGGATAAATTGCTCTGCCGCTTCCATCAGTTGAATTGGTTCCATATTACCCTCTTTTCACGCTGAAGGGTGTCACTTCGCTGTTATTTTCTTCATCGTAGAATTTTGTTACCTACATTATAAAATTACTCGGGCTTGATTACCAATCATGTAGGCATATGGACACATATCTGTAAGAAACATGGACGAAAGAAAAGACAGGTGCATTCACACCTGTCCATTCTCCTAAACTGTCATATGGTGATTCCACATCTCCGACTTACTCAACGAAACAGCATCTGCTCCACCCTTCAACGCTTCGTTGACCTGCTCCATATTCCAAATCAACCCGCCCAAAATAATCGGCTGCGACAAATGCTCCTTGATATAAGAAATAATAGAAGGCGCTATCCCCGGCATGATTTCAATCGCATCTGGCTGGTTTTCCAAGACGTTTTTGATGGTCGTCGTGAGGGAGGTCGAATCGATCAAAAAGACTCGCTGGATCGTCAGCATCCCTTCCTTTTTGGCTGCGCGAATCATCGGTCCTTTGGTAGTGACAATGCCCGTTGGTTGGATATAGGTCGACAAGAAACGAAAAGCCTCCTTGTCATTGGACAGGCCATTCATGAGGTCTGTGTGCAAAAAGATCGGCTTGCTAGACTGACGGATGGTCTCGGCTTCCTCCATCAGCTTGGTCAGCTTTCCGTACATCAAAAGGATCGCGCATGCCCGGGACGCCATCGCCTCTCCCAAGCGATCCTGTTCGGTCGCCGCAATAACCGGATTCGTTTTCAAAATCGTATGCATGTCCATGTTATTCGCCTCCTGCCCTCAGTAGCCGTTCCACACTTACCTCAGCGCAGCCAAGCTGCTTTGTCTCTACCACCCAATGACCCGCGAATCCGTTGTCTTTTAATAGAGACAGGATCGATTCGAATGGGATCGTTCCATCGCCTATTGCCAAATGATCGTCCAGCTTGCCAAAGTTATCACTCAGGTGAAGAGCGGATAAATAAGGAAGCACCTCCTGCAATGCATCGATCGCATATCCCGGACGAATCAAATGAGCATGGCCTACGTCGTACACGATCCCCACGCGAGATGAGTTTACATGACGGCATATACGCACGAGATCCTCGACGTTCCACCCCAGCACTTTTGGATAAGGAGGAACATTTTCGACCGTCAGTATGGTTTTACCCTCTGCGGACAGCTCGGAGGTCAACACGCGGAGTGCCTGACTCACATTTTCCACACCTCTGGCACGCTCGCCTTCCGCGAGTCGATCTTCTACCTCCCCCGCATGCATCACGACGTGGGTGCAGTCGAGAAAGCTGGCAATCTCCAGGCAGCGTTTCATCGTGTCCATTGTTTGATCCCGGGTTGGTCCTGTATCCGCCGCCAGATTGCAGCCACTAATCGGTGCATGAATCGACCAGGCAATCCCTCTCTCGTCTCCCAGCTTCTTCAACTCTTTCAACTGCTCCCAGGACCAGTCCAAGAGGTCGGCATGATTCTCTTCACACATAATCTCGATGCCCTTCCAATCATGCTGCAAAAGCTGAAAAATAGCATTGCGCAAGGACAGATCAAATAACGCATAAGTGGATACGGCAAACGAGCTTTTGTCTCTCATCTTTCATGACCCTCCCTCTTATTTCACGCCGGAGTGGATGAAGCTGTTGATAAACTGCCGCTGGAACAACAAAAATGCCAGCAACAACGGGAAAATCACCATGACCGTCGCTGCACTTACCTCGGCCCACTGCGCCCCTGTCTCAAACGATTGGGCAAAAATCGCCAGACCGACTGTCAACGGGCGATTTTCCACGGAATTCGTAATAATCAGCGGCCACATGAAGTTGTTCCAATGGTAGCTGACCGAGACCAAACCAAACGCAATGTAGGTCGGCTTCGCTAACGGAACGTACACTCGCCACAAAATCTGGAACCAGGAGCAGCCTTCCATCCGTGCCGCCTCCTCCAGCTCGTGCGGGATTGTCTTGAAGGTTTGTCGCAATAGAAAGACCCCGAAGGCTGAAGCGAAGTACGGCAGCATAATGCCGATTTTCGTATCCAGTAAAGACAAGTCACGCAGGACGTTATAGTTGGGGAAAATCAAGATATCTGCCGGGACCATGAGCTGGATCAGGAACAGGACAAACAGCACATCCTTCCCCCAAAATTGCAGCTTCGCAAAGGCATAGGCAGCCAGTGTAGCCGTAATCATTTGCGCCACCAAAATACCAGTCACGATCAAAAAAGTGTTGATGTAGTACTGGTCAAAGGGCGCTGCATCCCACACCTTCGCAAAGTTATCGAGTGTAAAATCTGTACTGAACGACCACGAAGTCGCCAGCTCTCTCGGGCGAAAGGAAGTCCAGACCGCCCAGAGCAAAGGAAACAACCAGAGAACGGCCAAGCCGTACATTCCAGCCGTTGTGATTTTGCGAAGCATCTGCCATCCCACCCTTAGTTGTAATGAATCTTTTTATCCATACCAAAAAACTGAAATGCAGCGACTAACAGCAGCAGCACGACCATGACAATCGTCAATGCCGAAGCCATTCCTTGATCCCAGAAAGAAAACGCCGTCTCGTATATGTAGTACAGCAAGAGATTGCTGGCATTATCCGGTCCGCCTTTGGTCATGATCACCAAATGATCAACCAGCTTGAAAGAGTTGGTGAAGGCGATAATACTGACAAACATCGTCGTTGGCATAAGCAGCGGAAAGGTGATGCGGCGAAAAACCGTCCACGATGATGCCCCTTCCATGGAGGCGGATTCGTATAGCTCCTGTGAAATGTTTTGAAGCCCGGCCAAATAAAAGATCATGAAATAGCCCGCTTCCTTCCAAATGACCATGAAGATCATCGCCCACATCACATTTTTCTGATCGCCGAGCCAGTTCATGTCGCCTTTTCCGAACCACTCCATCACATGACTAAGTGCTCCGTACTCCGGTGTGTAAATAAACAGCCAGATGTTCGCCACGGCAATCATCGGAACAACTGTCGGGTAAAAATAAGCCGTGCGGATAAAGCTCTTCCCTCGTAATGCCTTGTTGGCGAACAGAGCCATAGCTAGCGCGAGAGCCACACTCGTCGGCACCGTTCCGATGGCAAACCAGATATTATTGGTCAGCACCTTCCAAAACACTTCATCTTCCACCATTTGTTTATAATTATCTATCCCGTTAAAAAACGGCTCTGGAGAACCCAGATCCGCTTGATGAAAACTGAGTATGAACGTTTGTATAACCGGATAGAAGGTAAACAAGAGCAGGAAGATGAGGGAGGGAAGGAGCAAGAGCCAGGCGTACATGTTCACTTTCCATTTTGCGCGTAGTTCCCCCATTGTCGCTCCCCCATTGCCTTGCTTGATTTATTTGTTAAACGGCGCCAGCATCTTGTCCGCTTCTTCCTGCGCTTTTTTCAATGCTTCCGCAGGCTCGGATTGACCAGTGATCACGGATTGTAGCGTGTCGTTCAAGAGCTTTGTCACTTTGCCGTTATTGTGTGTAGACAGCTCAGCATGACCGAATTCCAGTTGGTCGCGAGCCACTGCTGCTGCCGGGAAGTCCTTGACGTATTGCTTCATCGCCTCTTCTTCATAAGCAGACTTGCGTGTAGCAACATAACCTGTATCAACACTCCACTGTGCAGCGCGCTTAGGCTCGGTCATAAAGCGAATGAACTTCCATGCCGCTTCCTGTTTCTTTGCATCCGTTCCTTTAAACATGTAGAAGTTTCCGCCACCTGTCGGGCTGCCGTAGTTCTTTTTCGCTGGCAAAAACGCTACGCCAAAGTCAAACTTCGCGCTTTTCTTCACGTTCGTCAGGTTCCCTGTCGTATGGAACATCATCGCCGTTTTGCCTTCCAAGAAATCAGACGGTACAGTCGCCCACTCGTTGACACCTTCAGGCATGACTTGATGCTTTTTGGACAAATCTACCCAAAATTGCAGAGCTTCTACATTTTCTGGCGTATCAAAAAACACTTTTTTCCCATCTTCGGACATCAAGTTCTTGCCGTTTTGCAGGGCCAACGCTTGGAACATCCAATATGTGAAGCTCGAGGAAGGAATCTCAACACCGTAACGTCCGTCCTTTTTCAATTTGGCCGCGTACGAAACCAGCTCGTCCCATGATGTCGGCGGCTTTTCCGGATCAAGCCCGACTTCCTTGAACGCGTCCTTGTTGTAATAGAGCACGATGGTGCTGCGCTGGAATGGAATGCTGTATGTCTTGCCGTCTACTTGGGAATTCGCCAAGAATCCCGGGAAGAAATCATTTACGTAGTCGCTGCCGCCATCCTTGGCAATGAAGTCGTCCATCGGAAGGATTGCATCCATATCCATCATCGTATGCAGCTCAGTCGAGAGCATCACCGCTACGTCGGGAGGAGTTTTGCCCTGTACAGCTGCCTGTACTTTTGTCGTCGTATCCTGATAGCTGCCCGTATAGACCGGTTTGACTGTGATATCTGGGTTTTCTTTGTTAAATTCCTCTGCCATACCATCCACGATCTTGGTCAAAGGACCGCCAACCGCGACCGGATAATAGAAGGACAGCTCTGTTTTACCTGATGAATTGGCTCCTTGCGCCGCGTTGTTCGTGGACGAAGAATTACCACTGGAGCAACCCGTGATCAGACTCATACTCATAACGACCGCAAACAAGCTTTTGACAACTTTACGCATCGCAGTACCTCTCCCTTTTCTTTTCTCAATTAGTCGTAACTGCTAGATTTTTTCCGGTTTCTCCTTCAAACACGTTCACCTGAGCTGGATCAAAACGAACATGCATGGTTTCGCCTCGTTTGCAATGCCATTGCCCGTTCCATTTGGCCTTCCACAGCTTGTCTCCCACGGTGAATTCCACAATGGTCTCAGAACCGAGAATCTCTACTCCCTGCACAGTGACAGGGAATTGGCAGGAAGCATCAACAGATTGCCCTTCAAGGGCGGGTTGAAGTGACTCTGGACGCAAACCGAGAACGACCGGGGTCTGGTCCTTGATACCGTGAAACATAGGAAGTGGCAAAAAATGCTGACCTGCCAGCTCAATTCCTGCTTGATCGCCTGCCCGCCAAATGGCAGGTACCGTATTCATCGGGGGTGCCCCCGTAAACTCCGCCACGAACAAATTCGCTGGATGGTTGTAAACGTCGAGCGGTTTTCCGACTTGCTGGACCTCGCCGTCGCGCAGGACCATCATGCGGTCTGCCATCGTCATCGCTTCCACCTGATCGTGCGTCACGTAAATCATCGTGATGCCCAGCTCTTGCTGCAAGCGACGGATTTCCGTGCGCATGTGCCCGCGCAGCTTGGCATCCAGATTGGACAAAGGCTCGTCCATCAGGCAGATAGGGTGCTGACTGACGATAGCCCTTCCGAGTGCAACACGCTGTCGTTGTCCCCCGGATAATTCCTTCGGCTTGCGTTGCAAAAGATGCGCGATACCCAGCATCTCTGCTACACGTTCCAACCGCTTGCCCTGCTCCGCTTTGTCTACTTTTCGAACCTGCAAACCAAACAAAATATTATCTTTTACCGTCAAATGCGGATAAAGTGCGTAATTTTGAAACACCATGGAGATGTTTCGCCCGCTCGGAGGGACTTGGTTCATCGGCTTGCCGCCAATCAACAGCTCTCCCGTGCTGATCTCCTCCAGCCCGGCAATCATGCGCAGTGTGGTTGATTTCCCACAACCAGAAGGCCCTACCAGCACGAAAAATTCTCCTGGTAGAATACGAGCACTCACTTCATTGACTACCTTCTGGCCCCCATACATCTTGGAAATGCGCCGCAATTCCACTTCAGCCACGACTTTCCCCCCTGAACCTCTCGCTGTTTTTTACGTATCACTCGACTATAACAATTGCTTACTAAGGTAATATTTGGTCATTGTAAAGTTTCTGTGCATAGTCGGTAATAATCCCGCCGACTCCCGCCTCGGTTGCCCGCTTCATATCTGCTTCCTCGTTAACGGTATACACGGTCAAAATGATTCCCCGATGCTTGGCAAAACGAATTAGCTCTGGCGTGACAATCTGATGGTTGATAAAGTATTGGGCATTCAGTTGAACCGCGTCTGTTACCTGCTTTTCGGCATACTGTTCCAGCTGTTCCTTTGGCTTGGTCCCGCTCAAGGTAAAGCCCAGTCCCAATTCCGGATTGAGCTTGGCGAAACGCTCCAATACTTCTGAGCTGAAGCTGCTGACAATTACATCTTCAACCATGTCGTGCTCCTTGATAGCCTTCGCCATTTCCTTTTCGTACCCAATCCCCTTTGCTTCCAGAATGAGCACCGCTTTGCCCTTGGCCGCTTCCAGCAGTTCATCCATAGTAGGGATGACAGCATCGGTAATCTCAGGCTGGTACCAGGAAGGATTTGCTGGATCGAGCTTGTTCGCGTTCAATTCGCGCAGTTCCTTCAGCGTGAAATCCTTTACCTTCCCTGTACCGTTGGTCGTACGCTCCAGATCAAAGTCGTGGATCAGGACAAGGTGGCCATCCTTTGTTTTGTGAACGTCTGTCTCGATAATTTCCACACCCAGCTCCATCGCTTCTTCAAAGGCGTACATCGTGTTTTCCGGCTTTAAGGAAGGAATACCTCGATGCGCCATCACCATCGGAGGTTGCGTGATGCTTTTCTCCGGGTATGCATTAAGCAGCTCATGTACCTCTTTTGGATCGTGTGAGACAACCCCCGCCACACCCATCTCGATCATTTCACTCGCTTGGCTCTTGTTCGCCCGATCAATTCCCCACACGGACAACCCGCGATTGCGGAAGTAGCGAATGACATCCTCCGTCATCGCCGTTTGCGAGAGAACGATCACATTGGAACGACTGCTCCTGGCTGAGCGCACGAGCTCCTTTTGCTTCTTTTCGTTCAGCTTGCCGTCGATATACACGAGGGCACCACGGTATTCATTGTTTTTCTCCCGCATCTCTTGGACGATTTCCGGTCGGGAAGACACAATGTGCACATCAGTGAGGTTCTCTTTCTGGAGCAGGCGGTCGACCTCCGCTACCAATTTCTTGTCCTCGATATGAATCACCGGGATCGCCTTGCCCTTGATCTGCTCCAGTACCTCGTCCAGTGATGTGCCATCCTGAGTGACGACTCCGTTCTTCCCGGATTTTTTCACCGGAATAAAAATGGACGACGCTTCTGCTTCCAGAATCGCATCGATCTCGGACTTCTTGTCGTACATGGCAATCACCGTCGGCGGAAGGACAATTCCCGTCTTAGGTTCAGGGACAATCAGCACGTCTTCCTTCAGATCAGAGACCGGAATCTTGTCTTTTCGGGCATTCGGTCCAAACAACAACTCACCAGGGGTCGGCTTGGGCTGATCGACAAAATCTCTGGACGCATCATTCGTATCCTTTTCCGTCAGGCGTTCCATCGAGTGTCCGCCAGCTACTCCCGGATGAGAGGTAACTCCCGGAACCTTCGCATCCATATAAGCCATCGAATCCACCACATTGTACTCAGGGTCCATCAAAATGACGTGGTCGCCGCCATTCGCCAAATAAATGCTGCCTGTCGCCCAATCTGTCGGCAATAGCTCAGGGACGTCCTCCATGGAATCGAACAATTCAAAATCAGGCGTGACGTCATGGCGTTCCACGATTCCGTCAGCATAGCGGGAAATGACAATCGTCTGGTAAGGATCAATCATGGTGCCTTCCGGAAACGCATGCATCCCTTCATTTCCTCCACGCTTTTCCTCGTCGCCGATCATGTATCCACTCAAATCAATCGGATCGTCGGAGATATTGGTGATTTCGATAAACTCGCCTGTGCTTTCATCAAAGAGAGGATCATTGACAACTTCTGTGATGAGCAAGGTTTTGCTCACCGCGCTTTGTGCCATCACGGACGGCATACTGCCTGTCACCAGACTTGCTGCCATTAGTGACCACAACCACTTTTTGCTGCTCTTTCCCAACTCCATCTCCCATGCCTCCTCGTTTTCCTACTCGACTTGCACCATGGCTTCCATCGTCGGAAGGATGTAATCTGGCTGAATCTCTGTGGCTTCCAGTTCGCGGCTGGTTGTCACACCTGTCATGACCAGCGCCGTTTTCATGCCGCTGTTTTTCCCAAGTAAAATGTCTGTTTCCAAACGGTCACCCACCATGACGCATCTTTCTGGCTGCACTTGGAGCTGTTGAAAAACCTGATCGGCGTAGTACCGGGACGGCTTGCCAGTCATCGCCCAGACAGAGGCTCCACCAGCCGTTTCAATCGCTCTCGCCAACGCCCATGTATCAGGAATAGCTCCCCCTGGCACCGGACATAGCGGATCGGGGTTCGCTACGATCAGGTGTGCTCCGTTTCGCACAGCGTCAGCAGCCTGTTGCAGCTTTTCATACGTAAATGCACGGTCCATTCCAACCAATACATGCGTTGCTTCCTCCGCATCTTGCACCTGCTTTATATGAAAGCTCGCAATCTCTTCCTCCAAGGCAGGCTCCCCAATGATCAGGACACGCGCTTGCTCCGCATTTTCTTGAAGATACAATCCCGCCGCATAGGCAGCCGTCATGATTTCTTCCCGCCGAGCAGCCAATCCGAGCTTCTGGAGGCGAGTCTGACAAGCTGTTCTTGTCTGTACCGTCGTATTGGTCAAAAACATGATTTTTTTCTGCTTCTCCCGCAGCGCGGCAAGTGTCTTTTCCACCCCAGGAAGCAGTTCATTCCCGAGAAAAATCGTTCCATCCAAATCAAAAAAATACGCATCGTACCTATCTGTATCTAGCAAATCCCCTGCTCGCTCCTTTCATTCGAAAACACAAAAAGCCCTCATACACGGCAATAGCACAAAGAAACAAACCGATCGAACGGTCTTTTTCGAATCTATTGCTGTATGAGGGCTTTCTCCACGTCTCGACCCACTTACAGACGTTATTCATTTGGTTGATAGATCGATCATAACAAGACATTGTTAAGGGATTGTTGAGCTACTTTTGGTTTTATGTGAACAACGCCAAAACTAACCAAGTGATTGATGCCAAAAAAAGATTGCAAACTGTCTAAGAAAGAGTAAAATTCTTTGTGGATGATAATGATATTCATTATCGAAATATAATCATATAATTATACACTCATATCATATGAAGGGATGTCTTTTCATGATTCAAAAATGGGGTTATCCAATCGCCGCAGTTGTTCTCAGCTCTTCCTTGCTCGCCGCTTGCGGAAACGCACAAACACAAACCGAAGAGAAAAAACCAGAAGCCGCTCAGCCTGACAAGCCTGCCGCTGCTGATCAGTCTGCGTCAGCGAGCACTGCTTCTGCTCCTTCTCCTGAGCTGCAAGCTTCTATTGATCAATACCGAAAATGGGTCGTCGACCAAACCGACCAATTCGTAAAAGCAACAGAAAGCTTCACCACCGCCGTCAAAGCAGGCGATATGGAAAAAGCGAAAAAGGAGTATGCTCCAGCCCGTGCGTACTTTGAGAGAATCGAACCTATCGCAGAATCTCTCGGCGATTTTGACCCGTGGATCGATGCTCGCGAAGGCGATGTGCCTGATAACGAATGGCGCGGCTATCATAAATTGGAGAAAGCACTCTGGGAAACCAAATCGGTTGCTGACCAAGGAAAAGTCGCGGATCAACTGCTGCAAGATGTGAAGCAGCTCCGCGTAAAAGTAGAGAGCGTCGAAATCGATGTGCCTATGCTGGTAACGGGTGCGGTCGAGCTCTTGAACGAGGTATCGACAAGCAAGGTGACTGGCGAGGAAGAACGCTATTCCCATACGGACTTGTACGATTTCGCTGCGAACGTGGAAGGCGCTCACGAAATTTACAAAGTATTGAAGCCTGCTGTTACAGCGAAAGACTCTGCTCTTGCTAATGAAATTGAAGCTCGCTTCGCTGATTTGGATAAAGCACTCGCACCATACCGCAAAGGCGACGGCTATGTGCTGTACACGGAATTGAAGGAAGACCAGGTGAAAAAACTGAGTCAGTCCCTCGATGCATTGGCTGAACCATTGTCCAAAATGGGTACGATCGTAGGAGGCTAACAAGATGAATGACAAGCATCTCGCAAACACCACAGCGAACAAATTCACACGTCGAGAAGCTCTGAAGTTGGCTGGTGTCGGGGGGATTGGACTGCTGTTGGGGGCGACTGGGGTCAATAGCCTTTTATCCTCCTCTCCTAAAAATGAGCAGACAAGTGCCACTCCGACCGGTGCAGATGAGGTCATTCCCTTTTATGGCAAGCATCAGTCCGGGATCATTACACCTATGCAGGATTTTATCTGCATGGGTGCTTTTGATTTGACGACGACCTCGCTAGGGGATGTCCGCACCTTGTTTCAAAGCTGGACGCAGGCAGCAGCACGCTTGACTGCCGGCAAAAATGTCGATGAAGAGAGCGATAACACCCTTCTTCCTCCTGTCGACACTGGGGAAGCCATGGGCCTGCGCCCAATGAAATTAACGATCACATTTGGGCTTGGTGCTTCCTTCTTTGATGAGCGCTTTGGCCTTACAGCCAAACGCCCAGCTCCTTTGGTCGATTTACCTCGTTTCAACAGTGATGAAATGCGAAAGGAATGGTCGGGTGGCGACATTGTCGTGCAAGTCTGTGCCAACGATCCACAGGTCGCCTTCCATGCCCTGCGGAACTTGGCCCGGATCGCTCGAGGCAAAGCTGTCCTCCACTGGCTACAGGAAGGCTTCCAGCGTACCAGCGCATCCGACCCGACTGGCTCCACACCGCGAAATCTGATGGGCTTCAAGGATGGCACGAACAATCCGCAGGTGAACGATCCCGCTACCGCAAATGAAGTCGTCTGGGCTAACACTGCTGAAAGTCCCGCGTGGATGGCAGGCGGAAGCTACATGGTCATGCGTCGAATCCGCATGCGGATCGAGGTGTGGGATCGCTCCACCCTCACCGATCAGGAGAATACGTTTGGCCGTCACCGTTTAACCGGAGCTCCGCTTGGCAAAGCAAATGAGTTCGACGAG
This sequence comes from Brevibacillus brevis, assembly GCF_001039275.2. Lineage (NCBI taxonomy): Bacteria > Bacillati > Bacillota > Bacilli > Caryophanales > Paenibacillaceae > Brevibacillus > Brevibacillus brevis. Next base: position 6,222,009 of record NZ_CP030117.1, read on the forward strand.
CTGGAGCTGGATCGCAAGGATGCCAAGGGCAAACCCGTTATTCCTGTGGATTCCCATGTCGCCTTGGCCCATATGGAGGGCAAGGTGAAAATTTTGCGGCGCGGTTACTCCTATTCGAGTGGAATGGATCTCAAAACTGGTCAGCTCGATGCTGGGCTTTTGTTCATTTGCTTCAATCGTGATCCGCGCAAGCAATTCATTCCGATGCAACAAAGGCTCGCATCCGTCGACCTGCTCAATGAATATATCACCCATGTTGGCAGTGGTTTGTACGCCTGTCTTCCTGGTGCAAGTGAGGGCGGATACATCGGGGACACACTATTTTAACCAACTACCAGGGATGGAGTGAACACCTTGAAACGCTATCTGTTTATCATTTGTACCTGCATGCTGCTATGGACATCTGCTCTGTCTGCTGCTGTAGCCGCGCCGCTGGTGCCAGAGCAGCTCAAGCAAATAATCGCCCTCTCTAGCGATGCCCTGATTAGCAGTGGAGATAACAACTGGGAAGAAGCAGCTAAAGCGATCAGCAGTATGAAGAGCATCTGGGAGGGCAATTCGGAAGAAACCTCCGCAGATGCACAAGCATTGACGCAAGCAATCGTGGAAGCAGAACAAGCCCTTGCCCAAGCGAAGGCGAATCCTGACACTGCAAAAGCAGCCATCTCCAATCTGGCAAAAGCAACGGATCGTTACGTCTCATCCAAAGAAGAAGGCGGTCAGCCAAAAGAACGCGCGCACAAGCAAATTGCGGCATTGCTACCTCTCTTGCAAAACAGCATGACAGCCATCACGGAAGGCGATCTGACGAAAGCCAAGCAATCGTACAACAGCTTCGTCACCGGCTGGTACAAGGCAGAGGGTCTTGTACGAGCGGAAAATGCCGCAATCTACGGGGATATGGAAATCAAAATCAGCAGTGCACGCATTGCCTTGAATACAGAACCACCCGACCCTAAAAAGAGCGCAGAGAAAGTACAGGCACTCATTACTACCGTTGACAATTATTTGTCAGGAAAAGCAGGCCAACAGGCAGCTACGAATGCTTCTACTGAGCAGCCGTCCATCTCGTCTCTCCTGGAACTCCTTGCCTCGGTAGAAACAGATATCGCCAATCAGGATGCAACCGCTGCTTCGGACAAAATGGAGACCTTTATCACCGCTTGGCCCTCTGTGGAAGGCGTGGTCATGACGAAATCGCAAGCTACCTACAGCAGCATCGAAGCCAAGATGGTCGCCATCCCGACACTCATCCTGTCCAATCCCCCGCAATGGGAAAAGGCCACGGCTCATCTAGCGGAAATGAAGACAGAGCTGGCGCCGTTTGCGACAACGTCCTCGTACACCGCTTGGGATGCGGGACTCATCTTGTTCCGCGAAGGACTGGAGGCTATCTTGATCATCGTCTCCCTGCTCACTGTCCTGAACAAGTCAGGCAATGCCGACAAGCGCAAATGGATTTGGTCTGGGTCCATTGCCGGGATCGTAGTTTCCGCCATTCTTGCCGTCATCCTCAGTTTCGTTTTCTCTAACCTCTCCACAGGTAACTCGCGAGAAACGATTGAGGGAGTAACTGGACTGATTGCCGTCTTCTTTATGGTGACGATTGGTGCCTGGTTGCATAAGAAGTCCAATTTGCAGGCATGGAATCAGTTTGTCGAGAAATCTATCGGCTCTTCTTTGGCAAAAGGAGCTCTGTTGTCACTCTCATTCACTGCCTTTCTCGCTGTCGCCCGCGAAGGGGCAGAAACGATTATCTTTTATATGGGGATGGCCGCTACAATCTCCATGACAGACCTAGTGATTGGCATTTTGAGCGCACTTGTCGTCCTAGCCGTGATTGGTTTGGTCATCATCAAGCTCAGTGCACGCATTCCGGTTCGTCCGTTCTTTTTTGTAGCCAGTCTCTTGCTCTACTACATGGCGTTTAAATTCGTTGGCGTCAGCATCCATGCTTTACAGGTGACCGGAAGCTTATCTGCACACAGCAGCGATTACTTGTTGTATGCACCAACTCTCGGCATTTACGCGAGCTGGGAAACGACGATCCCGCAATTGATCATACTCGTGATCGTTCTCGTCAATTTGTTCCTGTATTCGCGGAAAAAAGCAGCCACTCCGATTCCGCGGGTAAACTAAAAGAGAGAAAACCTGAAAAACGCAGCTCCTTCATGAGGGCTGCGTTTTCTTGTAAACCCCGATATTATTTTTGGCAATCATTCTTTATCGCAAGTTCACATTTTTTCTGTTATCGTTAAATATTTATGGGACAAGTTATGTTACCATATTACAGGTGTAACCTTCTTTTTACATTTTTCGTCATTAGAAGGTACGAGATTCGATACTAGGATAGGAGTTAGATATGGGGGCAACATCAAATTCTGTTAAAGTTGACGTCAAAACAACGCCACGCGTTCGACAAAATATGGTCTACCTATTAGTGAAGCAGCTTCGTCCACATCAATGGACGAAAAACCTGCTTGTCTTTGCTGCCTTGCTATTTTCCTTGCACAAAGTAAGTCCGGATGTCATTGGAAAATCAGTGCTGGCCTTCCTGCTGTTTTGTTTTGTATCTGGCTGTGTCTACATCCTCAATGATTTTGTCGATATCAAAAATGACCGAAATCACCCGGAAAAACAGTTCCGGCCCATGGCTTCTGGTGCATTGCCTCCAGCGCTCGCATTGGCATTCGGTGCGTTTTTACTACTGGGTTCCCTTTTCAGTGCTTATTACTTTGACCGATTATTCGCGCTCGTACTGCTCGTTTACTTTGTGCTCAATGTCGCTTACTCGTTGAAGCTGAAGCATGTGGTCATTCTGGACGTCATGATTATTTCAGCCGGTTTTGTTTTGCGTGCCATCGGTGGAAGTCTGATGATCCAAACGCCGTTCACCCCGTGGTTTTTGCTCTGTACGATGCTGCTCGCGCTGTTTTTGGCCATCAGCAAACGTCGCCACGAGCTGATTTTGTTGCAGCAGGATAAAGGAACGCATCGCAAAGTGCTCGACAGTTATTCCTCCGAGCTGTTGAATCAGTTGAATACGATTGTGACGACCATGACGATCATCAGCTATTCCTTGTTCACTTTTACATCTGGACGCACGATTCACTTGATGTGGACCATTCCGCTCGTGATCTTTGGTATTTTCCGTTACCTGTATTTGATCACCGTCGCAGGCCAGGGCGGCAGTCCGGAAAAAGTTTTGTTGCAGGACAAGCCGATTCTCATTACGGTGTTCCTGTATGTTGTCATGGTGGCCGGGATTATTTACGTATTTGAATTTAAATAAGGTTATAAGGAAGTTCAAAAAGTTGTCTTTTGATCACGAAGTAGTCTAAAAAGCTATTTCGACAACGAAGATGGCGTTCACCTCCGAAGTCCGGTGCTCATGTAGTTTACCTACACTGCGCTCCTCCTTCGTTCGGTTCTCGCCATCTTCTCGGTGCTGAAAAGCCAGCTTTTTGAACGTGTTTTTAAGTAGGAAGTTACTTGCACAGATAGGTTGTGGATCAGGCTATGCCATCAATTGTTCTAATCATCATTTCCGTGGTCCTCAGTGCGTGTGGACAAGTCGCGATGAAGATGGGCGCATCCTCGCTCACCAGCAACAATGACATGCTGCTACTGAAGTTCCTGCACTATTTCACGAACCTGCCGATTATGGTGGGACTTGCGCTTTACGGACTTTCTGCGTTTATCTGGATTGCTGCGCTGGAAAAGGTGCAGCTCTCCTATGCTTATCCCATGGCAGCACTCGGATACGTGTTGGTAGCTGTGCTGTCCTTCTTGGTCTTCAACGAACCATTGTCCCTTACACGTATTGTCGGTCTGGCGATTATCGTTGTGGGCGTCGTCGTCATTTCCCAGTCGTAATCATCATGTAGAGGAGTTTTACCATGTTATATGCAGTAGCGCCGTTCATCGGCTGGCTTGTGTCCGGAATAACCAAATTTTTGATTAATTACCTCCGTTTTGGGTCCCGGGCCAAAGAAATGGTCGGGAACGGCGGGTTTCCCAGCACGCACACAACTGTTATGGTCACAACTGTGTTTTTGATTGGTTTGCAGGAAGGCTTTACTCATCCTGCATTCGGGCTGGGTGTGGCTGTGACGTTTATTGTGATCATCGATGCGACTGGATTGCGCAGAGCGGTAGGAAAACATGCAGAAGCACTCAACAAGCTCGCAAAGGAACATCCGGACGTGTTTCCCACCAAACCTTTGCGCGAAAGCATGGGACATACCAGATGGGAAATTGCCGGGGGGCTGGTGCTCGGGGTACTGCTTGCGACCATATTGCATCTGCTGGCAGCGAACCTCCCTAACCTCATTGGCTAGTAGATTCGTAGACAGGAGATTATGTTCATGAATAACCGTACAGCTACGTACTCGTTCCTGCTCGGGACGGCTTTGCTATTGTTTATGGCTACGATTGTGCTTAGCACATCGGTTTTATTTTTATTCGGCGTATCCGTGACGGCCGCCAGCTTTTGGATTGGCCTCGTTGCGGCTTTGGCGGCGATGGGCGGGATGGTGTCAGTCTTCGTAAGTTCACGTCGTCGGGCCTGGTTTTTCTCCCTGTTGGCTGGACTGGCGATTGTGTCAGGCATCAGCTACTCTATCAGCGCCAATACGTTTGATCTCTCTTTTGACGGACAAACGTATCATCAAGAAGCAATCGTGAAGATAACCGAAGGCTGGAATCCGGTTCATGACCAGCCTATCCTCAAGCCTCCTGGTTCAAAAGAAGTGGAGGAGATGGATAATAGAGAGGTTCTCTCGGCCTTTCACCTGTGGATCAATCATTACGCCAAAGGTCCTTGGATGCTCGATGCCGTCATGTATAAACTGACTGGTCAGATCGAGGTTAGCAAAATATTTAACCTGTTGTTGATTGCATCGTCCTTTTTCCTGACACTCGCTGCCATCCAGACCGCTTTCCCAGAGAAAAAAGGGACTGCGATTGCCTTCGCCCTGCTCGCAGCGTTCAATCCAGCGGTGATCACGCAATCAACTTCCTTCTATATTGACGGACAGCTCGGGTCACTCGTGCTCATCATCTGCGCTCTCGGCTATCTGCTGTATAAGCGCTACCATGTTTGGACGCTACTAGCGCTGTGCGCAACACTCATGCTGCTGGCACAGATCAAATTCACGGCATTGGGGTATGCCGGATTGCTCGGCTTGGCGATTCTCGTGCTCTTCTTTTTCTACGATCGCCGTCAGCACATCAAGAGCATGCTCGTGTGGCTTTCGGTTAGTCTGGTTATCACGGTAGGGGTTGTTGGGTACAATCCGTATGTCACCAACACGCTAGCAAAGGGACATCCGTTTTATCCGTTGGCGGGTAAAGGCGCCGTTGATATCATGACCTCGAACAGCCCGCATGGCTTCAAAGACAATACGAGCATAGAAAATCTGGCTATTTCCTTATTTTCCAAATCGGAAAACATCGCAACTCCCCATAGCCCTACATGGAAAGTGCCATTTACGGTCACAGGGAAAGAGCTCGCCGTGTTCTACTCTCCTGACGTGCGTGTAGCCGGATTCGGACCGCTTTTCGGAGGAGCTATGATTGTCACATGCCTGATTCTCGTCGCCTTGCTTTTGGGGACTCATCGAAAAAAAGCGGCACCTTTCTTGTGGATCAGTCTGGCGCTCTTCGTGACTGTGCTCATTAATCCGGAAAGCTGGTGGGCGCGCTATGTTCCGCAGCTTTGGGTGATTCCACTCTTGATTGCGCTGGCAGTTTGGGATCTCCAGAAGGGCTTTTTCCGCCATGCGGGCAAGGTTTTGGTCGTCATCTTACTCGCCAATATGGTGATGGTAAATGCTTCTCATATCATTGGACAATCTGGCGCCAATGCGTTTGTGAAAAAGCAGCTTGAAGAGCTTAAGGCAAGCAACAAAACGCTGGTCGTAGACTTCCACCATTTCAATGCGGTGAAAGTACGTCTGCAAGAAGCTGGCATTCCTTTCGTTGAGCAAAAGCTGGATAAAGGCGAAGAAGTCAAAGGATTTATAACTACGCGTGCGGTTTACCTGTTGAAATAAAAGATAGAAAGGGCGTCTCTAAGTCGGGAAATCGACATTTGAGACAGCCCCTTTTTTATTTTTAAGTTTGTGTAGTGGACGAGACATCAGATTGCACAAATGTAAAAATTTTCATAATGGTTTCTGGAAGACTATGGTAAAGTTTACTTGTGTTGATTATCCAGAAGGGAGTGTGCATCATGCCTGTTGAAACATTCAAAGCAACTGCACATCTACAAAAGGGAATGGTTGTGAAGGCCAGTTCCAGAAATTTCGAGATAACCATCGATGAACCGAAAAGCTTGGGGGGAACGGATACTGGGATGAACCCGGTTGAACTGGTACTCTCCGCATTAGGCGCATGCCAATCTATCGTTGCCAGAGTATATGCCAGGAAGTTTTCTATTCAACTCGACGATTTTTGGGTAGAAGTCGAAGGCGATCTCGATACAGATGGCTTCATGAACAAATCTGATGTTCGACGCGGGTATTCCGAGATTCGATACACCTTTCATATCAAAACCGATGCTCCTAGAGAGCAAGTAGAGTCTTTTGTGGAGTTTTTGGAACAGACATGCCCGGTTGGAGATACGATTGCGAATCCTGTTACCCTTAAGTTAAACGGAATTGTTATTGAAAAGCCGAGCGAGATAAAGGCGAATGATTAAAAATAAGGCTCCCTATTGGGAGCCTTTGTCGTATTTTTGATTTTTACATAAACACAAAGTAAATGACCGCTGCCAGCACCAAACGGTAAATCGCAAACGGTGTCAGCTTAATGCGATTGATCAGCTTCAGGAAGAAACGGATCGACAGAAGCGCGAACACAAACGCGCTAATAAAACCGACGACGAAAAACGGAATGCTGTCCATCGTAATCGCATCCCAACGCTTCAACAGCGACAAAAAGCTTGCGCCCGCCATGATCGGCACAGCCATAATAAACGTGAAGTCTGCCGCCGCCCGATGGCTCATACCCAACAGTACGCCCCCCGAGATCGTGGAACCCGAACGGGAAAAGCCAGGCCACAGGGAGAAGCATTGAATAAGTCCGACCAGAAACGCTTGCTTGTACGTAATTTGGTCAACCGACTCGATCTTGGCACGCTTTGGTCGGAACCAATCCGCAGCCAACATGAGCAGAGCGCCCAGCACCAGACCGATTACCACGGTCTTCGTCGAGAACAAATACTCATCGATGTAGTCGTCAAACAAAACACCCAGAATCCCCGCCGGAATCAAACCGACAATGACCGTAGCCAAATTCAGCCGAGGTCCTGCCTGAACCTCACGCTTACCAGCCAGTCTGTTGAGGCCGAGCAAGCTCATGAACCGATCCCACATCAAAACGACAACAGCCAAAATCGAGCCGAGCTGAATGACAATCTTGAAGGTGTTCGCCACTTCTGGTGAAAACATCTCCTTCGTTTGGAACAAAAAGTCATCAACAATGATCATGTGACCCGTAGAGGAAACAGGGGCAAACTCAGTCAAACCTTCTACTAGCCCCAGCACAATCGCGACAAAAGCTTCCCAGAGACCCAAAAATTCCACGCTCCTATGAATGATGTCCAAAATCAATATGCAGCAGCCACCCTGTAAAAGAGCAGACTACTGCTTCTAGCATTATAACGTTCATCTCCGGTACAAAGTTACATTGTGATAGAAAAACATTCTAGTAAATTATTGATGGGATTTCCCACAGTGAAAGCCCTCATGTTTTTCTTTATTCATTTAACTCTACAAGATGTGAATCGAAAAGCTGCGCAGGAAGAAGCGAATTTCCAGTCCAAGCGCCTCTGGAGCCCGCCCCAGCTTCGGAATAAATGGCGGGGAATTTCAGCTTCACTTATGAAGGACATCCTCGAAACTTCTACGTTTGAAGCGCTCCCACCATTTATTCCGAAGCGGACAGTCATACCCCTTGCGGGGCGTAGGCCGAAGCGTAGACTTGAAATTCGCTTCTTCCCCCACCAAAAGCCCCTACCGGTTCACATATTGCAATGTCCCTTCCCCCATGTCACCTAGTCGCCAAAGCGCGATTTTCTCGATGCCCGCCTTCTTCGCAACTGCAACCCATTGAGACAGTGTCTCTTCATCCGCATACCAAACTGTGTGCTTTTGTCCGTCTTCACCCATATAGTCGAAGTACAAACTGCCACTTGCTTTATCCCGCTTTGGCGGCTCGATGCTGGAGATAGCAAAGTCTGCTGCCTGTTTTTCCGTCACAGCCGTCACTTTTCCATCAGAAGCCCAATCAAATCCACCTACAGAAAGGGCCATGATTTTGTCACTCGGCACTTTTTGCATGCGCTGGGCAAGCTCCTCAATAAATGCATGATCGGCTTTGGGACCTGGCTCTGTATTCATACCGTACAAATTATACGCCATCATGACGTAAGTAGGCCCCTTTGGCAATGCCAACTCTTCAATCGGCGCGCGCGGCTCCAATACGATGCGAAGCGACTTTTCCTCCTGCTCCATTTGCTGGTACAAGGTATGGATAAAAGTAAGGAAGTTGTCCCAGTCTTTCTCGTCAATTCTCTCATAATCGATTTCCAAACCATGAAAGCCATTCTGGATCACGGCATTCTTGATCTCCATAATGTGCTTGGTACGGCTATCTTCTGTCGCCATGAGCCTGCTGACAATCGACGGGTCCTTTTGAATCTGCGTACCATCACGGTTAAGACGATCATTCACAATGGTCAAATCGAGATCGACATAGCTGCCCTGCTTCGAGGCTTCCTTGATCTCAGGCATCGCCTTGGTCATGCGGTCTGTAAAATGTAGCTTGTCATTTTCATCAAAATACGCCGCGAAGACTTGCACACTGGACAAGCCATCCGTCATCCTGCGGAAATCCTCCAAGCCGGATTCCCACTGCCAGTCTACTACCCAGGCAGACAATTCCGTCGTTTTGTTGGCAGCATCTACAATCTCCAAGTTTTCAGTATCATTCCATTTCATCATGTACCACACGAGGGTGATACACACTACTATCAGAAGAGCAGTCAAAATGATCGATCGTTTCTTGATGTTTGACACCTTACACGGATCCCCCTTGTTTCGGATTTAAAAGGTGTCGATGACCCAGTCCATTGTGGTAGAAAAAGCTTTCTTGATCGAACTGACGACTCCTGCAAGCCCTGTCTGCACATTACTGAACAGCATCTGCTGGTCACCATTCGGTTGCGCCAAGGACTCTATCTTTACGTCCGCAAACACCCCGTCATAAATGTCGTCCTTTTTGTTCCCTTCACTATAGGCCGCTTCCAATGCGACACCACCGCTGCTAATGCTTGGGCCGATCTGTTGCTTTTCCAAGAGCGGTATCTTGTCCACGGAAACACTGAGATGGTCACCTTGAACCATAATTTCGAATGGACGCGTATTTTTAATGTTGATCGGGTATTTTTCCAGCTCGGGAGCACCAGACTCGCCTTGCTCTCTCGTATAAACTGACGCACGGTCGAAGGTCAAATCCTCAGGATTCCAAATCACTTGGCTCAATTCCGTCTTGAAAAGCTCCTGAACCTCTCCTTTTTCCTTCTTCTGCTCGACGCGCAGCTCATTATCATGCAGGACGACCCGTACAAAGCTACCTTTTTCCTGATCATAGCGCAAATAAATCGACTGTTTGCCGATTACATTCCCTTCCAGCTTGGCAGAAAGCTTGATATCTTCCTGGCTGTCGCTGTTTTTTAAATATAACATGCCAGAGCCAGTAGCTGGAGAGGTCAGGACGATCTGATCCTCCATAAATTGCGCGGCGCCACCGAGACGATCCCACTCTTTAGCCTGCTCTTCATCGCCGCGAACGAAGCGAATCTTTTCGTCGGTGTCTTTTTGGATGCGCATCAACAAATGATTCGTGTACCAGTAAGGCTCTGGCTGCACGCGAGTCAGGTTGTACAGATCACCCTCCCTGTCGTTGTAGGCGTTTCCTTCCCGGTTAAAGTGCATCGTAAAATACTTTTTGATATTCGCGTCGTTCGCATCTGCTACCAAGCGATTCATTCCGCCATACAGGGTGTTCGCATGCATAATCATATAGGCACCCGGGACAAAGCCCAATTGATCCATATACGTATCATTCATCAGCTTGTAGTCTGCGTTGATTCTCGCTTCCATCTTGTTTCTGTCTTCTATCGGGATCATATTGCTGTCACGGATAAAGTCCATCAAGTAGTGGTTATAGTAGCCCACCTTTGCTTTATTCGTTAATTCACTCTCATCCTTTACCCCGATGAAATTACCCTGATCATCAAACACATTGATATACGTCAACCGATAGCCGTTGGAACCGAGCTCCCAGAAGCCATTTTCCATCATTTTTTTCAAGTCTTCCGGCTGCAGGAATTTGTTCTCGCTGTTTCCCATCTTGTTGCCGTAAGACAATGCCGTTGCTTTGAAGTTGTACTTCTCCAAAAACGTCTGCGCAAACAAGCTCGAATCGTTGCGACCATCTTCAAAGGATAAGAACAGTGCCTTGTCAGGAAGTGGCTTATTCTTCTTGTAAAAGTCCAAGATATCTTGTTGCGAGATCGTTTGATAGCCCTGGTCATACAACGCCTGAAGCTGCTCGTCCAATTGCTTCTTGGCTACTAATTTCGGTGTACCTGAACGACCTACGCCAAAATAGGAGATGGCGATAAAGCCTTTTTCATTCGTCCAGCTCGCTTTATTCGGTTCCTCGTACTTTTTCCAATCAAATACGGCATTGAATAACATGACGCCCAAGACGACTAGGATAGCGACCTGGATCAGCGTCTTGATGAATTTATTGCGATCTTTTTTCCGATAGTCCAAGACATCGCTCGTCGTTTTCCCCATAACTCCTGACACCCTCACTCCCTTTGTCTTTCCCTCTTAAAATGGCAGGCCAAAGCCCTTCTTGTTCTTCTTTCGGGCTTCCTTTTTCAGTCTCGCTTCGACATCCTGTGGCGTTTCTCGCGTACCCCAAGTAGATTTCCAGAATGTCACCCAAGCTACTGGCATCTGCCATAACAGCACCAGCTCATAAAACACACAAAAGACAATCCCGAAAACCCACAGCTTGCTTCGACGAAAAAACAGATGGGCCAAGCTCATTAAGAGCGCCATCAACAGCAAGCCTATTAAAAACGTACCCGGGAAAATGTGATGAACGAGCGGAACGTATACGAGGTTGTACAGTACGATGACGGGAGCAGCGATAGGAACAATTAGACCAATGTAAAAGAAGATCGCCATAAAAGGCTCCTTGCGCCAAATAAAACCGCTGGCACGCAAAGATTCTCTCAACCACGAACGCTTCCAGCGCATCTGCTGCTTCAAAAATACGTTCATGTCTGACGGCACAATCGTCGAGCAAATCGCAGAATCCTGATAACCTGTCCGATGTGTTCGCAAAATAAAGTTGGTCATGCTTCGGTCATCGCCAAAAGTGGCGGGCTGCCCGAGAAACTTCTGATTCAGCCATGCTTCAGAATGCTGCAAAATCAATTCCTTGCGATAGCAAGACAGCGGCCCAGACAAGCAAGTGACACTGTCAAACCACGACTCAGCCGCCTTCATGATACGAAAAGCAATGTAGTAACGAACCGTTTGCAGCTTGGTGATCGCGTTGGTGAACTTGTTTTCCACATCCGTACGCCCTGCGACACCACCCATTTTCGGGTCTTGGAAAGGCTGTACGAGGTTGCGAATCGCAGTCGGTTCCAAAAAGCTGTCCGAATCAACGAAGACTACCAAATCGTGCTTGGCCATTTCCACACCTTTTACCAAAGCGACCCGTTTCCCCCCGTTTTCCGGAAGAATGTGCATCTTTACGCGTTCGCGGGTCATATAGCGCTCGGCCTCGTTATGAATCATATCGATGACCTTTTGAATCTCTTCTGCCGATCGGTCCGTCGAGCGGTCGTCTACCACGATGACCTCCAGCTTATCAATCGGGTAGTTCTGATTCACACAACTCAAAATCGTCCGGTGAATCCACTCCTCTTCGTTAAAACACGGAATAATGATGCTCACGCCCGGTGTATAGTCAGGATTGACGGGAACCTCCCGATAAAGAGCACCGAATAAATACCGTGTCAGCAAAAAGGCAGCGGCAATCAAGCTGTACAAATACAAGTACATGTTGTATTTGAAATAAATCACGCTCTCCGCGCGCATGAGCACGATAAACGCCGCAGCGAAAAACAGGGAAGCACTTGCGATATAAATGGCGTATCCCCAGCGCTTTTTGCGAAAATACTCGGTCAGCGGTTTGGAAAACTCAAAGGCGAGCATGAATTTCTGACGCCCGTCCTCTTCCTGCGTAAACCGGCGAACAACAGTTGCATCCAGCTTCACCGTTGACTCATAGCCTTCTGGCATTGTGCCTGGTGGGATCGTGCAATGGATCATAAACACTTGTCCCACCTGGATATCTTCCATCTCCGAATCTAGTTCAACTAATAGGCCCGTCGAAGAAATATCGACGGCTCTGGCCTTGATTCCATCCTGGACCCGCTGTTTCTTGGTCAATAGCGTCACCGGGAAATCCGCCATATAGCGCAGACTCAGCATCCGAATGCGATTCAAATATTCCGGGTCCTCTAGCTGTCCTGGCTCATCCGTATCTTTCGCACCGCGTCGGTCCACTTGGACACGAATTTTCTCCGGGTCTGGCACATTCGATAGCATGCGTCTCTCCGTTTTGGAAACCGTCAGCACCTCTTCGATTTTCTCTTTCTTTTTCGGCTTTATTTTCTCTATCAACTGTTTCATCCCTGTCGCTCTCTCCCCTCCACTGCCTACAAGCTCCAGTAATGAAATCCACTGTTTTCAAAGTCAGCTTTGGAATAAATCTCTTTTATATCGATCATGATTTTCGCTTCGTTCTTGCCGTACATCGCGGCAAAATCAGCGACTTCCATCTGGGCAAAGGGAGTATGCGGTACCGCTACAACCACAATGTCCAAGTCATGGAGAGCCTTCGTTTCTGACAGCTCGATGCCGTATTCCTCGTATGCCTCCCGAGGATCTACCATCGGGTCTACGACTAGTGGGTTGATCCCGTATTCCCTCAGCTCCTCAATGATATCCGTCACCTTGGTATTTCTGATATCCGCGCAATTCTCTTTGTAGGACAGTCCGAGTATGCCAATCCGTACATCCTTGAGGTCGAGCTTTGAACGAACAGCCATTTTGATAATTTGTTGGGCCACATATTTCCCCATGCCATCGTTAATGTGTCTGGCCGCCAAAATAATGCGGGAGCGATAGCCGCTGTCTTCTGCTTTGTATGTTAAATAGTAAGGGTCGATACCGATGCAATGCCCGCCGACCAAGCCCGGTGAAAAAGGGAGGAAGTTCCACTTGGTTCCTGCCGCTTGCAATACTGCTTTCGTCGGAATATCCATCTGGTTGAACAGCATGGCCAGCTCATTCATAAACGCAATATTGACATCCCGCTGAGCATTTTCAATGACTTTCGCCGCTTCCGCTACCTTAATGCTTTCTGCTCGATAAACGCCTGCCTTGATCACGAGCTCGTAGACGCTTGCTACGATTCCCAGTGTTTCTTCATCCATCCCCGATACGATCTTGACGATGTTTTCCAGACGATTTACTTTGTCTCCCGGGTTGATGCGTTCAGGTGAATAGCCGACCTTGAAGTCTAGGCCACAACGCAGGCCCGATTCCGCCTCGATGATTGGCAAGCAGACGTCTTCGGTTGCCCCTGGATAAACGGTGGATTCAAAGACAACGATTGACCCTTTTCTCAACTGTCTGCCAACCATGCGGGATGCACTTTCTACATATTTCAAGTCGGGGACATTGCCGCTTTTGACCGGAGTAGGTACTGCCACGATAAAAAATCGCGCTTCCTGCAATCTATTTTCATCTGAAGTGAATTCAATAGCGGTGTCACTCGTCAGCTCCTGATCCACGTCAGCATCATGAAAGTGTCCCTTTTGATAGGCTGCTACTTTCTCTTTGTTTACATCGAATCCAATCACAGCAGCACGCTGGGATAGTGCCATCGCAATCGGCAAGCCTACGTACCCAAGACCGACGACAGCAATTTTTTCTTTCCTCTCCACAATCCCTTCGTACAAACTCATAAGCTAGCTCCCTCTCCCTGTTCTATTTTGGCTTTATTGGCCAAACATCGCTGTCATGGGTACAAGCGTGTATCCCTTGCTTCTAAGCTGATCAATTACGATTGGTAGCGCCTCTATTGTGTGAATGTCATCGAGCATGTGCAGCAGAATCACACTTCCGCTCCGCGTCTGCTCCATAATGGTTTTGACGATATCGTCGGTACTCCGTTTCTTGTCGTAATCGGACGGCGTCACATCATAAATCGTAATATCCTCGTAGCCCGTCGCTGCAATCGCCTTGAGTGTCTGTTCGTCAAACGCCCCGGTTGGCGGTCTGAAATACATCGTCGGCTTCTGCTGAATCGCTTCGGTAATAATCTGATGGGCTTTGACAATCTCTTTTTGCAATGATTCCGGCGCTATTTTGGTATTCACCGGATGAGAATAGGTGTGGTTGGCTACGTCGTGTCCCGCTTCCGCAATCGCTCTCGCCAAGTTTGGATTTCGCTCTACACCATCTGCACGAAGGAAAAACGAAGCCTTTACTCCTTTTTTGTCCAAGATATCGAGAATCTTCGTAACTGTTTGATCCGTACCCCAATCATCGAAGGACAAGGCAACCATCTTCTTGTCTGTTTCTTTTCGATAGATGAGATTTGGCTTGGACTCGTGATACGCCGCATTCATTTTTGCTGCATCAAAACCCGGAATTTCTTGCAGCGGCTTACGCTCCCGGCCTTGTGCAATCAACTCGTGTAATGGGACGAATCTGTATCCGACATCCGTAGCTGCTTCTGAGAGAAGACGGATGTTTTCGATTACAGACTTGTTCTCTTCTGTGTCCATCGCGATGATACCGCCGCGATTCATGTACTTTCTTAAGTAATGATTTTTTTGCTCTTCCGTCTCTTTTTGCCAATTGTGCAGAAACAGACTGGAGGACACGACCGCTTCTTGTCCATTGTGAGCGGCTGCCAATCGAAGATCGTCGGAGTAATCGCCCGACTTCGTTCTGATATACTGCGGTGTTTTATCGGTCTCTCTTTTGATGACCTCATTAGCCAATTTGATATCTTCGTACATTTTCTCGTAAGGTTGGCCCTGCAAATCCGACTTGTTCAACGTATTGTTTTCGATCTCGTGACCTCTGGCGACAATTTCCCGCGCAATGTCAGGCTCTTCCGCTACTCTCATTCCTGGCATGAAAAAAGCTGCCTTGATGTGGTACTTGTCCAACTCATCGAGCAGTCTTTTCATCGTGTCCTTATCTGCCATCCCATTAAAAGTAAGAGCAAGCTGTCTTTGCGTCGTGTAGACCATAGACACCGCCTTGCTCTTTTCCCCTTGGTAACGCTCGATTTTTTCAGGTTTGGCTGGCGCTGGGCCGTTATCTGCACCGTTTTCTTTCCCCTGAAACGGTGAACAGCCTGCCAACAATGCCACGATCGCTACCAGGGAGATCCAGTGAAATAATTGGAACCCACTGGCCCCTTTTTTATGACTAATCATGATTGTCCCCTTTTCATGTAAGAAATGCCCTTTACGCATAAAAAAACGACTATTTCATCTGCGTAACAAGTAAAGTGTAATCAAACACTCTTCCGCAAAAATGAACATAGTCTACCTCCACACGCTAGACTAACATAACCACCTATACCAAACAACTTTATGAAGCGGTTTCAAATATGACAATTTATGGGGAACATAAAAAAAGACGAGCCTCATCAGGCCCGTCATTCGCTGTTACAGTTTGATCGCGATTAATTTTAGTTCCGTTAACTCCTCGACCGCATACTTGATACCTTCGCGGCCAAAGCCACTGTCTTTTACACCGCCGTACGGCATGTTGTCCACGCGGAACGTCGGAATGTCGTTGATCATCACGCCTCCGACCTCCAGCTCTTCCGCTGCGCGCATAGCCGCGTGAATGTCACTCGTATAGATGCCTGCCTGCAAGCCGAATCGGGAGTCATTTACCGCCTCAATTGCTTCGTCCATCGTCTCAAACGGTGTAACGACAACGATTGGACCGAATACTTCTTGGCAAGAGACAGCAACATGTGCGCCCACATTCGTCAGAATCGTAGGAGCAAAGAGGTTGTCGCTGACAGCCTTCCCGCCAGTAACTACATGTGCCCCTGCTTCTACTGCTTCCTGTACCCATGCTCCCATGCGTTCATGATCCTTGGCGGAGATTACAGAAGACATGTCTGTCTCTTCGTTCAGCGGATCACCCAGCACGAGCTTTCCAGTGCCAGCCTTAAACTTCTCCAGGAACTCTTCGTACTTGCTCTGGTGAATATAGACGCGTTGCAGTGAGATACACACTTGACCACTAAAGGAGAAGGCACCTGTCACACAACGATCAATCAACGCTTGCGTGATTTCCACGTTGTGGTCGATGATTACTGCGGAGTTGGAGCCAAGCTCCAAGGTCACGCGCTTGAGTCCCGCTTTGTTTTTCATCGCAATTCCAACCGCAGGGCTTCCCGTAAAGGTGATCGCGGCAATTCGGCTATCACTGACCAGCTTTTCGCCTACGACTGCGCCTTTTCCAGGCAAAATATTGAGCGCTCCTGCTGGCAAGCCTGCCTCTGCGAAAATATCGGCCAGGATCAGCGAGCTAAGCGGCGTCTGACTCGCTGGCTTCAGCACGACGGTATTTCCTGCGGCAATAGCAGGCCCGACCTTGTGTGCTACGAGGTTAAATGGAAAGTTAAAAGGCGTGATCGCGCCGACTACGCCGATTGGCTTGCGTACCGTAAAAGCAAGACGTCCTTCACCACCCGGTGCTGCATCGAGCGGCACCGTCTCTCCGTGAATACGCTTCGCTTCTTCTGCTGCGAACTTGTAAGTCTGGATTGTCCGAGCGATTTCTACACGACCCGTGCGAAGTGGCTTGGCGGCTTCCTGTGCGAGGATGACCGCCAGTTCCTCCTTTCGTGCTTCCATAATCGCAGCGGCTTTTTCCAGTATCAAGGCGCGCTGACTGGCTGGCATTTTCGCCATGACTTTGGCAGCAGCTTTTGCCGCCTTGATTGCCTCGTCGACATCATGATCGTCTGCCTGAGCGATTTCTGCCAGCAGCTCCCCGGAGTAAGGGGAATAGAGTGACGCGTATTCTTTTGCTTCTTTCCATTGTCCGTTGATGTAGAGATGCTTTTTCATGAGTATGGAGAACCCCCTCGGGCGTTTTAGTTCGTCACGTATTGGCTTTTCAGAACATCTGTCATAATATCCAGTGCCTCTTCCAATTGCTCGTCTGTAATAACCAGTGGAGACAGGAAGCGCAGTACATTGCTGTGGACACCAGCAGAAAGCACGATGACGCCAGACTCGTAGCAGCCTTTGGTCAAGCCAGCAACGAGCTCTTTCGCTGGTTGTTTGGTTGTTGGATCGATAAATTCTACAGCGCACATCGCCCCCAGCCCGCGCACTTCTGCGATCACAGGGAAATCTTTTTGCAACGCGTGGAAATGTGCCTTGATCTTGTCCCCGATCACCTGTGCACGACCAGACAGGTCTTCGCGCTCCATTTTTTCAATGACTGCCAAAGCCGCTACACAGCCAAGCGGGCTTCCTCCATAGGTACCGCCAATCTCACCTGGGTTTGGCGCGTCCATGATTTCTGCGCGTCCCGTAACCGCAGAGATGGGTAAGCCTGCCGCGATGGATTTGGACATGGTGATGAGATCTGGCTCGATACCGAAATGGGTAGAAGCAAACATGGCACCAGTACGACCGAAGCCTGTTTGAATCTCATCGGAAATAAATAGGATTTGATGCTTTTTACAAATGTGATAGACACCTTGAACGAAGGACACAGGCGGAACGATAAAGCCGCCTTCTCCCTGAATCGGTTCCATAATTACAGCAGCCACTTCTTCCGGTGCAACCTCAGTCAAGAGGAAGTCCTCGAACTGACGCACGCAGAATTGCGCGTACTCATCATCTGTCATGGATTCCGGCTTGTTCAGTGGATACGGGAACTGCGCTTTATACGTAGCTGGAGCGAATGGACCCATCTGGAATTTGTACGGCTTCACCTTGGAAGTCAGTGACATGCCCAGAAGCGTACGGCCGTGGAAGCCGCGGCTAAAGGAAATGATGCCTGGGCGTCCTGTGTATTTGCGGGCGATTTTCACCGCGTTCTCGACTGCTTCTGCTCCACTGTTTGCGAGCATCGTCTTCTTTTCAAAGCTGCCTGGCGTGATTTGCGTCAGCTTCTCAGCCAAGGCAACATAAGGCTCATACATCCCTACGTGGAAGCAAGGATGGATGTATTTGTCTAGCTGCGCTTTTAGTGCCTCGACTACTTCCGGCGGACAGTGTCCGGCATTCAGTGTACCGATCGCTCCGGCAAAATCGATGTACGTATTGCCATCTACATCCGTAACCAATGCACCTGAAGCTGACTCTACAAAAACAGGGGTGTTGTTGCCGACACCTTTTGGAACGAACTGCTTTCTTTTTTCAATCAGGGCCGCTCCCTTTGGACCTGGCACACCAGCAGCTACGTTTACAAATTGACGTTGTTTGGACATATCGTTTCCTCTCCTCGTTCGAGATGGTATTAGTTGAATGCTTGCTTGTAAACTCAACCACGATATGTAGCAATACCTATGCCAAACGCCAGAGCTTGATGAAATCGCGTTTCCGGCGCTACGGTCACATCGAATTATTCAAAAATGAATCAAAACACCAGAATGATCGATTCATTTTTGAATTAACGATTCATTTTTGAATTACCTGGAACGAATCCGATATTTTTGCAGCTTGCGTACGACAGAAGGCTGGCTAATGCCGAGAAACTCCGCGATTTCTCCCGTGGTCCGGCAGTGCTCGGATGCATAACGCAGCCATTTTTCCTCTACCTGCTCCAGTGCTTCGCGAAGCGACATCTTGGAAGTAGCCAGATTCGGCTCCATCGCTGCCTGCTCTTCCCCTGCCAACCTGATTTCCGCGGGCAGATGCTGAGAAGTGATCACCTCTTCGTCCGCTGTGACCACCATTCTCTCCAAGACGTTCTCCAGCTCGCGCACATTGCCGGGCCACTCATACTGCATCAAGCCATGTGTTGCAGCAGGGTCCAGACGCTTGTCCATTCCGTATCGTTCATTGAGCGAGCGCACGACGCGCTTCAGGAGAGCGGCGATATCCTCTGGCCGATTTCGCAACGGCGGGACGTGGATCGGGACAACATTCAGGCGAAAATACAGGTCCTGCCGAAACTTCCCTTCCTTTACCATCTTCTCCAAATCGCGATTGGTGGCGGCAATCAAACGAAAATCCACATCGCGGTACTGTGTGCTTCCAACGCGTTGCAACCGTTTTTCTTGAATCACCTTCAACAGCTTTGCCTGCAAGGTCAGCGGCAGTTCCCCCAGCTCGTCCAAGAGGAGAGTCCCCTGGTTCGCCATCTCGATAATCCCTTGCTTGCCCTGCTTGGCGGCGCCTGTAAACGAACCAGCCTCATAGCCAAACAGCTCCGATTCCAGCAAGCCCTCCGGGATCGAGCCACAGTTGATCTCCACGAATTGTCCACCTGCACGACGGCTATTGCGATGAATTTCTTTTGCGATCACGTTTTTCCCGACACCCGATTCCCCGAGGATCAGGACAGTCGAATCGACAGCCGCGACTTTCTTGATGAGACGCTCAATGGCTTGCATCGGCTGACTCACTGCCACAAAGCCCTCCTGATGCTTTTCGCGCAGCTCCTCAATCTCAGTTTCAAACTGCTTGAGCTGCTCTGTCAGACCTTCGTAGCGCCGTTTCAATTCCATAATTTCAGTCAGGTCATGGGAATAGCTGATGATCGAATGCATACTGCCATCCTCGTTCCAGACGGGAAATGCCGTCACCATCAGCTTTCGACCGCCGGGTATTTCCTGCATGATCGTCTGCGGTATCTTGGCATCCATGACTTTTCGCGTGACAGATGGAGAAAAGACCTTCCTTTTTTCCAGCTCGATGACGTTTTTGCCCAAGAGCTCTTGCTTTCCAATGCCGTATATTTCATAGGACGAATCGCCAACCAGCCGGATATAGCCCTCAGGGTCCGTGATTAGCAAATGATCGCGAGACGTTTCAACAATAGCTTCCAATACGCGGCTCATCCACTTCTGTGTGCTCTCTTCTCTCTTCATTTCTTCGCCGCCTCTCGTTGGTCACGACTATTTTATATGAGAGGGACACATGTAAAACCTGCAAACATCCCCCTAATGTTCATCTATATACCCATCAATGTACACGTGCCTTCCTTCATTCTAGCAGAAAATGATTTTCACAAAAAATTCATATTCAAAATTACAATTTATAACATTAATTCAAATGATTTTATTACATTAACGATAGAAAAAAGGGAGGCGATACCATCATTAGAATACTCTTAGTTGTTATTCTTGGGCTTTTGGCATTCCGTTTCTTTGATCTTGACATCAACATGGGAATAGACAGAAAGATTACCGTAAGCATTACAGTCGTTTTGGTTTTTTGGATGACCTATCTTCAATATAAAAATCAAAGGAAAGGCAAATGAATGAAAAACAAAGAAGCTAGGAGAAACCGTTTCGTTTTATCCCAGCTTCTTTTTTGTCCCTTTGGGTTTAATAAAAACCGCAAGAACAACGACAATGTTTGAAAAATATGTAAAAATAACAGTAACAACAGCCTTGCGAGATGGAAAGGATGGTAGGAATGACGCCCACAGTCGGAGACATCTACTGTGTTTTTGTCGAGAAGCTGCAAAAGTACACAGCTTGCCAGGTCACATCGATAAAAGAGCCTGACACGAGCAAATCCAACCTCATCAGTATCCTCGAGCTGGACTGGAGCAGCGATACACTGCCTGATGAATCAGAGCTGCACCAGATGAAGCCCTTATATTGCGATTACTTCTTCTGGAACAACAAGCTCGATCACATCTATGTTGATCCGGCGGTGCCCAAAGGCTACATAAAAGTAGGGAATGTACCACCTCTCGTGACAGAAGAGACAAGGAGTTATGGCAGTTGGGATGTCGGAGGGAGCTTTTACCGTCAACACAAATGGAATCAAATTCCCGAGAAACGTCGCCAGCAGTTCAAACAGGCAGCAAATGATGACAAGATGATTTCGCTGGGCGGGAAGAGCCTGCGCCGATCTAACAACGTCATTCATGCTGATATCCTTCAAAGCCTGACGGACATCTCTGAATTGGAAAAGCTCCCTTGCCTGACACGCATCCATGCAGAGGAGCCCACCGATTCCTTGCTTGCCTTTGTCAAAAGTAATCCGTTTATTCTGGAGCTGCACCTGGAAAAAGCCAATGGCCCCTCACTTGATCTGACAGGAAGCCATCTCAGTAAATTCTCTCTCCAAAACGCGGACGGGCTGGAGTCATTGCATCTGAATGATTGTCTAAAAGAGCTCATACTGGGTAAGTCGCTTTCACCGAACCTGTTCATAGAAGCCGAACAGAATGGATATTGGCTGACCGCCTCATTCTCAGATTCGCTACCGCTTCACCGCGGACTCGACCAGCTAGGAGGACTCCATCTGCGCAATGTGACGGAACTGGACTTGCAGCCACTCGTCCAACGCTATCCCTCGCTTCAGAACATCCGTCTGTGGGGCAAGCCTGGCACCCTCCGCAATCTGGGCAGTATCAAGCACTTGAAGGAGCTACTGACGTTTACGACCTACGATCTGTTTGGCTTCTCCGGGGACGAGTTCCCTTCGCCAGATCAATGTCCCAAGCTCTCCTCGCTCTGGATGACGAGCCTCCCGGCAGAAGCGGCCAAGACCATTAAAGCCGCCTACAAAAAAGAAGTAAAAAATGGGCTGGATTTGTCCATCACCAAGCCGCGTAAGCCCGAATGGCTGGCGAATAATTTGACCAATCCGTTTCGCGATTGGGATGGCAGGGAGCACATCACAACAACCAACGCCAACAAGGCTGCCAGTCTTTATAAAAAAATGAACACCACGATCAGTGCGCTTGAAAAACAAAGCAGCGAAGACGCGACGAATGCGGAAGAAATACAAACCGCTTTGCGTGCATTGGTCAAGGAGTACACAGAGACTTTCAACAAAATGGATCGCCGAACTGGCTTTATCGAAACGGTTGAGCGGGAAGAAATTTTCGTTGTACTCGATGAGCTGCTTCAGTCGGCAAAACGGAATTTGGCTACAGCGGGTGTGGAAGTAGATGTGGACGAGCTTTTTGCTATTTTTGATCAGACACGTGATTTTTGAGTGAGAAAAAAGACGCCGCCTTTCCTACAGGAAGGCGGCTTTTGTGCTTAGGCATTCTTTTTGATTACCCACGTACTCATGCAACGCTGTCCAGCTACGTTCACCGTTTTGATTGGCTCCAGGAACACGCCTTGCAGTTTTTCTGTCATGCCCACCATCGTCCGTTCATTTACGAGAAAACGGGTGCTTCCGTCCGGCAACAAATAACATTCGTTCCCTAGTGGCTGCACAGCATCCTCAATCCCAATCGAGGACGCAAGACGCATGAATAGAATGCCTTCTGGTTTCAGTACCCGCCACAGCTCCTCCAGCATCTGGCGAAAATGCTCTTCGTTTTCAGCAAAATGTAGAACGGCATTACTGATGATGAAATCAAAGCTTTCGTTTTCAAAGCTCATGCTCTCAATCGGTTCCACACGAGCGCGCTCCGCTGACCAGTCCATTGTCAGTTGCGATGCCATTCGCTGTACAGCCTCGATGGCTTTTGCCGATTGGTCAATCGCATACACCGAATAATCATTTCGCAAAAAGTAGACCAAATTCCGCCCCGAACCGCAACCGGCATCGAGTATCTGCATTTCCTTCGTAACCCTTCCCTTTAACAACTGATCAAACAAGTAAATATCCATATCGCCAAACTGCTCGGCCAGATTCATGTTTATCACAGCCTTTATCCGATTTTTCTTCAGTGTACCAATTCGCTCTTCATCTTCCAATGATGGTCACATGGAACGGATTTACAAAAATGATTGTTGACACCCTTTGACTACAAGTGTAATCTTTAAAACAGAATCAACGACTACAAATGTAATCGAAGGAGGTGTCCTACTTGGACGAGCAACCGCGAATCTCGGATGCCGAATGGGAGATTATGAAGGTCATCTGGGCTAAGTCACCCGCTACAGCAGCCGATGTCATCCACGCCCTGCGAGACAACAAGACGTGGAAAGACAACACAATCAAAACCTTGCTCAGCCGCCTATTGCAAAAGGGCATTCTCACTTATGAGCAGGTCAATCGAGTCTACTATTACTCTCCTGTGCTCACTGAGGAAGAATGCAAACGCCAAGAGCGCCATTCCTTTTTGCAGCGCGTGTACGGCGGGGCCTTAAAGCCCATGCTGGTTCACTTTTTAAAAGAGGAAAAGCTCTCGTCCCATGAGATTGACGAGCTGAAAAAAATCCTTTCTGAAAAGGAGAAATAAGCTGGTGGATTGGCAATGGCTCTCACTCACCCTCAATCAAGCATTTACATGGACACTGTATAACTCCATCGAGGCCAGTCTTCTTGTGCTCCTGATCTTGCTCTGCCAGCAGCTCGGCAAAAAGCATTTCCCCATCCGCTGGCACCATGCCGTGTGGTTCCTGCTTCTCTGGAAGCTCGCGGTTCCTTGGTCGATAGACAGCACGATCAGTTTGTATAACTGGCTACCTACTTCGTCCTGGACATCCATGCAGGAAGCACACCCGCCTACAGAACCGATTGTTCTCGCAACTGAGGCACTAAATCGGCATGAATCTGCCTTCCAATCAGATGCCTCTTTAGTAAACAAAGCGAGCTTTTCCTGGATCAGCCTGCTTTCTCTCATCTGGATCTGCGGTGTCACCATTTTCGCTGGCACCATGACTCTCAGTACATACCGATTGCTCTCTCCGCTAAAAAACGATGAGTTCGTACAGGATGTAGCCATTTTGCGCGTCTTTTCCCAATGCCAAAAACAGATGGGCATCTCCAAATCCATTCCCCTGCGCATGAGTCCCCAGATGACAAGCCCTGCCTTGATGGGAATCTGGCGACCGCAAATCTGGCTGCCCACAAATCTTTTGGACAAGCTCAACGAGCATGAGCTGCGCCACATCTTTTTGCATGAGCTGGCGCATTGGAAAAGAAGAGATATTCCTGTAAACAGCGTCATGAGCGTGCTGCTGATCCTCAACTGGTTCAACCCGCTGTTATGGTACGCTGCTTCCCGCATGCGTCAGGATCAGGAAATGGCTTGTGATGCCTTGGCTTTGACTTATTTGCAGGAGACAGAGGTACCCCGCTATGGATACACCATGATCAAAATGCTCGAGCTGTATGCCTGTCCCAAACAGATTCGCTTCACAGCCGGGTTCTCCAGCTCCAAAAAACAGGTGAAAAGGAGAATAGAAATGATTCGTCACTTTCAAAAACGGGCTTATACGTGGACCCTATCTGGTATTGTGGTCGTCTTGGCTTTAGGCGTCTTCACTTTGACTGATGCAAAAAAAGCACTAGGGAACGAGGCTACCTTCGCCGTCCCCGCAGAAGGTACAATCAAAAGCCCTATTGATCAAGCAATCGGCTTGAGAATCGTAAACGACCTGAATACGCCCGTTCAGGCAGCAGCGGCTGGCAAGGTAGTCAAGGCTGAATACGATACAAAGACAGGGAAAGGCAACCAGGTCATTCTGGAGCATGAAGGCGGGTATCAAACCGTTTACTCTCATTTGGAAAAGCTGGAGGTCACCGCTGGAGTTGCTGTGACCCAAGGCCAGCTCATTGGTCTGTTGGGAAGTACGGGACGCAGTACGGGACCGCATCTTGCTTTTCAGATTCTCGAAAATGGTATACCTGTTGATCCGACGAAGCTGTTAGTAGACATAGAAGCAAAAGAATAAAGACCAAAGGCCACAGAAAAAAACATCTGTGGCCTTACTTGTTACGCTTATTGATTCGTAGACAAATCTTGTTTGTTACCTGAAAGCACCTTGTACAGAATAAGTGCAGTCACCAAGGCAATACAACCGTTCAGATAAAAAGAGGTCGCCGCGCCAAACTCTTGCCATACCCAACCGGTAAGAAGGGATGCAGGCAACAAACCGATTCCTGTAACCATCGAGTACATGCCCAGTGATGTTGCTTTCAAATCTTTCGGTGCAGAGGACGCAACCAATGACTTTTCTATTCCCTTCGTCAACGCGATATAAAAACCATACAGAATGAATAACAACCATAAGCCTGTTATCGAGCTCACCATTCCGAATCCAATATATACGAAGCCATAAAGGATATAGCCAACGGTTAAAATGACTTTGTGTCCGAACCGATCGGAAATGGCACCTGATGTGTAGGAAAACAGCGAAGCAACCAAATGAAGGACTAAATACAGCAACAATACACTCGTAGCAGAAAGCCCGAGATCAGTTGCTCGCAGCAATAAAAAAGAATTGGACGAATTGGCAACCGTAAACAGCATAATGATCAAAAGCAATTGCTTGGTCTCACGATTTAACTTCTTCCAGCTTGGTTTTGTTTTCGGTTCACGCGAAATCACCTTCGTATTTTCCCGCTTCTCCTTGATGGCAAAGAGCAGGCAGAAGCCAATGCCGACAGGAACCAATGAATACAAGAAAACACTCTGGAAATCTTTATTTCCATCCATCGTTAATAGGAGATATGCGATGCCGATTCCAATCGCCGCCCCGAGCATATCCATCATTTGATGCAAGCCAAATGAGCGTCCTTGCTTTCGTTTTCCCCCTGCTTCCGAGATGATCGCATCGCGGGGAGCTGTTCGTATTCCCTTACCGGTACGATCGATCAGCTTCCAGACAAAAACACCTACCCATGAACTGGCTATTACAAGGACTATCCTGCCGATCCCGGATAGTCCGTAACCCAGTATGGCTAACGATTTTCGTTTCTTGGAACGATCGGAAACATAACCTGAGACGAACTTGAGCAGACTGGTCAGAGCCTCGGAAACTCCATCGATGATCCCGATAATCATCGGACCCGAAGAGGCAAGAAAGATCGGAATTAACGGGGTAACCATGTATGTACCCATGTCTGTGAAAAAACTGACGAAGCTGAGCAGCCATACGTTATTCATGATTTGTTACAACCCAAAATGCTGTTTCGCCAGCTCTTTGAATCTCGCCTTGTCGATTTCCTCTTTGGTAACGACTCCATCCACCCATTGCGTAAAGGACGTACTCGTCAACGTAACATTGCCTCTCTCTGTCAGTTGCGTAAGCAAAGGGCTTTTGTTGAAGGGAGACTGTTCATGGTTAGCGATAATCGTCTGAATCTCGTTTAATTCCGTTTCATCCGTCACCAGCTTCTGCGAATCAAACGTATAGCCGATCCTCCAGTCCTTATCCTTGTGCCGCAGCTTCATTTCGAGTACATAATCGCCATACTCCGTCTGCTCTTTCTTGATCCGAAACTCACCATTGCGCGAAGAGACGGTCTCTCCGGTTAACGGAACAGGCTTCAACGGCAGGTTCGAACCGAAGCCCGTGTCGAGCAAATACGTTTGCCCCTCATGTGTAAGCAAAATCGTGGCATGCGTCCGACCAATCGTGTAATACTCGCCAACGTCATGCCTGTAAACAACTCCGCGAGTCAGATGGGCGTCAAAGCCATTTTCCAGCAAGAAGAAATAGAGCATCGGATTGAGCTCGTAGCAAAGACCGCCTTCGTTTCTGACCAGTAGCTTCTCCATGACGGACTGTCTGGAGATTACGCTCGTTCGCTCTTCCACAATGCACAGGTTTTCAAAAGGAATCGCCAATGCTGTCAGATCAAGGAGGCGATCCAATGTATCGAAGGTAATTGTTTCGTTTTCTGGCATACCGATTCTTTTCCGAAATAAGGCATTCAGCTCACTCATGCTTCTTCCTCCCACATCGTTTCTCCCACAAGTTTACACCAGGTCCTGCCCGAATGCCTTAAATACCAAGCAGCTTTAGCTTCCGATACAAGGTGCGAAGCCCGATCCCGAGTTCTTCTGCTACCCGCTGCTTTCCTTTCAAATCGCTGCCATGCTTTTGCAGCGAAGCGCGAATGGCGTCCGCTTGTGCATCGGCGACCCTTGCTTTGATAGCTGGACCTGAATGCGAAGGAGCCACTGTAGGACGAGCACGAAGGCGCGGAGGCAAGCTGTCCGCAGTCAGAACCGTGTCTTGCTCCATGTTCATGGCGTACTCGATGGCGTTTTCCAGCTCCCGCACATTGCCCGGCCAGTGATAGTGCGTGAGCAGGCTCATTGCCTCCCGAGCTATTCCGAAGAAGGTACGTCCTGCTTGCTCTCCGTACTTCTCCATAAATGAAACAGCCAAGAGCTCGATGTCTTCCTTGCGCTCTGCGAGTGACGGGACGTGTATTGGAATAACGTTCAACCGATAGAACAAGTCGGCACGAAACGCTTTTTTCTCCACGAGCTCCTCCAGGTTCTGATTCGTCGCCGCGATGATTCGTACATTGATGGGAAACGACCGTGTGCCGCCGATGCGTTCCACGACCTTTTCCTGCAAGACTCGCAGCAGCTTGGCCTGCAACGAGAGTGGCATATCGCCGATCTCATCCAGAAAAAGCGTACCTCCCTCTGCCAATTCGAACCGCCCTGGCTTTCCTCCCTTTTTGGCTCCGGTAAACGCACCGTCCTCGTATCCGAACAATTCGCTCTCGAACAGATTTTCCGGAATGCTGGCGCAATTGATCGCGACAAACGGATAGAATGCTCGCGTGCTTGCCTCGTGAATCGCTTTTGCCAGATGTCCTTTGCCTGTCCCTGTTTCTCCGGTAATCAGTACCGTAGAGCTGCTGTTACCGATTTTCATCGCCATTTCTTTGACCTGTTTGATGGCTGGGCTGTTTCCCACGATTTGAGCCAGGCTATCCGTTTTGCCAGACGAACGACTCCCTTGATGATCGATCAAACGCGGAACAGTTAACGATCCCCTCTGCACGCGAAGCACACCGCCAATGAGCTGATTGTTGACGATAATCGGAGTGGCCTCGGTCGGAGCATCCAGCTTGTCAACGAGACAATTGGCGATCGGCAAGGAATGCGCAGCCATCCCGGATAACGACGGCAGCAGCATCCGTGAAATCTCCGCTGGCAGCAGCTCATGCTGGGACAGCAGTCTACGCGCGCTGGCGTTCGTGTGAATGACATTGCCACTTCGGTCAAAGGTGAAATACGCATCGGCAACGGTATCCAGCGCTCCCTCCAACAGCCGTATAGAGTCATGAGACGATTCGATTTGTCTCGTCGCATGGGACTGTACAATCGCCGTAATCATCTCGCTGACTTCTGTCAGGATTTGCTGGTATCTCTCTGTATGCTTGGACAGGCGATTTTGACCTTCCTTCGTAAAGGATGTGAGGGAAACGACCCCGATTGCATGATTGGCTACCTTAATAGAGGAGAGCAGTTCGACTTTGGCGGGGCAACTGTCGAGAAAACGGCATCCTTTACACATTTCCATGGAGCCGGGTTTGTCTACCACATACTGACCTTTTGCCAACACGAATTCAATCGAGGGCACATGCACGTTTTCGCCTTTTTGTTTCAAATAGCGCTCTGTACTCACGACCAAGAGGCCGCGCTCGTTAATTACCGCAGCATCTACGTTCAATATATCTGAAATGCTTGTAATGACCTTTTCGATGGCTGGTTTGCACAGATCCAACGAAACCATGGATATCCTCCCTGCTTATTGTCCTTGCTCTCTATTTTACGAAATATTTAGATAGTTCACAAACGTTTTACCACTGATGTTTGTCAATAATGACAACTTATTGCCACTTTTGTCACTGTCATGACGGTACGAAACACAGTCGGAACCTCGTAAAATCAGCTTTTTTACGATCAACCAAGGAGCATGTTACCCCGCGCGGTTCATTCCACACTTGGCACAGTGATTGCATTATAAACTTTTCAACTAGGGGGAGTGATCAACCATGGTAAACACGAACGAGGTATTCAATCTGCAAGGAAAGGTAGCCTTGGTGACAGGTGCTGCTTCCGGTATCGGACTTGCAACAGCGAAACGACTGGCCCAATTCGGAGTAAACGTCATGCTGCTTGATATCAACGAGGAGCTCGGGGAAAAGGCGGCACAAGAAATCGTAGCGGATGGCGGGTCAGCCCGTTATTTTACATGCAATGTAGTTTCCCAACAGGATTGTCGTGCAGTAACGCAAGCGATCGAGGAAGCTTACGGTCGCATCGATATTTTGTTCAACAACGCAGGCGTGATCAGAAGAAAGACAGTCGTCGAGCTGGAAGAAGACGATTGGGATCTGGTCGTCGATGTCTCCTTGAAGGGTGCTTACAACCTCTCCAAATTCGTCATTCCTGTCATGGCGAAAACAGGAGGAGGCAGCATCATTAACACAGGCTCTGGCTGGGGCATCAAGGGCGGTGACAAGGCGGCGGCCTACTGCGCGGCAAAAGCAGGCGTCGTCAATCTGACACGGGCAATGGCGATTGACCACGGTCCGGAAAACATCCGTGTGAATTGCGTGTCACCCGGCGATACCGACACACCTCTGTTGCGTGAAGAAGCGCGCCAGCTTGAAAAAGATGAAGGAGCATTCCTCGTCTCCTCCGCCCAAGGGCGTCCGCTGGAGCGTCTCGGTTCTCCGCAAGATATTGCCAATGCTGTCCTATTCTTTGCCAGCGACTTGTCATCCTGGGTGACGGGCTCCGTACTGGTCGTCGACGGCGGCGGTTTGGCTTAATGTATCGTTATTTCGACTGAATATTCCAACGAAGAAATGGAGGAACCATGTGATGAGCGTACAGCGTTATGCCCACCCGTATATTCCGAATTCTGCACCTGCAGTTAAAGAGAAAATGCTTGCCGAAATCGGCTTTTCCAGCATCGAGGATATCTATGCGGACATTCCCGGGGAGCTGCGCCTAAAAGAAAAAATGAACATCCCGAAAGCTTTGACCGAATACGAGCTGGAACGCCACGTCAACCAGCTCATGAACAAAAACCAAACCACAAAAGAAAATATCAGCTTTCTCGGCGCAGGTTGCTGGCCGCATTTTGTTCCGGCTGTTTGTGATGAAATCAACTCCCGCGCAGAGTTCGTGACCGCGTATGCTGGCGAGCCTTACGAAGACAAGGGGCGCTTTCAGGCGCTGTTCGAGTATCAAAGCCTCGTAGCTGAGCTGGTCGATATGGATGTCGTGAATGTTCCGACCTTTGACTGGGCACAGGCCGCTTCGACTGCTCTGCGCATGGCAGCACGCATTACCAACCGTACAGAACTTTTGGTCTCGAAAAATATCCATCCCGACAAGCTCTTGATCATCAAAAACTACACGTCTCCTGATCTTACCGTCACCTTGATCGATTTTGAGAACGAAACAGGCAGACTTGACCTGAATGATCTAAAAGCAAAGCTCAGTGTAGATACAGCAGCAGTTTACTTCGAAAACCCGACCTTCCTCGGCTCCGTGGAAGTACACGGGCAGATGATTGCGGACTTGGCTCATGCAGCCGGTGCCATTTGCGTAGTCGGCGTCGATCCCATCTCTCTTGGCGTGATGGAATCTCCGGCGAATTACGGCGCGGACATCGTGTGCGGAGATTTGCAACCGCTCGGCGTACACATGCATTACGGCGGTGGGCAATCCGGCTTTATCGCGACGCATGACGACCCGACCTACGTCATGGAATATCCGTCCCGCCTTTTTGGAATCGCTCCGACAGAGGTCGAAGGCGAATACGGCTTCGGAGATGTCGCGTACGACCGCACCTCTTTTGCCAAACGCGAAAAAGGCAAGGAGTCCGTCGGAACGCAAACCGCGCTATGGGGCATTACCGCAGGCGTGTACTTGGCGACGATGGGACCCGTGGGCATGGAAGAAGTCGGGCAAGGCATCATGCAGCGCTCCCAATACGCCGCCAAGCAGCTCTCTTCCATTCCCGGCGCCGAGGCCAAATTCTCCGCTCCTTTCTTCAAGGAGTTCGTGATCGACTTTTCGCAAACAGGCAAAACCGTCAAAGACATCAACGCTGCGCTTCTCGCCAAAGGAATTTTCGGCGGAGTTGATTTGACTGAACACTACCCGGAATTGGGTCAATGTGCACTCTACTGCGTCACGGAGGTTCATACCCAGGAGGATATTGATACACTCGTTGCCGCAATAAAAAACATCGTGTAAAAGGAGGAAACCGCCCATGAAAACATCCGAAGGAACAATCGGCAAAATGAAACGGATTCCGAGAGACCATAAGGTACGCCGCTTTCACCAAGCAAAGTGGGATGAGCCTGTCATTTTCGAGCTGAGCCAGCCCGGCGAGCGTGGCGTCGAGGTCCCGCCCGTCGAGCCACAAATTGTGGAGACCGTAGGCGATGGCATCTCTCAGCTACCAGACAGCCTGCGGCGAAAAAAACGGCCGAATCTTCCCGAGATCAGTCAGTACCGCGTGATCCGTCATTACTCCCGCATTTCGCAGGAGGTTCTGGGGTCGGATTTCAACGTAGAGATCGGGCAAGGCACCTGCACGATGAAATACTCCCCGAAAATCAATGAACGCTTCGTGCGCTCGCCGAAAATGGCGGAGCTGCATCCGCTGCAAGACGAATCCACTGTCCAAGGGATGCTGGAGATGACCTATCAGCTCGATCTGTACCTGCGCGAGATTTCGGGAATGGACAAATTCTCGTTCCAACCGGGCAGCGGCACACAGGCGTTGTTTACCCAGGCCTCTATCGTGCGCAAATACCACGAATCTCGCGGCGAAGGAGAGCAGCGCAACGAGTTTATTACCACCCATTTTTCCCACCCGTCCCAAGCCGCGACGGCAGCAGTCAAAGGCTTCAAAATCATTTATGTACCTGCTGACGAAAACGGCTACCCTGATCTGGAAGCGCTAAAGGGCCTCGTCTCGGAGCGCACCGCCGCCTTTGCCGTAGCGAATCCAGAGGATACAGGCATTTACAACTCCCGCATCAAGGAGTTCACAGACGTCGTTCACGCCGCAGGAGGGCTGTGCTGCTACGACCAAGCAAACGCCAACGGCTTGCTCGGCATTACACGCGCGCTGGAAGCAGGCTTTGACATGTGCTTCTTCAACCTGCACAAAACCTTCTCCGTCCCACACGCTTGCGGCGGACCTGCAACAGGTGCCATCGGGGTCACTGCCGAGCTTGCGCCATTCCTGCCAGGACCGATCGTAGACTTCGACGGAGAGCGTTACTTCTATAAGCGTGATTTGAAAAACAGCATCGGGAAAGTCCGCAGCTTTTACGGCGTACCACCTGCTGTCCTGCGCTCCTACGCTTGGGTCCGGGCGCTTGGTGCTGACGGCTTGAGGGAAGTTGCCGAAATCGCTTGCCTCAACAACAACTATCTCTATCACAAAATCCTGCAAATCCGCGGTGCGAGCGCACCCTATATACAAGGCCGACGCCTGGAGCAGGTTCGCTATAGCTGGCAGCAGTTAAAAGAAGACACCGGCATCACGACATACGATGTTCAGCGTCGGATGGTCGACTTTGCCCACCATTACTGGACCAGTCACCACCCGTACGTCGTGCCAGAGCCGTTCACTCTGGAACCGACGGAGTCTTACTCCATGGCAGAGCTCGACGAGTACATTGCGGCACTGACCCATATTTCACAGGAAGCCTATGAGAATCCGGAGATCGTCAAAACAGCACCGCACAATAGTACAGGTCACCGTGTCCTAGAGTCCGTGCTCGATGATCCTGATCAATGGTGTATCACTTGGAGAGCTTATCTGAAAAAGACGGCACAAAATTAGTTCATCTAGGGGCAAGGGCGGCATGTACGCCCTCCCCCTTTTCCTCTAGAGGCAGCATACTTTTTTGTTTCCTAGCTGGGTCAGCAAGACGTTTTGCACACCATATCTGTTAGGGGGATTCTCGTATGAGGAAGAAAGGTTTGTTTCCTGTCACTCTTTTGGTCAGTTCGCTCGTGCTCTCTATTTTGGGAGGCTGTGCTTCCAATGCCGCCCCACCACAATCGCCAACAAATGCAACCCCTTCCACCACTCCCTCTACTCCCTCCACTACACCAGAACAGCCTGCTTCTGATGTGAAACTCAAGCTCGTCCATGAAGGAAAACTGACATTTGCGATGAGCGGTCTGCTCAAGCCACTCAACTACAAAGACACGAATGGCGTACTGACCGGATTCGATGTGGAGATCGGCAATGAGATCGCCAAACGGATCGGACTCGAAGCCAATCCCGTAACCAATCCGTGGGAAACGATTCTGCAAGGGCTGAAGGGCGGGAAATACGATGCCATTATCGGCAGCATGACGCACACAGAAGAACGTGCCAAGCAAGTAGACTTCACCGAGCCCTATTACATCTCCGGCGGGCAAATTTTCATTGCCGAGACCAATGACTCGATCAAAACGCAGGACGATCTGCAAGGCAAAGTCATCGGTGTCGTCCAGGCAAGCACTCACAAGGAGGTAGCCGAAACCTTAACGGATAAGACAAAAGTAAAAGGCTATCCCACAGACATCTACGCCTTGCAGGATCTGGTCCCCGGTCGGGTCGACGCCGTAATCACAGACCGTGTCGTCGGAACCTCTGCGATCAAGAATCAAGGTCTGAAAATCAAAGCGACAGGCGAGGTTTTGAACAAGGAAAACATTGCGATCGCCGTAACCAAAGACAACCCTGAGCTGACCAAAAA
The DNA here is from genome assembly GCF_001039275.2 of Brevibacillus brevis. Taxonomy (NCBI): domain Bacteria; kingdom Bacillati; phylum Bacillota; class Bacilli; order Caryophanales; family Paenibacillaceae; genus Brevibacillus; species Brevibacillus brevis. Next base: position 6,255,805 of record NZ_CP030117.1, read on the forward strand.
AATCAATGAAGCCATCAAAGCCATGATTGAAGACGGCACCTACGAGCAAATCAGCGTGAAATGGTTCGGATCGAACCTGTTGAAATAACGTGGGAGGTTGAGCAGCCATGGGTTTTGTAACCAGTATCATTGATATATTTACGATTCATGGAAAAGCTTTTTTGGAGGCCGCTTGGATTACCGTTTCGCTCACGGCTGTATCCTTGGCGATGGCCTCTGTGATCGGACTCGTCTTCGCCTTTTTCAAAGTATCCGGGATTATCGTCCTGCAAAAGCTGGCCGACACCTATATTTTTATCGTGCGCGGCATGCCGTTAATCGTCCAGCTCATGTTCCTCTACTACGGGATATCCAGTGTCATCGTGCTCTCTGACTTTACGGCAGGGGCACTCGCGCTTGGCATCCACTCTGGCGCTTACATTGCCGAGATTTTCCGGGGAGCCATCCAATCGATTGACCGTGGACAGATGGAGGCAGCACGTTCGCTCGGGATGCCGTATAGCCTGGCGATGCGTCGAATTGTTTTGCCACAAGCCTTCAAACGTGCCATTCCGCCGCTTGGCAATCAATTCATCATCGGACTGAAAGACTCTTCACTCGTCGCGTACATTGCCGTAACAGAGCTGTTTAACCGTGCCTTGTCTGCACAAGCAGAGAACTTCATGCCTTTTGAAACGTATTTCGTCGTCGGACTGTATTACCTCGCACTCGTCGCCATCTTTTCCTTTCTTTTAAACCGTGTGGAAAAACGTCTCGATACTGGTAGGACGTCCGTCAGCACTCCAAAACCAAAAGAGGTGGCAGCATGATCAAGGTACGCAATCTGGCCAAGTCATTCGGGAACCTGCATGTACTTAAAAACATCACGCTGTCGATTCAAAAATCAGAAGTGGTTGTGCTGATCGGAGCGAGTGGGTCAGGGAAAAGCACGCTATTGAGATGTCTGAACTTTCTGGAAATAAAAGACAAAGGTGATATCGAGATCAACAATCAGGTCATCGATGTCAAAAACAGTGACTTGAACAAAGTACGCGAGCATGTCGGCATGGTTTTTCAGCATTTCAATCTGTTCCCGCATATGACCGTGCTGGAAAACGTGATTGAAGCACCGATCTACGTCAAAAGGAAAACCAAGATGGAAGCGACCGCAAAAGCCATGGAGCTATTACGGCGCGTCGGATTGACAGACAAAGCAAACGCCTATCCCGAGCAGCTCTCCGGCGGGCAGAAGCAGCGTGTCGCGATTGCCCGTGCTCTGGCGATGGAGCCGGATGTCATGCTGTTTGATGAGCCTACTTCTGCCCTGGACCCTGAGCTGGTAGGCGAAGTGCTCGCTACAATGAAAGACCTCGCCCGCGATGGCATGACAATGGTCGTCGTAACGCACGAAATGGGCTTTGCCCGCGAAGTAGCTGACCGAGTCATTATGCTAGCGGACGGAGAAATGGTCGAAGAAGCCCATCCCCATGAGCTCTTCACCAATCCAAAGCATGAACGTACCAAGCGGTTTTTACAACAAATTTTGTAAGCCAAAGACGAGGTGGAACCCATGCTACAAAGCCGTGAATCGATCCTGCAATTGACCGATGAATTAGTCAGCATTGAAAGTATCGTGAACACGACCGGAGAAATCGCCGTTGCTACCCATCTATACGAGCATCTGAAGTCATTCCCCTATTTTCAAAAGCATCCAGATCAGTTGATTCTCTCCCGCACGGTCAACGACGAGGTGGAGCGCTACAACGTCCTCGCTTTTGTCAGAGGAACCAAGGAGCCGAGCGCCAAAACCGTTATTTTAATGGGGCACACGGATACGGTCGGCATCGAGGATTACAACCACCTGAAGGACAAAGCCTGCCATCCAACTGCACTCATGGACGCCTTGAAAAACGAGCCACTGCCTGCACTGGTGAGTGAGCAGCTGGAGTCAGGTGATTGGCATTTTGGGCGTGGCGTGCTCGATATGAAAAGCGGCGTAGCGAGCCACGTTTACTTGCTGAAGTACTATTCCGAGCACCCGGAAGAACTGGCGGGCAATCTCATGCTGCTTGCCGAATGCGACGAAGAAGACAGCTCGCATGGCGTCCTCTCCTCCTTGAAGAACTTGAAAAAATGGCGGGAGGAGCACAATTTTGACTATATCGCGCTGATTAACTCCGACTTCGTCGCCCCGCGCTACGATGGGGACCCGAATCGCTATATCTATAAGGGTACTGTCGGCAAGCTGCTGCCCTCCTTTTATATCACGGGCTACGAGACGCATGCGGGCTCTGCTTTTGAGGGACTCGATCCCAACTTTATCGCCGCAGAGCTGACTCGCCAGATCAGTTACAATCCTGACCTGTGCGACGAAGCCTACGGCGAGACACCTGTGCCGCCTGTATCTTTGAAGCAGACAGACTTCAAGCCGACCTACACGATCCAGACCGCCCTGTCAGCCTATGTCTATTACAATTTCTTCATCCATTCCTGGTCTCCGAAACAAGTCTTGGCACTACTAAAGGAGCAAGCCGAGATCGCTTTCGAAAACGCACTGACTCTGTTGCGTGAGCGTCATCGCCGCTTCTGTGAAAAGAGCGGTCAAGCTTGGACTCCACTCCCTTGGAAGACCCGAGTTTTGATCTACGAGGATATGAAAAAAGAGCTGATCGCCGAGCATGGGGACGCCTTCCTCTCGCACATGAAGCAGTTTAAAGAGGCCCTTTTGCAAGACAAAACCTTGGATGTACGCATGTTCTCAGCTCGTGTGGTTGAGGAGGAGGTCAAGTGGATGAAGGACAGAAGCCCCGCCATCATCTTGTTCTATTCCTCACTCTACTCTCCCCGCATCGAACTCGTTGGCAAGGACGACCGGGAGCAAAACTTGATAGAGGCATTGGAACAAGCCGTTGCGGCTGTCCAGCCGGATTATGCACACCCAATCGTGACGCGCAACTTTTTCCCGTACGTTTGCGATATGAGCTGCGTGGCGCTTTCAGACGATGAGGAAGGCATTCTCGCGATCGAAGAGAACAACCCGAGCTGGGGCAGCAAGCATTACGTCGAGTATCAGGACATTCGGGACATCAATGTACCTTGCATCAACATCGGTCCGTATGGGTACGATGCGCATAACCGTTTTGAACGGATGGAGATTACGTATTCGACAGAAGTGGTTCCCTCTGTGACGAACGAGATTATCAAGCGTCTATTGAAATAAGAAAAACGCCAGCTCGGATTGCACCAGGAGCTGGCGTACTTTTTTGGATTGTTGTTAGAACTGATTCGGGAACTGCTTAATGATGCCTGCTGTCAGCACATCAGCGAATGAGATGATATGATCCTCACCTTTATCAAACGCAGCAATATCCGCTTCCCAGTCTTTTTTCAATCTCGCCTGGAGATTATCAGTGAGTAGCTTCAGATGCGTGTACATCATCTCTTTTAGTTCTTTCTCGTTCCAATTGGGGTTGGCACTGCTCAAGAACTTGGCGATCTCATCCGCATTCCGGTGCCAGTCCTTATCGAGCTTTGCCACAGCAGCCTGATCACCTTTTTTAGCTGCGTCAATGATTTTGCCGCCTATGGTAATATGAGCCGTCAGCAATTCGGTAAGCTTTTTACCTGCTTCCTCTCCGTAATACGGCTTGATTGCGTTCCCGATATCCACCTGGTTTTTCAAGAGACGTGCCTGTACGGCGTCTTTGTCTTCCAGCCCTGCCAAGGCGCTGACCATATAGGTGTGATCCCACAGCAAATGGTCGATCCAGAGCCTGCGCATATCACCCTGAAGCTTTACTTCTTTCGGCTTTATACATTCTGCCTGCTGTACATTCCCTTGTGATTCCTTGGCTGCTGCCATACCCGGCACACCAAGTAATGCCATGCAAATCATCAACAATGTTGCTTTCCTGAGCATTGTAGTCATCTATTCCTTCTCCTTTTTTGGTAAGTAGTGAATCCCGCTTGTTATTTTGAGCAAATTTGGCTTTTTCATGCGTTCAACATATCAGCCCTGCAAATTGACACTTGTCGGAACCATCCTTATAGTTGTCTTATCAACAGTTGCCCTGACTGCCTAACCTAGGAGGCTTCGCAATGAAATTGGATGAGTATATCGGCGTCATCGTGAAACGAACGGATTTAAAACTGAACAACTATTACCAAAAAGTATGTAATCCGTATAACATCACCATCGATCAGTGGATGATTTTTGTCGTGTTATGGGAAGAAGAAGGTCTGACCCAAAACGAGTTGGCAGATCGCACCTACAAGGATAAAACGAATATAGCGCGGATGCTTTTTCTCATGGAAGAAAGAGGGTTCATTCATCGCGAAACAGATAAAAAGGATCGCCGCTCCCTTCGTGTCTATCTGACGGAAAAAGGACGACTTTTAAAAGACGAGGTGCTTCCTCCCTCCATTGAAGCGTACGAGAAAACCATTGCAGGATTGACCGAAGAAGAAGTGAACCAATTTCGAAGAACACTCAATATCATTTATGAGAACGTAAAAAACTTGTAAAAATAAAAACCATTGCAGGATGTCACTTTTTGTATATAATTAGTTGTTGTAGCAACAGTTTTTATAACAACTTTCAAAACAAACTATATACAAATAAGGAGTGAAAATAATGAGCACAGAAGGGATTTGGAGCACGCATTACCGAGCGTTGACGATTGGTATTATTCTTGTGGTGACTGCTACTGCATTTGAAGGCTTGGCTGTCACGACAATCGCCCCCGGTCTTTCCCGAGAGCTACAGGGTGAGGATCTTTATGGGTGGGTATTCAGCGCTTATTTGTTGGCTCAACTGATTGGAACCGTAGTCACAGGTCAATTCGTCGATAGAAAAGGGCCTGCCCAGCCTTTTATTGTCACGATCGTGCTCTTTGCTCTTGGCATTGTAGTTGCTGCAATCGCGCCAGACATGCTTACTTTACTGCTTGGGCGAGTGATGCAAGGATTCGGAGCCGGTGCCTTGGTCAATTGCGTGTATACCATGATTACTTTGCGTTACCCTGATTCCCTTCGCCCACAGATTCTTGCTGTCTTCTCCAGCGCTTATATCCTTCCAGGCCTGTTCGGACCGTATGTTGCCGGGATTATTACCGAACAGTTGTCGTGGAGATATGTCTTCTGGTTGATCCTTCCCTTTATCTTTCTGTCTGCACTCTTAACCACCCCCTCTTTCCGAGGCTTACAGCCGCCAAAAGCAAGCGCGGCCAACAATCGTAGTCTTCTTCTGCCTTTTTTCTTGGCCCTAGGGACTGGTGCCTTGCTTTTTGGACTCGGCAAAATTCCCTCGACCTACGGTTTCCTGTTATCCATCGCGGGTTTGCTCACCCTTAGTGTCCCATTGTATAAGCTGATGCCTAAAGGAACGCTCCTCGCACGTCCAGGCTTACCTGCTGTCATCGCGTCCCGGGGGCTTTTTGTCGCTGCCTATTACGGCACACAAACGTATCTCGTCCTGGGACTTACTTCGATTCTAGGATTAACCGCGGACAAAGCTGGTTTAGCGGTTGCCTCGGCAGCAATCAGTTGGTCGCTGGCAGCCAATGTACAAGCAAAGCTGGACAAAAAAGACCAAGGGGCCGGTCGAAAAAAACGAATCATCATCGGTCTCGTCATTATGCTCATCGGAGTCGCTTGCACTGTACCGCTGACGTTGATTCAACAAGACCTTTTCGGTATCGTGGTTGCGATTGTTAGCCAGATCATTATGGGCTTCGGAATCGGTTTGGCTCACCCGACAAGCGGTGCCATTGCGTTTTCTCTTGCAAAGCCTGGTGAAGAAGGAAAAGTATCTGCTGAAATATCTATCGCTGATACGTTCACACCAGCGATTGTCATTGGCGTGGGAGGAGCTATCATATCTGTGATGACCTCCTTTGCGTTTGCACTTTCTGTTGGTATTACCGTTTCCCTGCTCCTTCAGACGTTCATCGTTCTACTCGGGCTGGCATCTGCTGCCCGACTGGCGACTCGTTCCGTACCTGTTCAAGAAAAACGGACACCTTAAAAGGTGTCCTTTACTCGTGTAGAAAGGATATGCCTCCTATTCTTATTTTTCAGGTGGCATGTCTTTCTTTTTTTGTCTGGATATGTACTGTTCTCCGACTCCTATCATCTGCTCCAAGATGGGAGCCAAGCTTTTGCCAAAGTCCGTTAACGAGTATTCTACTTTTGGCGGCACGGTCGGGTACACATGTCGTGCAATGATTTCGCTGTTTTCCAGTTCTCGCAACTGCACGGTGAGCACTTGTCGCGATACTCCCGGGATCAACCTTTGCAATTCTCCAAATCGTCTCTTGTCCTTGAGCAGTTCATAAATAATGCGAGGCTTCCATTTTCCACTCATCAAATGGAGGCCTACCTCGACAGGACATCCAAACTGGTCATCTTGATACGGCATCTCGACCTCCCAATAGTCAGCTTTTTATGACTAGGTCATTTTTTTGTGCGTACTTTTCGCTCTGATTGCCTCGAGCTATGCTTAACAGGCAGCTTAACGATGCCAAAAAGGAGCGTTCCTATGCCATTTTCTCAACGCATTCAACCAGTCATAAACCCGGAAGATATGAACCCTGCCTTCGCAGAAGCGTTCAATTCCGGGGACATCATGAATCTTCTTACTCTCTATGAACCGCAGGCTATCCTCATTACGCAAGACAACGAGCAGAGCCAAGGAATCGAGCCAATCCGCCAAAAACTGGAGCAATTACTCCAAGTACAAGGTAAGATGGTTTCCACCAATGTATTTTGTATTCCGTTTGAAAATATTGCTTTATTACGGGCTCACTTTATCATTCATACCACAGATGACGCAGGCAATGCCATGAAAATAGAAGGGCACACCTCTGAAATCGTACGAAAGCAGCCAGATGGTAGTTGGCTGTATGTTGTCGATCATCCATTTGGCGTGAATCAGCCTATCTAATAAAAAAAGATGAGGGCACCAGCAGTAGGTGTCCTCTTACCAATTTGTACAACTATATCCGTGTATCCTTTACCCAATAATCTTGGTCTTCTTCGCATTCTCCATCGACTTTTCAATGATTCCGCTCAACGGACGCTTCAGCACGAGCGCCACAAACAGGCTGATACCGATAAAGCCGAATAGTACGAGTATATCCCGGATCGCCGTTTCCCAGAGGATGCCGCCCACCCCTTCACGCAACAGGCTGATTGCATACGTGAAAGGCATGTATGGGTTCAGTGCTTGGAAAAACGGTGAAGTCATGCTGATCGGGAACGTGCCCCCCGAACTGGAGAATTGGAAAACCATGAAGATGATCGCTATGCCTTTACCCACGTTGCCGAACACGGACACCAGCGTGTACGTAATCGTGACGAACACCAGGCTGATCAGCATACCGAATAACACAAACGGAGCTTTATCCGCTACATAGGCCCCCAGAATGTAAATATCACCGAGCGTGACGAACAACGCCTGAAGCAGCCCGATGGTCGCAAAAGTTCCCAAGCGACCCAGGTACAACTGATACGGCTTGTACACTCCGTCTGGATTTTCCGCATTCGGCTTCAGCAAGGAAATCAACAAGGTCGCACCTACCCAAAGAGAGAGCACACCGTAAAACGGTGACATGGCTGAACCATAATTCGGTATCGGGTAGAGGCGGTTTTCCTTGATCTGCACGGGACTTGCGAGGAATTCGCTCTCTTTTTTAATGTCGCCGCGCAATAGCTTGGCAAGGTCGGCGAAGTTGTTGTTCGCCTCGACCTCTCTCAGCTTGTCTGCTGCTTGCCCAATGGCACTCTCCAGCTTAGGCAGATCATCGCGAACCAATGCAGCAACTCTGTGGACTCCTGCCTCCACCTCCGGGAGCTTGTAGCGCACAAAATCAGCCAGCTTGGTCAAATCCGCCTCCGCTTTGGGCAGATCGTTCTGGACAAATGCCGCTGCCTCGTCGAGCTTTTTCCCAATTGTAGGAAGATTCCCCTTCAGGAATGGCGCTGCTACGCGAATGGCATTTGCAAAAGCATCCGACTTGCTTCGGAGCGTTTGGGCCAGCTCGTGGACTTGCGCCCGTATTTGCGGCATCTCCTGCTGGATTCGTTTCAATTCTGCCAATCCCAGCTCCAAGCCCGTTTTTGTCTCTTGGAGAATCGCTTCGATATCCGGAAGTTTTTCTTGGGCCTTATGCAGTAGATCGGCGGATTCTCCTGTGATCACCTTCAGCCTATCAATGCCCTCGGATATTTTCGGGACGATTTCACTATCGTAACGGGACAGAATGTCTCCCAATTCCGCGCTGGTGTTTTTCGAGAGCTGATTCAAGCTCTCCACCAAATCTTTCGCTGGCTGCTTGCCGTTTTCCAGCGCGCTTGCAATCATGCCGAGAATCTCGATTTGCCGGTTCATTCTGTTCTCAATCGTGCGCAGCCTCTCTGTGAAATGACTCAATGGCTGTCCAGGAATATAACTATTTACTTTCTCTACAAGCGATGCGGTATGCCCCAGAACATTCACAGCTCTGGATAACCTGTCTTTTACGGCATTTACCTCACTCGCAGTAGGCAGGCGATCCGGATTGATTTGCAACAGCCTGTCTGTGAGTTGTGTGAGCGCATCCGATGCTTGCTGAGCTAAGATGAGATTTTGCTTGATCAGCGGTGCAATCGTTTCAAAGGCACCATCATGCTTCGCAAAAAAGTCATTGAGCTGATCGGCAACAGCCGCGCCCTTATCAGTCAGATCAGCGATACGCGGCAACGCTTGTTGCGCAGCCGAAACGATCTCAATAGCCTTATTCGCTTTTTCTGTGGCCGTAGTCACGGCGTTTGCGACTTTATCAAAATTTTGATCCAGCTCTTCCATTCGTCCAACGGCTTGCTCAATTACCGGCAGCTTGTCTTCCATCGCGATAATGACAGACGCCGCTTCATTGATTTTCGGCCAGTTTTGCTGAATTTTGAGCACGGCCTGCCCAGCTTGATTGATCTCGGGGATTCTTTTTTCCACTTCCAGAATGATCTGCGCTTTCTCGTGAATCTCAGGAAGTTTCTGTTCAATCTCCAATACTTTTTGCCCTGCGGCACGAATCTCGGGTAGGTTCTTTTCCAGTTGGAAAACGCCACTCTCGATTTTGCGGATGGTCGGCAATTGCTCTTCAATTTTAATGCCGATCTCTGTAAGCTTCGTCAGCAAAGCTTCACTGACGCTTTCCGTAAAACTCTCGTTGATCTGCTTGGCAATCGCTGAAACACCTGACGAGGTGATTTTAGGTGCGACGGCGTTCACTTTTTCATTGACTGTATAGATCACTTCGGGCTTGTTCAGGTTGCCATGGACAATTCCGGTGATCTTTGTGGAAAAATCAGCCGGGATCAGGATGCTGGCATAGTAATCGCCCCGCTCCACTCCCCGTCTGGCCTCTTCTTTATCCACAAAGGTCCACCCTAGTTTCTGGTTGTTATGCAAGCTTTTTACGAGCTCGTCTCCGATGTTGACCTTTTGATCACCAACCGTGGCTCCCTGATCCTCGCTTGTCACCGCCACCTTGACACCTTGCGTATTGGCGTAAGGGTCCCATACTGATTTGATGTTGATCCAGTCGTATAAACAAGGCAGGAGAATGATGGCGATGATCAGAAAAATCCCGGTTGGGACCTTGAAAATGTTAATCCAGTCCGTTTTGTAAATCTTCCATATAGACCGCATGTATGTACCACCTGGTAGGAAAGAATGGATGAAGCATGACACTTACATGACAGTTTACCATGAAAGGAAATGGTCGGGAATGAGCTGTCAGTAGTAGCATGATCTGCTGCACGCCAATTTATAATGGAAAAAAGCCCAACCATCACTGGTCGGGCTTTTCCTAGTAAATCGGTACCTCTATTTTCTCACTTTTAACTTGTACTCGCTCGTATGACCATCGTTCTGTGCAACAATCGTCAACGTGGTTTTTTCTGGTGCATCCTCATGAACTGTTACCAGACCATCCTCGCTAATCACCGCATATTCTTCCTCTACTACATGGTAAGTTGTTCCTGTGCTTTCCTTAGTCATTTCTCGTCCACTGCGGTCTGTCATGTTAGCCCACACGATCATTTGAACCGTATCACCAGGCTTCACTGAACTCTTTTTGGTGGATAGATTGATACTTTTGATTTCCGCAATCGAGAAGGTCACTTTGGACGATTTTTCTCCGTTTGTCACCTTGACTGTAAATTTCTTGCCCGGTCGCGCATCCTCGGAAACCTCAATCAAGCCGTTTTCATCAACAGTGACGCTATCGTTGTCAGATTCATAAACCGTTCCGCTCTCGCCATCGGTCAGATCCTGCCTGGTGCGGTTCGAGAACGATCCTGTTACTTGAAGCTGGAGATTCTCTCCTGGCAACAGTGTTGCTTTGCTTGGCGTAACTCTCACGCTTTGCAGACCTGCACTCGCTACCATGTAGATACCTGGCTTTTCGATATCAAAGCTTGCGCGGTCCCCCGTTTTGATAACCTCTACTGTTTTTCCTTTGGAAGTCTTGAGGCTGCTCCATTCTTTCTCCGCTTCATCATAATGATGAGCCGTCAAATATTTATCCTTTTTCTCGTAAGGCAAAATCATGCGGACAGTCTCGCTGTCAAAGCGCTTCAATTCCTTGTTGTCTGCTTCCAGGCGAACTTCGTACATGTCGCTGGCATTGCCCGATTTCGAAGGCTTTTTGATGTCTTCCGGCTTCGATATCTCGACGTGGATATCCGCACCGTCATGCTCTGCGAGAAGCTCGCTGGACAGCCACACACCTGCGTCATCCTTGTTCACCAAGGCTACATTGATTTGTTTTTGTGCCAATGCATCTACGATATCACCACTTAGTGTCAGCGAAGATTTTTCTTCTTCCTTCGATTTTCTCGCTGCACGCACTTCATGACGAGTACCGTCCATGCGAATCTCGATTGTCTTCTCCAAACCAAACAGTGATGCTTGCTCGTCCAGTGCTGTCTCAAGTGTCTCTACTGCTTGGGCAAAACGTTCGATCTGAGCGACTACCTTCTCCGTATTTTCGCTATCGTCTGCTTCGATTGTGCTGACTTGTGTCAAAAGCTCCGCGATCGGTTCTTTCAGCTTTTTCACCCATTTTCCAGAGAGATCGTCTTTATCCAGCTTGGCAATCGTCGTCTCTGCTACATGAGCCATGACTTTGACTGCTTGCTCCCATTGTTCTTGATCGTTTTTCTCGATCTCATCTACCACTGGCAAGAAAGCATCCTTCAACAACGAGTAGGTCTGTTCTAACACTTGATCCTCATCGATGATATCCTCTTTCCATTTGGAAACCATTGCGGCCAACACAGTATTCGTTGCGTCGGAAACCAAAGCAAGATGCGTAGAATCACTGAGCTGGTCGTCCTTGATCAGCTTGGACAATTGCTTGATCGCATTCTCTGCTTGCTTCTCTACTACATCTTCATCTGTCGCATTCTTAATCACCTCAGCAGCAGCGCGATTGGCTTGGCGCAACTGCTCATCTGGCGTGAGGACAGGCGGTTCTACTGGTGGTGTGACTGGTGGTACTTGGGTAAAAGCATCCTTCAGAGCTGTTTGGGCAAAGTCCTCAGACTCTGTGTCCTTTTGCTTGGAGAAAGCGAGAATTTTCGTCGCGCCATTTGGGATCGCCGTACCATTCGGGATCGCGTAGACGACCTTATCGCCTGTCTTGGCTACAGATGCGATTGCAGATTGCCCGGACAGCTTGCCTTCATCGCTGCCCCAGTAAAGTACATACTCGTCAATGTTCGTTTCATTTGCCACAGGAGTGATCGTGACATCCCCGCCAATCACGCCCTTGTTCGTGTCCGCATCGGTGAAGGATACCGCCTGTGGTGCTTGTGCCTGCGTCTCATCGATAATAGTAAAGGTGACGCGGCCCAGCTCCAGATTGTCGTTATCTGTTCGATACTCTGCTTCCCCGACATAAACGGCATCGTACTTGCCAGGAGCCAAATTCAAATCCTTGAACGAAATCGTTCCATCCGGCTGCTTGACGCTTTTCGTTTTTTGCATCGCGATTGGTTTAACATTTTTCCCGAGCTTGGTTCCTACAGGGAAAATACCGATCCAGTCTTCTAGTACAGAGCTGGTATAAGCAACCTCAACAGCTTCTGTTGGCAGATATTTTTCTTTGACCATATGAACGGTAGGATTGCTGATGGTCAAATCCGGGTCGGTAGCCGGGTCTACCACTGGTATTTTCTCGGAAAGATCGATTTCGAATTGCGCATTGGCGATCCATGTGTCGTTTTTAAAATCTCTTCCTTTTACCAGCACTTTATCTTCGTACACTTCCACGAAAAAGCCTTGGCTTCCGTCCTTGCCTGTATTGGCGTCTGTCCACAAATAAGAGGTAGCGCCCGCATTAAACATCGTAGCGTATTTGGCGTTGTACATCGTATCCTTCGCACCCAGCTCCCAGTGCGTATGTCCGCTGAACAGGAAGGCCCCTGGATGCTTGGACAAGATCGTCTTCATTTCCTTATCCTGTCTGACACCATACCAGTAATTGCTTTTGAGATAGCCAACGTTCGCACCTGCTACCGTATTTTTCAACGGTTGATGGTGGAAGATGAAGGTCGGCTTGCCCCCAGACTCGGACAGTTTTTCGTCCAGCCATTTCAACTGTGCTTCTGATAAGTACGAGTAGTCCTTTAACCCTTTTTCCGTGCCCAGGAAAATGAATTGGTAGCCATTAATCCATACATTGTAGTAGCTAGACTTCATGTTGGTGTACTTGTGGAACAGCTCGGAAAATTGCGTCCAGTCCCCCCAGCGAACATCGTGGTTCCCTTGCACAAAATACGTTTCCGGGAGTTGGTCCTTGTACATGTTAAAAATCCGGGCCAGCTCCATATATTGCGCTTCGGTTCCGTTCTCCGTATTGTCCCCGATGGTCATGAGACCGTCACTGTCCGGATTCAGCGCAATCATATCTTTGAAGGCATCTTCGAGGTTTTTATTATGAACGTGATCCTTGCTGGTTTGCACATGCATGTCAGTGATGACTTCAAAGCTGACCAATGGCTTCTCTTTCACCATTCCCGGGATCGTAAACTCTGCGCTCGCAGTCGTTTCACCCGCAGTTGAATCCGAGTAAGCGAGGAGCTTCGTCGCGCCCTTTGGAATGACCGTGTTAGCTGGGATTGTATAGGTCGCATACGTTTCACCAGGCATAGTTGGAGGCTGCACTTGTGCGATAATCGGCTCTCCTGGCAGCTTTCCGACATCATTTCCCCAGTACAGATTGTAATGAGTCACATTCGCAGGATCGGCAGGGATTTTGATTTTCACATCGCCTGCGATCTGGTCTGCATCGTCATCTGTATCGACAAAAGTAATGCCCGCAGGAGGATTCAAGGTAATGATCGAAAAAGGAGCCCGCTGAAAAATGTTGTAGCCGTCATTTTGCATGTACAGTGCCTCGTACTCACCTGCTGGCAATGACTTCGTAAAGCTCATCGCACCATTTGGCTGACCGTTTGCACTCGTGTATTGCCAAGTGAGAGAAGGATTGCTTCCCTGTGGAATGGCACCTGCTTTATACAGTCCGATCCAATCCTTCAGAGAAGCTCCTGTATACGCCAAGGAAATCGGTTGACCATACAAATAGGTTTGCTTGTCCATCGTGACGGTTTGCTCTCCTGCTGCCTGAACGCCTTGGATCATAAAAGGTTGAGTCATTCCCATGAAGGCAACCGTAACACCCAGTACCATTGACATCGTTTTGTTTATCACTTTCATAATAAACGCACACCTCATTTCGATCAGATTGATAGAGTCCGACTGATGATTTTTACACGACCTTGCTGCTGACTTTCAGACCAATGACACCAATCACAATGAGTGACATCCAGAGCATTTGCTGAAGATTGATCATTTCTTTGAATAAGAAAATACTGACGAATGTAATTAAAACAATCCCGACACCAGACCAGATCGCATAAGCGACTCCGACCTGTATATAGCTGAGTGCGAAATTAAGCAGAGTAAAGCTGGCACCGTACAACAGAAACATCAGAATGGATGGCCACAGCTTGGTAAAGCCCGCAGATAGCTTCATCGAAGTCGTACCTGCTAGCTCCAACAGAATAGCGAATGCGAGGAGAACCCATCCCCACCCGATCCCCTCATTCATGCCGCGATGCCTCAACCTTCAGTTGCGCATAGGAGGAAATCACCGCTTCTGCTTCCTCCAGGATTTGCATACGGTCAGACGAGTCTTCCTTGCTCACAATGCCAATGGTCACCAAGACCCCTGCACTTTTCCCCATGCGTATGTCGCCGCTCGTATCACCGATAACAGCGACCTCTCTCGGCTTCAAGCCCAATTGGGTACAAGCTTTTAGCACCATGTCCGGATAAGGCTTGCCACGCTCTACCTGATCATTCCCGATAATGACTGGAAAATAAGAGCGAATGCCCATCCATTCCATATGCTTGATCGCTTCCTCTGTTTCGTCTGCGGTTACAATCCCCATAAACATGCCGTGGTCGCGACATTGTTCGAGGAACGGGATCAGCCCCCCAATGGGATAGGCAGGACGAGTCTGCTCCATATCCTGATAAGCTCGGTCCTTGCACTCTCTAGCGAGTCGCATGGATTCTCCCCACGATAGTCCCTGACGATATCCCTGCCATGCCAGGATCGCAAGCAAATCGCCAGTCGAGCCCATCGCTAACGGACCATTGATGCTGTAGTCGCATACGTGCCCGTCTTCGTCGTGAACAGTTCCCCACAGCTCTGCAAGAGGAGCGATCTGGCTCGGCTGCGGTAGCTGGCTGGCAAAATGACGATGTACGGATTCGCTCCAGTACCCCCAGAGCCGCACAAACTCCAGCAAAGTACCATCCTTATCGAACAAAATCGCTTTGACCGTATATCTCTTGTTGTTAACAAGTAAGTCGGGCATCTTTTTTCCACCTGCATTCCATTTTGAATCGGATTTGGCTCTACTCTTTCGTCCTGACAAGAAGCGCATCCGTTCTTTTCTGAATCTTGCCTGAAATCCACATGATCGCGGTACGTACCAGCAGATTCGCTACGATGATTAACGTAGACATCGCAGCAGCTTGCGCGATATCGCCTGAGTCCTCCTTATTCACAATCGCAACGGCAGCCGGTTTCAGGTCTGGGGCATACAAGAAAATAATGGCCGAGACTGTCACCATGCTGTTGATGAAATAGTAGAGGAACACCTCCAAAATCGTCGGCAATGACAGCGGAACTGTAACGCGCAGCAATGTCCGATACCAAGGCACATTCATCGATTCCGATGCAGCCTCGAACTCGCTATCCAGCTTCTTCAGACCGGACGTCATCGTCAGGAAGGAAACCGAGTAGAAGTGAACGATGTTACACAAAATGACGATCCAAATCGTGCCGTAAATGCCGTGCAGCGGTTGATTCGGATTGTTGAAAAAGAATACGTAGATCAAACCGAGCACGAGTCCTGGCAATGCAAGCGGCAGCATGGACAGAAAATACGCTGACTGACGCAGCAGACGATGCCCGCGTGACTTCTCGATGAGATACGCGAACAAAAAAGTAGCGACTGTGCCCATCAAAGCCGTGGCAAACGCGATAAGCAAGCTCGTCACAAACGGTCCTTCACTATCCAAAAAGTCTTCGTAGTGCGCAAAGGAAATGGATAGATTATACGGCCACACTTTTACAAGGGAGCCGTAAATAGCAACCAGGATCATGCTAATAATTACAGCGGACACGGCGGAGCAAAGCACGTAAAACAACCCATCACGCAGTTTGTTGCGTTCAATTCGGTAAGGGATGGACTTCGCGCTCAACCAACCGCTCTGTTTACGCTGGGAGATGCGATCGATCACGAATGAAATCACAGCCGGTATCAACAGCAGCACCCCAACTGCCGCACCCATTTGCATGTTTTGTTGCCCGATAACCTGCTTGTACAAATCTGTCGCCAGCACGTTATACTGCCCGCCGACCACTTTGGGAGCCCCGAAGTCGGTAAAGGTCAAGACGAAGCAGACAAAAATGGCACTGATCAGCGCAAACCTCGTACCCGGTACCGTAACCGTCCAAAATCTGCGCCACTTGGACGCCCCGAGCGTCTCTGCCGCTTCATACATCCGGTAATCTGCACTTGCGAGTGCCACAGACAGCATCAGAAACGCCTGCGGAAACGTATAGAGTACTTCCGCCATCACAATCCCGATAGGCCCGTAGAGCTCTATGCGGAATTCCGGCAACAGACCAAAAAATCCGGTAGAAATCAGACCTTGATTGCCAAACAAGTAGGTGAGCGCCAAGCCGTGCAGCATAGAGGGTGCGAATAGCGGCAAGAGCGCAACAGACCGATAAAACCATTTGCCGCGAATCGCACTTCTCTCCAGTGCGTAAGCAAATCCGAAGCCTAGCGTAACGGCAATAATCGTCGTGACCGTCGACACCTTAATGGAATTCCACAATGACATCACGAGGGCCGGGGTCGAGAAGTAATTCGCAAAGTGCATGATCCCAATGAAGTTTCCGTCCTGATCCGTAACTGCCTTGATTACCAGCTCACCAAGCGGCAGCAGGATGGCGAACAACAGCGCGATGGTCATGCAGACGATGATCGCGTTTTGGCTCCATTGGTTGGCATCAGGGCGTATTCGTTTTAACCAGGTGTCCATATCGTGTACGCTCCTTAGCCAACAGCCAGGTCTGCCGTATCATCAAAACGGATGACATGCTCTGGCGGCAGAGTGAAGGCAATTTTTTGATCCGGCCAAACATGATGAGACACCATAGCATGTGCCGGGACATCAATCGTGACAAACTGTTGCAACAACGTACCTTGTGGACCGATCAACTCTGCCACAATCCGATAATGCGTACCGCGATATTCCAGCTCGCGCACGATCCCTTGTCTGCCTTTTTCATGACCGTCACGCAGCAACTGGACATGTTCCGGGCGGATGGCGAGCATAGCCTGTTCCGAATGCTTATCCGACCGGATAAAGCTGATAGCTCCGATAAAATCAGCGACAAATGGCGTTTTGGGACGCTCGTACACTTCTTTTGGCGTACCGACCTGAATGATGCGCGACTGGTTCATCACCACGATGCGATCCGCCATCGTCAACGCTTCCTCCTGATCGTGCGTCACCATAATCGTCGTCATCCCGAATTGATGATGGAGCCGACGAATTTCGTTCCTGAGTTTGGTACGAACCTTGGCGTCCAGCGCAGATAATGGCTCGTCCAATAGCAAGCAGTCCGGCGAAAACGCCAAGGCCCTCGCCAGCGCTACCCGCTGCTGCTGCCCTCCTGATAATTGAGCCGGGACTTTGTTGCGGTGTTCTACCAGCTCAACCAGTTGAAGCATTTCCTCTACCCGATCAGCAATTTGTGCCTTGGAGAAGCGATTACGCAATCCGTAAGCAATGTTTTCACTGACCGTCAAATTCGGAAACAAAGCGTATGATTGAAACATCATGCCAAAATTCCGTTTCCCTGCTGGCAGCGAGGTAATGTCTTTCCCGGCTATGACGACGCTCCCTTGATCCGCTTTTTCCAGTCCTGCGAGGATGCGCAACAACGTTGTTTTACCGCAGCCGCTCGGTCCGAGCAGACAGATGAATTCATTCTTGGCAATGTCCAGTTGAATGTCCTGAAGCGCTGTGTGCTTCCCGAATCGCTTGGCGAGATTGCGTAATGACAAATAGCCTTGCTCCATCACAAATGCCCCTTTATTCTTTACTTTTTCGGTTCAGCCTTGGAGCCGTACTTCTGCTCCCACTCTTTCAAAATGCCTTCGCGGTCTCTTGCTGCTTGATACAAGTCCAGCTTGGTCAACTGCGATACAGGGTCTTGTTTGTAGCCTTCCGGAATTTGACTTCCTTCTTGCTTGATGCTCAAAATCGCGTAGTTTTTGTTGTATTCCTTCATCGGCTCATCGCTGATCGCCCAGTCCAGGAACAATTTAGCTTCTGGCTTGATGTCCTTTTTCATTACGAGCGCGCTCGCTTCCATATCCCAGCCCGATCCCTCTTTCGGGAACACGACTTCGACTGGAGCTCCTTTTTTCTGTTCCTGAATGCCGCTGTATCCATAAGAGATACCAATTGGCGCTTCACCTGCGGACGCCATCTTCGCTGGCTTGGAGCCAGAGTGCGTGTAGACCATCATGTTTTCATGCAGCTTGTCCATGTATGCCCAAGCCTTGTCTTTGCCGTACAACTGATGCAGGGCGTTGACGGTCAGGTAGCCTGTTCCAGAAGAAGCAGGGTGAGGCATCGCGATTAAGCCTTTGTATTCTGGTTTGACCAAATCTTCGTACGACTGTGGGATAGCCAGATTGCGTTTTTCCATCTCTGCTTTGTTGACAATAATGGCTGTCTCCCAAATATCCATGCCTACCCATTTTGGCGGGTTGGCCTTGTCTTTGAATTCAGGCAGTACACGATCTACGCCTTTGGGTGCATATGGTGCAAGCATTTGCATATCATCCATCACCAAGAGACTCGTAGCAGCCAGTCCCCAGATCACATCAGCCTGCGGGTTGTCCTTCTCGGCAATCAGCTTGGCTGTCATGATGCCAGTGGAGTCACGAACGATGTTTACTTTGATATCCGGATACTGCTCTTTGAAAGAAGTCAGATACGTCTTGATCTGTTCATCTTCAATTGCTACACATTGATTTCTCCAGATGCGTTAGCTACAGCAGCCTCCGAACCGTTTTGCCCACTGCTCGATGCTGTTCCCTCTGTCTTCGGTGCTCCGCAGCCTGCCAACAAACTCGTAACGACCAAAGTTGCTGCCATCACATTCCACTTGATTTTCATGGTGATTCTCCTTTTCTGAAAAAAAGTATCGGATAAAAACCATCTCTGTTCAAAAAATATTGTACATTCGCATTGTGTTTCGCCCATGAAACCACTGTTAATTGAGCATTAAGATTACGTAAATACTCCTAACAATAGCTTTATCACTGTGTAGTAAAACTTTTTGCTATAATGGAAGTATCATACAAAAAGAATTGAACGAAATGATGATGACGGTGGCACGAGAGGGAAGTGAATAATCGAATGTCTTTGAACGAGGAAAATGTACCAGAAGAAAAACGCCTCCATATCCGTAAGCAAATGATCGAAGCCATTGCAGAAACGATGGACTTGTATGGAGCCACTCATTCTTCTGGTCAGCTTTACGGTGTCATGTTCTTCGAGAATCGTCCGATGACGCTCGACGAAATGAAAATACAGATGAACATGAGCAAAAGCAACATGAGCTATGCGGTGAGATCCTTAATGGAATCTCGCATGGTCAAAAAGCTCGAGGAAAAACAGGAGCGAAAAGAGCTATATGCGGCGGAGACCAACTTCTTCACAGCGTTTCAAAACTTCTTCACATTCAAGCTACAGCGTGAAGTCGATGTGATGACCGGTGCCATCGACCAAGCACTGCCTGAATTAACCGAGCTAGTCCTTCAGGAAAGTACCTCTGATGAGGAACGAAAGCTCGCCCTCCAAGATTTGCACAAACTCAGACATGCAAAAAAGTATTACGAATGGTTGCAAAACTTTGTGTACGCCTTGGAACAAGGTGATTTTTTCGAAGAAGAGCCCGAATAGAAAAAAGCCATCTTTCTCTCCAAAGCTAGAGGAAAAGATGGCTTTTCATTTTACTTTTTCTTCTCTTGACGCACCAAATACAAGAAGTAAGGAACACCGATGACCGCCGTCACAATACCCGCAGGAATCTCGATCGGAGGATTCAGTCCCCTCCCCAATGCATCTGCAATGACGAGAATCAACGCTCCCAAAACAGCCGCACCTGGCAACAGATAACGATGCTGATGACCGAACAGCTTCCTCGCCATATGTGGCGCAATTAATCCCACAAAGCCGATCGAGCCGATCGCCGCTACACAGGCGCCTGCCAATGCAACGGCGAGCAGCAAGAGTACATAGCGTGTTCGCACGACATTCAGTCCGAGCCCCGTGGAGCTGCCTTCATCCAGACTGATAATGTCCAGCTTTCGATGCATAGCAAAGCTGATGGGAATGAATACGAGCAACCACGGCAGCAAAGCGTAAATTTCATCCCAGCCTTTCCCCCACAAGCTCCCTGCCAGCCAAACAAGAGAATCATTGGCTTGCATCGGATACTTCACCATGATGAATTCCGTCAACGCTTGACAGATCGCCCCTACTCCCATGCCGACCAAGGCAAACGTAGTTGGCTGTGCACCGCTTTTCCGAGCGAAGTAGATGAGGGCGATCGCTACTGCCAGTGCTCCCAAAAACGCGACAATCGGGAGAAGTAGCGGTGAAGCGGTCGGAAACAGAATGATGACCACAACCGCGAACAAGCCCGCGCCTTTGGTTACCCCTACGACATCTGGAGATGCCAGCGGATTACGGATCATTCCTTGCAAAATCACACCAGCGATCGCGAAGCCCGCTCCGGCAAGAATCGCGAGCAACGCCCGCGGCAATCGATAGTTTTCAATCATAAACGTAAGCGACGATGATTCTCCCATGATCACCCGGATCATTTGATCAGGGCTGATAAAGATCGGGCCGATTCCCATGCTAAGCAATGCTGCCACTAAGACTAAGGCACCGAGGCCCATCAGGAGCAGGGAGCTTTTTCTCGAAGTCATACCATTTCCCTCCCCTTTTTTCTCGCCAAGTACAGGAAGAACGGGGTTCCCAGAAGAGCCGTTACAATTCCTACAGGAGACTCAAACGGATAGGAAATCAAGCGAGCCAGGACATCGGAATAAGTAACCAAGACAGCGCCACCAAGCGCAGACACAGGGATAACGACCCGATAGTCCGTACCCACGAGCCTCCTTGCGATATGCGGAACCATCAGTCCGACGAATCCGACAGCTCCGGCGACAGCAACAGAGGCACCTGCCAAAATAACGACCACACCATAAGACAGCAGTCGGACGCGGGCGATTTTTTGTCCCAACCCCATCGCGACTTCCTCCCCCAGTCGAAACACAGACAAAGAGCCGGAAAGCCAAATCGCCAGCAGGAGTCCCGCCATCGACCACGGCAAAATCAATTGCACATCCGTCCAAGCCGCTCCGCTGATGGAGCCAGACAACCAGTACAATACATTCGAGATGTGTTCGTTAAAAATAATCATTCCCTTCGTAATGGAGGTGAGCAGCAGGTGGATGGCCATTCCTACCAAAGCGATCTTGAGATTGGTCATCCCGCGGGAAGCTGCAAATCCAAAGACAACAAGTCCCCCGAGAATCGCTCCAGCAAATGCAAAATAGATGAGATTGGCCTTCCCGATATCCGGTAAAAACACAATCGCGAGTACGACCACCAGACAAGCCCCTGCATTCACGCCAAATACTTGCGGGGATGCCAGTGGATTGCGGGTAACGGCCTGCATCACGGCTCCTGCCACAGCCAAATTCGCCCCGATGATGGCTCCCAGCACAGCTCTCGGAACGCGGATGGTTTGGAAAATCAAGAGCTCCTTGGAGTATTCACCCGATAGCCAATGCGTCACCAATGATCGAATTTGCAACGAAGCTACTCCGGTAAACAAGCTCAGCAACAACCCAATGAACAAGAGGATTGCCAACCCGATTGTAACGAGGACAAAGGTACCTTTTCGTTGTCGTGTTGTTGTTTTCTGCAATACAAGCCACCTCGATCAACTACCACGTGCAGGAACACGGAAAAGACCAGATCAAAGATCGGTCTTTCCAGAATTTGCATCGTATGTTATTTTGCCTTGCTATATAAGAGATTCACTGCCTCTTCCACAATGCGTTCTGCGGATTTCAGTCCGCGATAGCGTGTCCAGAGGTCACGATTTACTTTGTGTACTTCCTGATTTTTGACAGCGGTGATATTGTTCCAGAGCGGATTTTGCTTCCACTCGTTCAACAGCGCATCATCAGCCTCCGCCAGGAAAATCACATCTGGGTCCCACTGCACCATTTGCTCCAGACTGATTTTTACCGTTGGTTCTGCCGCATCCTGAATCGCATTTTTGATTCCAATCATTTCAAGCAATTCGCCATCAAACGATTTCGCACCATGTGCAGACAGCGAATCTGCGCGGAATACACCCAGCATGACATTGCGGGAATCCCCGGCAGGTACTCTCTTCTTAAACTCTGCGATGATCTCCTTGTGCTTGATCAGGCGTTGTTCTGCTTCTTTTTGCTTGTTCAGCGCTTCCCCAATCGTGGCAAACGAGCTCAAGTTTTCCTGATATGTCGAGTTGCGGCTTTTCAAAATGATCGTCGGTGCGATTTTTTGCAACTCCTTGTAAATGTCCTTGTGTCGATTCAAATCACCGATAATCAAATCCGGCTGCAACGAGCTGATGACTTCCAGACTCGGCTGCTGGCGAGTCCCCACAGGGGTATACTCGATTTTTTTGCCGATCAATCCTTCTACGTCCTTATCCTTCTCCTGCGCGATTCCTACAGGCGTCACTCCCAGCTCCCATAGCCCGTCTACAAAGGAGTACTCCAACGCGACGACTCTTTTCGGGTCTCCCGTAATTTCCGTTTCGCCCAGCTCGTGTTTCACGATGCGCTTTTGTGCGGTTTGTGCACTATCTTGACCTGCTGCTGGCTGTTTTTGCTCTGCGCTGCCGCACCCGGTCAGCAATACCGTACCTGCCAGTGCAAGCGTCCAAAGCATATGACCGAGACGTTTTATTCCGTTTGTTCGCTTCATCTTTTGTCCCTCACTCGATGTAATTGATAATGATTATTATTACCGACGAAATGCGTTTTTTATTGTAACAATCCACTCCCGCAAATGAAACATTATGCTAATTAAACCTTTTACCGCAATAAAGGTGATTAACGTCATTTTGTTCACGCTCTGCCATTACGAAAAAAAGCCGTTACGCCTGAACCATCGACGTAAACGGCTTTTCGCCACGATACTATTTGTTGTTTGGCGTATAACTTACTTTAGTCGTCGCGCTCAGCTTCTCCAGTGCTTCCTTGGCAGGCGCATGATTCCCCGCCATCGCCATCGCCGACTGATAAGCTGCCACAGCCTCCTTCACTTGACCCAATCCTTCGTAGCAAAGCCCTTTGTAATACCAGGCGTGAAAACTTCCCGATCCCCTCAAGGTCAGATGCCGAATGTTGCTCTCACCTAGCTCCAAGCAATGATCGAACGTCATCAATGCTCGTTTATAGTCCTTTTTCAAATACTGAATGATCCCTTTGTACAAATGCAAATCAACGTAGTCAGGATAAATCTCGATGGCCTTTTCAATTCCTGGCCACGCTCCCTCAGCACTGCCGATCGAGATCAACGTAGAGTATTTGAGCTTATAAAGAAGCGAAGGCGGCATCATATGGTTTTCGAGAAACCCGATAATAGACAGATTCACGAACTTGAACGTTTTCTCATGCTCCTGGATCCGTGAGAATTCACTGGCAAGATGATACTCAATCCATGGAGAGTGGTTCTCCTTTTCCAATTCTTTCATGAGTAGCTGAATATTGCGCTCGAATTTGTTCTTTCTGCCAGTAAATTCATTCATGTAGCCGTAATGGTATATCCGTACAGGCAAGATTTGAATATGGAGATCTTCAGTCAGATTGGGAAGAACCTCTTCTACGTTGAGCGTTTCATGGATGGGAAAATGGAAGCGAAAACCGATGCCATTGCGAAACAAACGTGAGTGAGCGATATGAAAAGCATCGTCTTCATTTAATTCATCTCCAATGTAATTGATTAGATGGATATAAAAAAGAGAATCCTCTTGACCGCGAAGCAGCTCTTTTAATTTCGTGCTGTCTTGCTTATTCATTTCCTCATCGGCATCCATCCACAAAATCCAGTCGCCTGTTGCTTTTTCCAGTCCAAAGTTTCGCGCTTCTGCGAAGTTATCCTGCCACTCATACGAATGCACGACCGCTCCGAATGACTTGCCTATCTCTACCGTTTTGTCGGTACTCCCCGTGTCTACGATAATCATTTCATCCACAAGATCTTTCACGCTTTCCAAGCACTTGTGAAGGCACTCTTCTTCGTTTTTTACAATCATACATAAGGAAATTTTGGGCGCCTCAGACATGCTGCTCATCTCCTTTGACCCACATCACTGAGATCGTGTCTATCCCCCCTTTACTCTATGAGCGGACTGCCCCTTTCAGAACGGCACCATTCCCTTGGTTTTCGAACCATTTGCTGGAGCCGCGCATAGGCAGTTGTAGGCAGATATCACAAGAAAGCAGGGATCGTATCCATGCATGACTCATGTCCTTTGTGCAACAGCTCTCAGGTTGCGCTTTTCCACCAGTACGCTACCTTCTCGCTACTTACGTGCAAAGATTGTGATCTCGTTTTTCAACCTCACCTCGATCAAGTCAACGTGACACAGCTGGTTGCCGACATTTATGATGCGAGTAGGGTTTCCATGCGGGATCAATACGCCAAAAATACATTTACGGAACATGCGATCTTTCATACATTGCTGCTCGATATGTGGTTTGCGGAAAAAGGGAAGCTGCTCGAAATAGGTCCAGGAACAGGAGAGTTGTTATTCCTTGCTCGTGAGGCTGGGTGGGAGGTTGTTGGAGTGGAGCCGTCACACCAATCATGCGCATACGCCCAAGACCGGTATGGGTTACAACTGGTTCATTCGTTATGGAACTCCTCTGTTCTCGCCCCCGAACACATGGGTACGTTTGATGCCATCGTTTTTTGTCACGTCTTTGAGCATATTTCGCATCCGAAGCAATACCTTGAAGAATTGAAGGGGTTTCTGAAACCAGGAGGAAAGATCATTTTTAGTGTGCCGAATAAAAATTCGTTCACCAATAAATTGTTTGGGGTGTATTCCCCGCTGTATACCGAGAATGACCACCTCTTTCATTACTCCCGTGACAATCTGATCTCACTGCTTCATCAAGGTGGCTGGGAGATTCTCTCCATCTTTTCTCGAGAAGAAACAAACCGCTTGGAAAACCATCTGCGCAAGACCACGCAAACACCTTTACCGATCCATGAAATCTTCTGCATTGCAACACGACAAGCGCAGGAGGTGCAGCACGTAGATGACCAGAGCCAAACTAACTCTTTCCATGATTGTGAAAAATGAAGACAATCGCTATTTGAGACGCGCGTTGGAAGCACATAAAGATTTTATTGACGCAGCCGTCATCATCGACGATGGCAGTACCGATCATACCGTGGATCTCTGTAGAGAGGTTCTCAAGGGCATTCCGCTTCATCTGGTTCAAAACGCTACCTCTCAGTTTTCCAATGAGGTCACCTTGCGCAAACAACAATGGCAAGAAACGATCCAGACTGATCCAGGATGGATTTTGAATCTGGACGCCGATGAAATCATGGATAGCTCCTTCCCTTCGAAGGTTTCCGATATTTTGGAACAGCAGACATACGAGGCGATCTACTTTCGTTTGTACGATATGTGGAGCGAGGCGCATTATCGCGAAGATGAGTATTGGAACGCCCATCATTACTACCGTCCTTTTATGGTCAAGTACCGCCCTGACTTCCTATATATATGGAGGGAAACCTCTCAGCATTGCGGCAGATTTCCTCTCTCGATCAACCAGTTCCCTTACCTGTGCCATCCATCACGCGTGAAACATTTCGGCTGGGCCCGACTCGAAGACAGACAAAGCAAATACAACCGTTATCAGCTCCTCGATCCCGACGCCAGATATGGCTGGAAGGAACAGTATGAATCCATCTTGGATCAACATCCCAATTTGCTGGAATGGGTGGAATGAAGATGATCATTCGCGATATTGAAAAAGCCTTGCAGCAGTCCAATTGTAATCACTGGCGATACAACTCACTCACGTTGAATAAACAGGCACTCGTACATGCATGCCGTCATATCAACAAAGAAAATGAGGAGTGCCAGGTGCTTCAGTTGGGTGGGGGTGACTCCGCTCTGTTTTGGAAATCACTTGGCGAGCTTAAGCTGCTCCGGGTCCAAGCAACTATTGTGGAGCATCATCCGATTCGTGCAAAGGAAATCAAGGAGAGCCTAGGGGATGTACCGCATGTCGCTTTGGTGACCAGCTCTTTGAAGCAACTATCCGAAGAGGAATGGAACAAGGTCTACGACAATCCTGCAAAGAGCAGGAGCTTGTGGCCTGCCATCGGACAGCGTGTGCCCGAGAATCAATTCGATCATTTTTCCATTCAAAATGCCTTTTACGCCGATTTGGACCAACTATCGCTTTCCGGTCATTCTGTAGATGTCATGGTTGTAGACGGTCCGCATGGCAACGGTCGCTCTCTTGCCTATCCACTATTTGTTGACACGCTCAAACCAGATGCGCTTGTGCTCGTAGATGATTTTGATCACTATCCCTTTCTGGCTCATCTCGGAAAAATCTATCACTACGAAGAACTTTTTCGCGAGATAGTCGGAAATCGTCGCTGGGTATTGGTAAGGCTCCAGGGCTCGAACCAGCCGCAACACTTTCCGACATCCTGCTCGTCAATGCAAGCGTTCGTCAAACGATACAAAATATCATAAAAAAAAGATATGCTCCTGCCATTCAAATTGGAAACTATCAGAATACCACTGGTCCGGGTCAATCGATCCGGGCTTTTCCTTTTCCTCTCTTCCTTGCGCATGGTGTACCAATAAACAGTTCAGTGGGACACACACCTATGCATACACTTACCGTAGTTAAAACGAAGGGGGGAATAGCTAGCGCTCACGTTTTAGAAATAAGCGATAGCCGAACGAGTAAAATAGTTACCCATTACTTCAAAGAGGTGATCTCATGTCTCAACCTACCATTCCTAACATTACCCCCACAATTTCCGTTACGATTGAGCAATCCGTCTCTTTACTGCTGACATCCATTGCTCTGGAAGAATTGGCTTTGGCGCAAATCATAAATGCAGAGGCAGAAAAACTCCAATTTGTGGTAGGTACATTAGGGATTACGCCTGGGGTCGTCCCCACCATCTCTGACATTCTTGCCGTTAACAACAGTGTTCACAGAACGCTGCAAGATGTCATCAAAAAAGATATGCTCTCGCAATTCAAGCTGGAAAGTGTGGTTAACATTATCCCGGGCACCTGAATACGATTAAGTTGTCATATTAAGATCGCGGTTACATAACATGTACTGCGAGGAAGTTTCCATTTATTCACTATCAATCACGCGATCCTATGACGATTCTATCGTTTTTGTTGCAAGAAACTTGCCCGAAGGCGTTCTGTGCAAATAAAGGGAAGCAGATCGCCTTCTTCTTTGGGCTAGTCTTATTTTGTATCCAAAATCATACACATAAAGGATGTAGATAACGGATGACAATGCCCACGGTCCCTAATATAACACCGGAAATCATATTGAAACGAAACGAAGTATTAAATTTGCTTCTCACCTCCATTGCGCTGGAGGAAATCGGACTTTCTCACATTATTAATGCAGAGGGAGAAAAGATCCAAAAGATAGTGAAGGAGCAATGCCTCTCGCTCAATGATGCGCTTACCTTAAACAACAGCGTAGAACGAATGCTGCGCAATGTCATCAAGACCGAGATGCTCCTACAATTCAGGCTGGAGGATATTATCAAGCTGGAGCAGATGCAACAGATGCAAAATAATCATGATCATCAGCACGATGACTTACCTGACTTACCCGACCTTCCATGCCTTTAAAGAATAGCCCTCACTACTTACACTGCTTTTCACGGGATCATAATTTTATTGAAGAGGGATGATGATGACCTTACGGGATAAAGTTCCATCAAACGATGTGCCTACACGCGAAGAAGCTTTGAGTCATTTGCTGCAATCTATTGCCCTAGAGGAAGAAGCCTTGTCCAGATTGCTAAACGCCGAAGCTGACAAAGCCCTTGCTTTCGTTGGCAAAAATCTGGACTTCCCCAACACCCCCTCTAATGATGAGATCATCACCTTTAATCGTACAGTCATTTCGATTCTGGATTCGGTTCTGATGGCTGAGTGGCTTTTGTTAAAAAAGCTGGATGCAGCCATTCACATGTACCCTGTGGCGCTTACATCAAATTTTGAGATGGAAGAATCCGATTTCGGGGATGAATTGGAAGACGACTTCACCATCGACTATTAACGATTGATCATTTCAGAATTCGAGGTCAATTGCCATGAAGAACAGAGGTATCGATGACCAAACCGTTCTAAAGCTGACCTATTCCATCGTCCAGTTGGTCAAAGGATTGGAATCCCGCTTTCATCATGCCAAAGATTACGAGCTCATGCTGTTTGGCTACCAAATATCAACGATGTTCAATCTGCTCGTCAGACTGCATACCCACATACATAACAAGCAGATTGCTCACAGCCTCCTATTTGAATCGCGTAACCCTTTCCATCCCACTAGTGAAATGTACACACATGTCCTTGCTGCGATTGCCCAGTTATCGGAATTGGTAAAGACATGGGGGTTTCCACATAAACAAATCGCCACCTTGATTGAAAATCATCTGCGGCAATTACAATCGTTTTACTCGATAGAAGTCCATTCCCATCACCAAGCAAAGTCTATGGAACCGGAAGAGAATTCCCACTACGACAAGCCGATCCAATTGGAGCTGGAAGAAGAATTACCATGCGACGAACCGATACTGCTGGATCCAGGTGAGCAAACGAAAACTACTGACGCTCCACCTATGCCTCCCCCAACCCCTCCATTGCTCACAAACAACGCACGCATTGATACAGCCAACAACCGGAAATCAGTACGTTCAAAACCCCCATTAGTAGCACAGGCTGCCTCCATCCCTACTCCCGATAAAAACAAAAGCAAACCCAAGCGTCCCAAGCCTGTAACAAACGTGGCGAAAATGCGAGGCCAGAAAAAAATGCAGGCAAAGCGAGTGTCTGCACCTGCAAAGCCTCCCTTTGTACCGAACTCCGTAAAAGTACGTATCGGCAATGTCACCAAGGTCATCCACATATGAACCTGAATCTAATGAAGGAGTAAGGGATATGGATCGTTTGGAATTGATCGAAGTGGCCGGCAATAGTTATGTAGTCTCCGGTAAATACGGGATCGGTGTCTATTTGGATAGGTCCAGCAAAACCGCTGTTTGCATTGATAGCGGACCGAATGCCACTGTTATCGAGAAAGTATGTACGAAAATCAGCGATCGAGGGTATCAAATCCTTGCCGTAGTTCATACACATGGTCACGCTGTTAATTATGGTGGCAATCTCTATTTGAAAAAGAGGTTCCCCAACCTTCGCATCTACGCGACACATCTCGCCTCCTATCTCATTGAAAATCCGCATCTCGAGCCTTTCGTTTTCGACGCAGGTAGAGGGGCTGATACGGAGCCTGATCAAAACAAAAGGAATGCTCATGCGCTAGTAACAGATTATCTGCCATCTACCGATGGTATCTTTCACGTCCATTCCATTCCATTCAAAATCGTCTCCTTGCCTGGACATTCGCCGGGAATGGTCGGCATTATTACCCCTGATCATGTCCTTTATTGCGGCGATGCCTTATTTGGTCCCAAAACATTGAACAAGCAGGATCTCCTTTTTTTTAACGATCCGAGTGCTGCCAGAAGAAGCTTCAAGAAGCTCTCGACGATGAAATTGAACGCTTATGTGCTGTACCATGGTGGACCCTTTAAGACAGTCACAGGTTTAATTAACAAGCATCTCACCCTTATGAAAGACACCTCTGCTTTTCTTGAAGCATGGATTCATGAGCAGCCAAGCACTCTCGAACAAGTAGTCCAAAAAGTCATGAAAAAGTATGAGTTTGAAGATGACTTGCACCGCTACGGTTTGACTACTTCGATTATCCGTTCTTATTTAAAAGAGCTACAGCAAGAGAACCGAATTGTCGCAAAAGTGGACAATGGTTTACTGCTATTTAGCAAACCTGCGGCAACCACGTGAACAAAGGCTATATATGGGGGTGTACCATGGGAAAAAAACGTATTTTAATCGGTAGTCCCATTCAACAATTCCCGATCATTTTGGAGGAATTCCTTCCATCCCTCACGGAGCTGACTACCAAAAACGAACTGGTTCATTACATGTTCATTGACGATAACAAAGACCCACTATCCAGTTCACTCTTGGCTGATTTCGAGAAGGAGAACAAACGAACCGTCATCCTCAAAAACACAGACGATGACACGTATGTCCGAAATGAAATGACTCATTATTGGACGGAACGAAATATTTGGAAAGTAGCGGAAATGAAAGATACGATTATCTCCTATGCGCTCAAAGAGGGGTTCGATTATTTGTTTTTGATCGATTCCGATCTCGTTTTACACCCTCATACCCTGCAACAATTGCTTCAAGCCAATAAAGATATTATCTCCAACATTTACTGGACACGTTGGCAGCCTGATACGATTGAGCTTCCTCAAGTTTGGCTGATGGACCAATACACGTTGACACGTGAAGGCGCAACTGAATCAGCGGAGAACCAAAACTTTTTAGAGATGCTGCGTAAACCGGGTGTGTATGAGGTAGGCGGCCTCGGTGCATGCACGTTAATCCATCGAAAGGTCTTGGAGGCAGGCGTCAGCTTTAAACAAATAGCGAACTTGTCGTTCTGGGGAGAAGATCGGCATTTTTGCGTTCGGGCTGTAGCTATGGGCTTTTCTTTACATGTGGATACGCATCTTCCTGGGTACCACATCTACCGTCAGTCGGATCTGGCAGGAGTAAGTGAGTATCGCAAAAAAAATGGTATGACAGCGGGGAAATCGAGTCAGATTTCAATCAGTTTATGCATGATCGTCAAAAATGAAGAAGACGCTCTGGAGCGTTGCCTCTCAACCGTTGCGGATCTCGTCGAGGAAATCATTATCGTCGACACGGGTTCAACAGACCGCACGAAAGAAATTGCGTCCAACTATGGCTGCACCCTTTATGATTTTGAGTGGATTGATGATTTTTCAGCCGCACGCAACTATGCGTTCAGCAAGGCAACATGCCCCTATATTTTGTGGCTGGATGCAGACGATATCCTTCTGGAGAAAGATCGGCAGCTCTTCCGCGAGTTGAAGTTTACGTTGAATTACAGCATCGACAGTGTCACGATGAACTACAACCTTTCTGTAGACAGCAATGGGAATGTGGCATACAGCATTCGCCGCAATCGCCTCGTAAAACGCGACCGCGGTTTTCGCTGGATCGGACCTGTCCATGAGTATTTGGAAGTGAGCGGAAACGTCATCAACAGTGACATATCCATCACGCATAATAAGCAGAAGGAATACACGGACCGCAATCTGCAAATCTATCGACGCAGGGATGCCAAAGGGGAAGAATTCTCTCCACGGGACTTGTACTATTATGCGAATGAATTACGCGACAATCAGTATCATGAAGAAGCCATTACTTTTTACACGAAGTTCCTGAACACCCAACAAGGCTGGGTAGAGGACAACATTAACGCTTGCTTGAAGTTGGCGAGTTGCTATTCCCATCTATACGAGAGACAAAATGTTCTGTCGTCGCTCTATCGTACGTTCAACTACGATCGCCCACGGGCGGAAGCGTGCTGTCAGATCGGAGCCTTTCACGTCGAAGATAAAAATTGGCCGCTGGCAATTTTTTGGTATGATCTCGCTACAAAAGTAGAGCGACCTGCCGAAAAGCTCGCACACATCGACCACGTTTCCTGGACCTGGCTACCTCATCTTCAACTCTGCTTGTGCTATTCTCAAATGGGGGATAACGAGAAATCACGTCACCACAATGATATTGCCTACTCTTATAACCCAACTCACCCTAGCATTCTTTACAACAAAAGATATTTTGAGTCTCTGACCTAACTCCCCTCGTGACCATGAAAAAGTTACCCACCCTGTGGGTGAATGCAATGGTGGTCTATTTTTTGATGAGCACGGTGCTTACCGGTTAATACAACAGCCAAACTGGAAATCGGATTGGCTTTTTTCTGTTTCTATACAGCCAGGCACGCGCACAGATAAGGCTTCATACCATAGTGATGAGTTTTTGAACAGGAAGGATGAATGCCATGTCTCAAGCCAATATTCCCAATATTACTCCCACCATTACTGTAACGAGAGACGATGCTATCAATCTCCTCCTTACTTCCATCGCCATCGAAGAGCTTAGCCTCGGGCATATTATTCATGCAGAAGCAGAAAGATTGCAATATGCCATTGGTACACTACCAGGCTTGACTGTTCCTGCTTCGTTAAGTGATCTTCTTCTGGTGAATGCAAGTGTACGCCAAACCTTGCAAGACGTTACGAGAAAAGAAATGCTATTGCAATCGAAACTGGACAATATCCTGTCTGTTCCATCCAGCAGCACAGTTGGCATAACGGGGGATACGGGGGCCACAGGGCCGACGGGCGTTGGTACTATTGGAGCGACGGGCACGACAGGGGCCACGGGCGTTGGTATTACTGGAGCGACGGGCACGACAGGGGCCACAGGCGTTGGTATTACTGGAGCGACGGGCGTGACAGGGGCCACAGGCATTAGTGTGACGGGTGCCACCGGGGATACAGGTGCGACGGGGATTACTGGAGCGACTGGTGCCACCGGAGAAACTGGCGCTACCGGGGCAACAGGGGCAACTGGACCTGCTTTCACCACTGAAAACTTCTCCGCCTTCTTATCAACGGTAACCCTTAGCGCATCTTCCCAATTAGTTAACTGGTCAACAGCGAGCCCCTACTATAGTAGTCCAGGTTTCAACCCTGTGACTGGCACTTACACCGTACCAGCGACTGGAACTTACGCCATCAAAGCAACCATTAACTATGAAACAAGCGCAGCTATTACCGTTAGTTTAGACCCGGAAATCACCCCTGCATTTGAAGTACGGAGACTTACCCCTACTGCAACAAGTCTCATTATCGGTGATTTCCCTGTTCTCAACGTAAACATTGCGCTCGTACTCACATTAAGAACCATTCTGGGGACAGGAACCGTCACACTCGCGGGTGACGTTCAACTCAATGCAGATGATACACTCGGTTTGTTCTATGTTGCCAATGGATTGACCATCAACCTCAACTTAGGTGGAGGCGGCGAGGGTATCGTCTGGTCCATTCATCGTCTCACTTAACGAGGCCCTGCCATTATGAAAAAAGCTGACTGCACTCTACCATGCAGTCAGCTTTTCCTCGTCCATTACACCTTTTTCACAAATTCCGATTTTAATTTCATCGCGCCAAAACCATCGATTTTACAATCAATATCATGGTCTCCATCAATCAGGCGAATGTTTTTTACCTTTGTTCCTATTTTTACAACTAATGAAGTTCCTTTTACCTTGAGGTCTTTAATGACCGTTACTGTGTCGCCATCGTTAAGGACATTTCCATTCGCATCCTTGATGACCTTGTTATCTTCACCGTTATCGTTGCCTGCTTGGAGCGTCCACTCATGGCTGCATTCCGGGCATACCAAGGAGCTTCCATCTTCGTACGTGTATTCTGAATGACATTTTGGGCAATTTGGCAATTGACTCATCTTTGATATAACCTCCATTCGATACTGTCCATTCTATCATAAACTAGCCTGAAAACCTGGCCTAACCAGTAAGCCCTTCGTCCCGTGCTTTTTTAACGGCCTCTTCGCGATTCTTAACACCCAGTTTTGCATAAATCACTGTGGTACAATTGCGTACCGTTCCTTCAGAAAGAAAGATTTTCTCCGCGATTGTTTTCATGCGAAGCCCCTCTACTAACGAGGCCAGTATGCCTCTTTCCCGTTCCGTCAACCCATAGGGACACTCGCGTCCTTGCTTTTGGCGAAGTCCATTCAGCTCTTCTTGCTGCAAGCGCATTTCTTTAAAAAGGACATCCGCAATCTTATGGTTAATCAACGCTTCCCCCTGATGAACAACTCGTATCGCCTCTACGAGCTCGACCGGACTAACCGATTTTAACAAGTAGCCATTCGCGCCACTCCCTAGCGTTTCCGTCGCAAGGGCTGTTTCTTCGAAGGTCGTCAACATAATGACACGCATGTCTGGCCACCGCTCACGTATCGCTTGTAATGTCTTCGCCCCGTCCATGACAGGCATTTGAACGTCCAAAAGCACGACGTCGGGCTTTTCTTTTGGAATGATGTCTAGTGCCATCAAGCCGTTCTCTGCGACCCCGACAACTTGCAAATCTTGCTGATTCTGTAAAACAAGCTGCAAACTTTCCCTCACAAAGGGCTGATCATCGACGATCAGGATACGTATGCCTGCACTTGGTACAGCCTGCATAGCTGGCAGACTACAAATGACCGTCACACCTCCCTCGTCCATACAATGGATCGATAATCGTCCCTGAAGTGCTTCCAGCCTTTCCTTCATCGATTGCAAACCAAATCCGAATTCGATCGTCCCATTTCCTTCCCCATTATCTTCTACCTGCAACCGAATCTGGGCTTCTTCAAAGTATAGCCCCACTTGAATTTGTGATGCTTTTCCGTGGCGCACAGCATTGGTCAGTGTTTCTTGCAAGCAGCGGTACAAAGTCAGCTTCATGGAACGGCTCAACGCATACTCAGCGCCGTACATACGCAGCTTGACGGACACCCCTGTAGCCACCGGAAATTGCCCGATCAATTCAACGAAGGCGGACTCCATGGTCGTAGCAGATTCATAGCCATTCTGAGCCCATTTGTGGAAAATCCCTCTGGACTCGTCCAAACCTTGTCGGGCCATCTGCAAAAGCATGTCCAGCCGGCTAGCCTCCGTATCCGGTATTTTAGACCGAAGCATCTCCATCCCCATAATGAGCGATGTCATCGTATGTCCGATCGTGTCATGCAGCTCTCTGGACATTTTGTTTCGTTCTTCCAGCAGCGTGATTTCCTCCACCTGGGAAGCGTATTGCTCCAATATCTGGTTCTGGTTTTGAATAATCAGGCTCTGCTTGTGCATACGGCTAAGCAATTGAAAGGCAAAACCAAGTGCATATGCCGCGAAATGGTACACAATGAGATCGCTTACGGCTATAGGCTCGAAATCAAACCCAATTGCCTCGCCCACAAGAAACGGAATCGCCAAAATCGCCAATGGTCCCGTCCAGCGATAAGATCGTCCCACACTGTGATATCCGATGAGAAAAGCGATGGGGATAAACTGCCATCTTACTCCCTCAAAAAAGAAGTTCAAGGCAATACACAAGCCTCCACTCAAAATAATCTCAGCGAACAAATATAGGTTACGAGAGTATCGACGCAAACAACTGGGGACGACAAGCACGAAGAACAAAACGATCAATGTCATCACTAGCGGATAAGGCAATTGATCGTGATGGCGGACAAAACCGAGAATAATCGTCAATCCCCACATAAAGTGGATGGTGAAGATCATCCAGTCGACCCATAACCATCGTTTAACAAATGCAAGCAATTCGCACACCTCATCTACACCCAAACTTTCTCTCTATTATATTCCCAGATGACGCCCAGCTACTATCACGATAAACCATGACATTCTGTTACTTCTCACCGTGACACTCATCGTCCTATACTCATCCCTGTCGCTGGCTTACAACAATTGACTGACGCAAAACGCGAAAGGTGATGAAACATGACATTATTTGCTCTACGAAAATGGTTTGCCGTTTTGCTCGTATCCTGCCTCATGCTGATACAGCCCCTATCTGTGGTCAATGCTCGCTCCCCTCTTACTACTCCTTCCATCGAACAAGTAGTTGATCCCCTCATGAAAAAGGAAATGCACAACTTGCATATCCCAGGTGCAGCCATTGTCATTACCCAGGGAGATCGCATCATTTTTAAAAAAGGCTATGGTTTTGCCGACGTCGAACAGCAAATCCCCGTTGATCCTGAGCGTACGGTGTTTCGAATCGGTTCCGTGACCAAGTCGCTTACTGCTACTGCAGCGATGCAGCTCGTGGAAAAAGGCAAGCTTTCCTTACGCGAAGATTTGAATACTGTCCTAAAAGACTACAAAATTACCAATACTCGTTACGGCCTGATCACACTTCACCACCTGCTCACACATACAGCCGGTCTAGATGAAAAGATTTATAAAAGAGACAACCGCCAGAGTGTGATACCGGAATTCTCGACCGAGACCGTAAATGAAACGCTTCAGATGCAGGAGACGATTTTCACGCCAGGGAGCAAATTTCAATACAGTAATGCGGGCACCGGATTGTTAGGAAGTGTAATCGAACAAGCTTCCGGCCAATCTTTGCATGACTATATGCGGGAGAATATCTTCCGCCCGCTAGGTATGGATTCCGCCGAATTGTATCTCCCACAAGACAGTAGCAAGCTGGCTAAAAGCTATTATTACGACGGAAACGGCTATCAAACGATTCCTTACTCGGGGATTATTTTCCCAGGGAGTGGTGCTGCTAATATGACACCCGTCGACTTCGCCCCCTATATGATCGCCCATCTTTCTGGCGGCAGCTATAACGGCACATCTCTGCTCAAACCAGAAACTGTCCAGCTTATGCATGCCCAGCAATTCGCGGCCCATAAGCGCATGTACGGAATCGGCTACGGCTTTTTTAAAGGAGAGACGAAAAACGGCATTCCTACCCTATGGGCAAACGGTGGGATTGATGGCTTTATCTCGAAAATGGTGCTAATTCCTTCAGAATCAATCGGCATCTTTGTTACGGTGAACGCCACGCATCCGGGCTTGGAGCTGCACGGCAAGGTCGTGAACGCGTTTACCGACAAGCTACTGACCGAGCAAGTCCGCAAGCCCCTAACTCCTGTTGCTGGAACCATAGACGAAATAAAAAAGCTGGAAGGTCAATATCTGCTTACCCTGACGCCTGAGAATGGCTGGGGCAAAGGGCTTCGGCTGCTCAGTAGCTACCCGTACACAGTGAAGGCATTGGATGGGCAGACGATATCCGTGACTGGTTTATTCCAGAATGAAGGACAGCAATCCCTTGAGAAAAAGTTTGTACAGGTAGACGATCATTTCTTTCAAGAGATCGGCGGCGAGGAGCAGCTATATTTTCATGAGGAACAAGGGACATTTTATATGACAGGACCGATGAACTTTTCGCTCCCTCGTATCTCCTTCATCGAAAGTCCACCTGTTCTCCTGGCTCTGTATGTGATTCCCGGAATCGTGTTCATCCTTCTTTCGCTCGTCTGGATCGCTCGTTACGGGCTACGCAAATGGCGCAAACAATCGCACGCCATTTCGAAGATCGTTCCGATTATGGCTCTGCTTCATGGCATATTTTTTATCATCCAATTCACCTATGCAAACGCAGAGCTTGTCTATGGCTATCCGGCCTTCTACCAAGTCGTGGTTGCATCCCTACCGATTGTTTCGTTGGCCGCCGCCGCATATTTGATCCTGCGAATCGGAACAGCCAAGGAGCGCGATCGCTGGAAGGTAGCGAATGGCGCAGCAGCGGTACTCTCTATCCTGTATACTGGCTATTTATTTTACTGGAACTTTCTTTCGATTCATTACTCATAAGACTCCGAGGCCGCAACTGAGCTTTACAGTTGCGGCATTTTTTTAAGCATAATGTTTGATCCAAGGAACTACCATTAAACTAAGCCGCATAAGGAGGAACGAACTATGAGTACTTCTAGCTTAAAAATCGGGATTATTCTGGGCAGCTCTCGCCCAGGCCGAGTCAGTCCCCAAGTAGGTGCGTGGCTCAAAGGAGTTGCCGATCAACGAGGAGACGCAGCGTATGAGATCGTTGATATTGCGGACTTTCACTTACCGTTCTTTGGCGATCCGAGCGGTGAGCAACAAGTAGCCGCATGGGCGGCAAAGCTATCCAGTCTGGATGGATTCGTATTCGTTACCGCCGAATACAACCACAGCATCACAGGGGTATTAAAAAACGCACTCGACCTCGCCCGCAAGGAATGGTACAACAAGGCGGCCGGTATCGTCAGCTATGGTTCATCAGGCGGAACTCGTGCAGCAGAGCACTTACGTGGAATCCTGGGGGAATTGCAGGTTGCCGATGTTCGTACACAACCTGCCTTCAATCTATTTACGGATTTTGAAAATTACACGGTCTTTAAACCATCCGAATTGCACATCCCACATGTAAACGACATGTTAAATCAAGTGATCAGTTGGTCAACGGCATTACAATCGGTTCGGGACTAATAAGAAAACCTCTATCGAGGCCTTTACAAGGAGGAGCGACCGCGTTTTAGCGGAAAGTTTCCATGCGCTCCGGAATTTATTTTATAAATTCCTATACGTTAGAAAAATGACTAGCAGCGATATCTGCTAGTCATTTCTTTTTCGTTCCTCACTCATATCGCAACGCATCAATCGGATGGAGCCTCGCTGCCTTATGAGCCGGGTAGAGCCCAAAGAAAATACCGATGGCACTGGAGAACCCGAAGGCGATTACGATACTTTCCCACGATAGTAGCGGCGGCACTTCGACATATTGCGAGGCAAACATGGCTGTCCCGATGCCGAGCAGCACGCCAATCGTTCCACCAATCAGACAGACGATCATCGATTCGATCAAAAACTGTAGCATAATATCTCCGTAACGCGCCCCTAACGCCTTGCGAATGCCGATTTCCCGCGTCCGCTCCGTGACGGATACGAGCATGATGTTCATGACGCCAATCCCACCGACAAACAGCGCAATCCCAGCTGCGACGCTAAAGATCGTGGTGAGCGTACCGGAAAAGGAATCCATCTCCCCCAGTGCGTTCTCGATACTATCGATTTGGTAGTAATTTTCGCGATCGTGCCTGCGGTTTAAGTACTTCTCTGTCTGCCTCTTGGCTGCTTCCATCGTTTCCTTCGACTTGGCTTTTACGGTTATCGTATGAACCATCTTCAACCCGTCTTTATTGTGCAGAAAGGTAATCGGCACATAGGCACCCTCGGATCGACCATTGTCAACCATCAGCTTGGCTTCCCTTACCACGCCAATAACGACGACTGATGCTGTTTCATAAGTCAAACGCTTGCCAATCGGGTCTTCACGCCCGAAAAGCCCTGCCGCTAACTTTTCGGTTAAAACGATAACAGGCTTCCCCTCTCTTACTTCCCTCTTAGTAAAATATCTGCCTGCAACTATTTTCAAGTTTGGTTGAACCTTTAACAAATCCTCATTTGTTCCTTGTATATTTGCGTCCTGCCCCTTTTTTGGGCCACGAATCGTTCCATAATAAGAGGCGAACGGCACGGCCGCTTCAATGTAGGGCGATTGTTGGGGAAGTGCATAAGCATCCTCCACTGTCAAATCAGTAAGTTTGCTTCCTTGCCTCGGGTCCCAGCCAAAATAAACGCTGAAATTAGTTGCACCCAGCTTCTCCAACTGATCGTTATAGGCCTGTTGACTGCCGTTTCCTAGTGTAATCACAGCAATAACAGACATGATTCCGATGATGATCCCAGACATCGTCAAGGTAGCACGCAGCTTATTTGTCCCAATCCCTTCTAGAGCCGTACGAAAGCTTTCGAGTAAATTCACGTGAGGATCACCTCCTCGGACGGAGTAGCAAACAAGCGCTTCTCCACTCGCTCATCTCGGATGATATGACCATCTCGAAACGTAATGACGCGCTCGGCATGCTGAGCGATATCCGCCTCGTGCGTGACGAGGAGAATCGTTACCCCTTGCGCATGCAACTCCTGAAAAATCGCCATGATCTCGATGCTGGAACGACTGTCCAGATTCCCTGTCGGCTCGTCAGCAAGTAAAATGGCTGGCTGGTTAACCAACGCTCTGGCGATAGCTACCCGCTGTCTTTGACCGCCGGACAGTTGCGTTGGTTTATGATCCATCCGCTGGCCGAGTCCGACACGCTGCAACGCCGCTTTCGCTCTTTTTTTGCGTTCTGTCATGCCGATGCCCGCATACATCATCGGCAACTCTACGTTTCGCAGCGAAGTAGCACGTGGCAACAGATGAAACGATTGAAAGACAAAGCCGATTTTTTGATTGCGTACTTGCGCCAGCCCACTATCCTTCAACTGCGTAACATCAATTCCATCCAAGACATACGCTCCGGAGGTTGGCCGATCCAGACAGCCCAGCATGTTCATAAACGTCGATTTTCCGGAACCAGAAGGTCCCACGATCGCCACGAATTCACCTTGAGCCACGTGGATATTGATATTTTGCAAAGCGAACAGCTCCAGCTCATCCGTCTTGTACTGTTTGGTTAACCCCTCAATGTTCAGCATATGTATCCTCCTTTACCCCGCAAACTCTTCGGGAGATGCTTGGAAGATCACTTCATTTTCTTGCAAGGTTTCCGGTGGATTCGCTACCAGCTCTTCACTGCCATCCAATCCGCTTTCAATTTGGATAAACAATTCACTTTCAATTCCAGTCGTCACTTTTTTCTTCTTGGCCTTGCCATTTTCCGCTACCCAGACAAAAGAAGATCCATCTTGGTCCGTCACGACCGCCTCAATGGGGACTTGCATGGCGTTTGCTGCTTTTTGCAGGACGATGTTCACATCCACGTGAAAACCTGGCTTCAAATACTCCCTCGTCTCATTCAGATTGACAGCGACCGGCACTCTCGTACTCTCTCCATCCCGCTCTTTGCTGGTTACAGCTATAGGAGATATGCGCGACACCTTACCTTGCAACTGTTCTCCGCCTAAGGAAATGCCTGAGACCACCGCATCCTGTCCGATTTTGATTTTACGCAAGTCAGATTCTCCGACTCCTGCTTCGACCATAACATCATTGGTATCTCCAACCGTGAGAATTTCCTCGCCTTTACTTAGGTACTTCCCTTGTTTCACCTTCATGGAGAGCACCGTCCCGTCAATCGGAGACACGATGCTGCTTTGCACACGTTGCTTTTCATATTTTGCTTTTTCCAAATTCAGCTTTTGAATTTGCGCCTCGTAGGAGCGAATCTCTGCCTTGTCTGGCCCTTTTTGCTTCAAAAGTAAATCTTGCTTCGCGACTCTTACTCTTGATTCCGCAGTCTGGAGCTTTTGCTTCGCCTCCTCTACAGCCTGTTGGGTAGACACGCCTGCGGTAAACAGCGATTGCGTTCGCTGGTAATCTTTTAATGCCGTTTGGTACTCGCGTTCATGCTGGGCAAGCTGCTCCTGCATTTTCGTGACTTCCTCAGGCTCCACACCTTTGGAGAGCCTTGCGATATTCGCTTCCTGAATGGTGATTTGCGCCTCGATATCCATGATTTCATTGCTGACATCGGACATGTCGATATTGCCGATCACCTGCCCTTTCGTCACTTTGTCTCCCTCCTTGATGGAGAAATTCCGCAGATCGCCTGCATAGTTGGCGAACAATGTATGTTCATTTCGTACTTTGACCATGCCCGACGTCAAAATCGTGCTTTCCAAATCGGCCGTTACCACCGTTGATAACATGACAGGAATGCCATTCTTCTTTTCTCCCGAAGAAGCTGCATAGCCGCCGAACCCGGCCACAAGCACGCCCACACCCAGCCAGATCCACAAACGTTTTTTCATATTCCTTACCTCCCCAAAAACTTTAAACCCCGATCATTCTTAGCCAATCAAAAAACCCCACTTTTTCTATTACAGGTTCCACCCTGGCTCGTCACCCGATCAGGATAAGAAAAACTGTTAAAAGAAAAAGTGGGGTAATCCTTAAATTTTTTTAAAGTGAGGTCGTCTGTTCGTAAGGTAAGCGTATTTCAAAAACGGTGCGGATCAAATTGCTTTGCGCAGAAATCGTCCCTTCGTGGCGCTCGACGATATTTTTGGCGATAAACAGCCCAAGACCTGTGCTTCCGTTTTGATGACTTCGGGCCTTGTCACCCGTGTAAAACATCTCAAAAAGATGCGGCAGCTCTTCCTCGGGAATTTCGTTTCCATAATTGATAATCTGTACAACGACCTCGTCACCCGCAAGAAAACCGTTGATATCAACAAACTGACCATCGTGCCCGTAACGGATGGCATTGGTCATGATGTTCTCGAAAACACGTGCCAAGAGCTCGCCATCCCCGCAAACCGTCAATCGTGAAGCCACATTCATTCTGGTTTCCAACTGATTTTTTTCCAAAGAAGGATATAGCTCCTCGTTTAACTGCATGAGTAATTCACTCAGGTCAATCAGATTCTGTTGGATGGTGAGCATGCCGTAGTTCATTCTCGTAATTTCGAAGAGCTCATCGATCAGTTTTTCCAAACGCTGCGACTTGGTAAAAGCAATATTCGTGTAATGTCGGGCTTGTTCCATTGTCAACTGCTCGTCCCGCAAAATGATGTCCAAATACCCTAAAACAGAAGTCAGTGGCGTCCGCAGGTCATGCGCCAGGTTTAAAACCAACTGATCCTTGCTGCTTTCGGCAAAATCTCCTCTTTGTACGGCTTCTTGCAATTTTTCACCCGCCAGATTGATGTCCTTGGCAATATCTCCGAACTCATCGTTCGACGGTATTTGAACATGGTGGGTAAAGTCGCCGTTTGCAAGATGATGAATTCCTCTGGAAATCTCCTGAAAGTAGACGGCATACCGTTTGGTTAGCAAGAAGAAAAACAGTATGGCTAGTGGAACAAAAATAATCAGAAAGAAGTAAATGTCCCCTATTTCTCGCATAAAATAGCGAATCGGCGTCAACAAGCTTTCAAACCTTACCTGTGTTCGATAGTAAAACTGTAGCGTTTTAAAAATCACATACGTAACCGCACCAGATAGAAGCAGACTTAGGCCCAGAAGCTTGACCATTTGGAACCGAAAGCTCCGTATCATCTTAGCCATGAAAGGAATACCCTACTCCCCAGACCGTTTTAATCCACTTGTTTTTGGTTTTTTCTTCTCCCAGCTTCTTTCGCAAGGTGCGAATGTGCACCATGACTGTATTGCAGCCTTCATAGTACGCTTCGCCCCACACCTGCTGGAAAATATTATCCGCGCTAAACACCTTCTTTGGATAGCTGGCCAGCAGGTAGAGAATATCAAACTCTTTCGGTGTTAACTCAATCGTTTCTCCGTACAGGCTCACGGTTCGCTGCTCTGGATAAATGATAAGTCCACCTGCCTCTACGACCTTGTTACTCGCTACTGCTACTGCTGGTTGATTCAACTGCTTAAAGCGCCGCAGTTGG
This sequence comes from Brevibacillus brevis, assembly GCF_001039275.2. Classification (NCBI taxonomy): domain Bacteria; kingdom Bacillati; phylum Bacillota; class Bacilli; order Caryophanales; family Paenibacillaceae; genus Brevibacillus; species Brevibacillus brevis. The sequence continues at coordinate 6,298,795 of NZ_CP030117.1, forward strand.
GCATTCACACGAGCGACTAATTCCATTGGATTGAATGGCTTGGTCATATAATCATCTGCGCCCATCACCAAGCCCGAGATTTTATCCAGATCGGATGTCTTGGCACTCAAAAAGATGATCGGCATATTGTGCTGTTCGCGAATGAGCCGGGTGACCTCATAGCCATCCAGCCCAGGCATCATGATATCGAGGATCGCCAAATCAATCGAATGGGTCTGTACAGCTTGGAGTGCTGCCTTTCCATCCGCTGCGATTATTGTGTGGTAACCTTCTTTTTTCACATGCAAGGCAACGAGCTCAGCAATCTCCGCTTCATCGTCGGCGATCAATATGGTGACGTGCTTCATCGTTTTTCCCATCCCTTGTATACATTTCCTACCATTATAGCAGGTATGAAATAACTTTTCTGTTATCACACGTAGAGCTTGATCATACAATTATGGGTAATAATTACTTTCAGTTTCTTTTGACTTTGCAGACTTTTCTATATTACTATATTCATGTCCATATCATATCTATCATAAATATACTTGGGGGTAATTTATGAAAAAACTAATGTTTGCTGTTGTTTCTGGTTTGTTGGCACTAACGGTAAGTGCGTGTGGCACTGGCACGGATCAAGCGGCCTCGACATCTGGGCAATCCGGTGCGACGAAGTACGTGTTTGGTACAGATGCAACATACCCACCCTTTGAGTTTGAAAAAGACGGAAAATACGTGGGAATTGACATCGACCTGATCAATGCAATCGCCAAAGAAGAAGGCTTTGAGGTAGAAATTAAGCCGATGGACTTCAAAGGAATCATTCCGGCTGTTCAAGCGAAGCAATTGGACGGTGCCATTGCAGGGATCAGCATCAATGATAAGCGCAAAGAAATTTTGGATTTCTCTGAACCTTACTATCAAGCAGGTCTTTCCTTGGTCGTACGTGAGGACAACACAACGATCAATGGAGAGGCAGACTTGGCTGGCAAAACGATTGCGATCAAAAAAGGCACGACTGGCGCGACCTTTGCTGATGAGCTCGGGAAAAAGTACGGAGCGACTGTCAAATACTTTGACGATAGCCCTTCCATGTTCCAAGAGGTTCAGAACGGCAACGCTGATGTAACCATCGAAGACTATCCGGTTATCTCTTATAAAATTGCGGTAGACCCTGCTTCCAAACTAAAAATTGTAGGCGATCGTCTCAATGGTGACCACTACGGCATCGCGGTATTAAAAGGGAACAAAGATCTGCAGGACAAACTCAACTCCGGTCTGAAGAAGCTGAAAGAGAACGGGAAATACGACGAAATCATCAACACATACTTGAACACGAAAAAGTAAAAGGCGCAAGACGCGCCTTTTTTTCACCTTAGAAAGAATGGAGTTGTCCAAATGAGCAGTAGTTGGGATGTCATTGTCGATGCTCTTCCTGTCTTGGCCCAAGGCTCTGTGGTCACGTTAAAAATAACGGTCATTTCCCTGTTTTTTGCTCTCTTAATCGGATTGCTTTTTGGTTTAATGAGCACCAGCCGCTCCAAAATACTCCGTGGCATTGCAACCGCTTACGTTGACTTTCTCCGCGGCACACCGCTGTTGGTTCAAATCTTCTTTATTTATTTTGGCTTGCCGCCCGTCCTTGATATCAAAATTCCAGAGACAACCGCAGGTATTCTTGCGCTCAGCCTCAATGCCGGAGCCTACCTGGCTGAAATTTTCCGCGGAGGGATTCTCTCCATCGATAAAGGGCAGATGGAAGCAGCTCGCTCCCTCGGACTCACGCACGGAAAAGCCATGCGCCTGGTTATCTTGCCTCAGGCTGTTCGCCGCATGATTCCTGCCTTCGTCAACCAATTCATCGTGACGCTAAAAGACACCTCGCTCCTAACGGTCATTGGTATCCGTGAACTGATGAACAGTGGTGAGATTATCATTTCTAGCAACTTCCGTTCATTCGAAATTTGGGCTGTAGTAGCGGTCTTCTATTTCCTGATGATATACATCCTCAGTCTGCTATCCCGTTCCCTTGAGAGGAGGTTCGCGAAATGATTCATGTAGAGAATTTGAAAAAGAGCTTTGGCTCGCTGGAAGTCTTAAAAGACATCTCAACTACCATTGAAGAGCGCGAAGTTGTCTGTGTCATTGGTCCCTCCGGCTCGGGAAAAAGTACGTTTCTGCGCTGCCTGAACCAGTTGGAGGAGGTGACATCCGGCAAAATCACCATTGAGGGCATGGAGGTTACCTCCCCCAAAGTGGACATTAACAAGCTGCGAGAGCGTGTCGGCATGGTGTTTCAGCGGTTCAATCTCTTCCCGCATCTCACTGTTTTGGAAAACATTATGCTCGCACCCAAGCACGTCAAAAATTCAGAGCGCCAGCAAAATGAACAAAAGGCGCTGCAACTCCTCAAAAAAGTAGATTTGGCGGACAAGCGAGACGTGTATCCAGATCGGTTGTCTGGTGGTCAACAGCAGCGCGTAGCCATTACCCGTGCGCTCGCCATGGACCCTCATATCATGCTGTTCGATGAACCTACCTCTGCACTCGACCCGGAAATGGTAGGCGAAGTTCTTCAGGTGATGAAGGATTTGGCCAAAGAAGGAATGACGATGGTCGTGGTTACGCATGAGATGGGCTTCGCCCGTGAAGTAGCCGATCGCGTGATCTTCATGGATGGCGGATACATCGTAGAAGAAGGCACGCCTGCCGAGATTTTTGACAATCCCCAGCATGAGAGAACCAAGGCGTTTCTCAGTAAGGTGCTATAGACAAGCAACGGGCATGATGCGATTTTTCATCCATCATGCCCGCTTGTTTTTTCTATGAAACTACCTCACACATACTCATGCGCCAGCATCAAAAACACGCTGGACGTCCATGTAAATGCCCGATCCCTCAAGCCATCACCTGTCAGTGCATCGAAGTTTTCCGCCATGCCACTGCGTGCTGCCATTCGGCAAAAACGTCTGGCAATCTCCTGGGAAAACTCTACTTCACCTGCTCGCCGCAATCCATCGACCAATAGCATCGTTACTGGCGCCCAGATCGGGCCTAACCAGTAGCCATCAGCGCGGTAGAAGGAGCTGGTTGGACTCTCCGTAGCCAGACCATTCTCGGTCAAAAATCGCTCCTGCAAGTCCGCAATCAGCTTGGCCCGGATGTCTTTTGGCAGCTTTTCACCAAGCACCAGAGGCATATAACGAATCAAGCTGTCTCCTTGGGTAGGCTGATCGCTGCCAGAGTGGGTCGCGAAGAAGTTTTCGCCATTCCAGTGCTTCTCTAGGAGGCGTTGCAGCGTCATTTCCGCCTTTTCCTGCCACTTCGCTGCCTCTTCAGGACAGCCCAATCTCTTCGCCAAATCCGCCAGCACATCCATTTGCAGAATCAAATACGCAGGCAAGTCCGGGCTTTCAATCGGTGCCCCATCGAGGAAAATCGTGCTGTTGTCCCAGCCGCAGTCATAGCCATGATTGTACTGCGGAATTCCGTCCTGATCATCATCGCGATAACGGAACCACCAGTCGGTCCAGCGACAAAGCGGCTCGTACACCTCTTCTAGCATCTCGTTTGTAATCGCTTCGTTCCGATCCAGCATCCAGCGCAGCGTCCAGCCGTGAATCGGAGGCTTGCAGCAATTCCACAGCGCATACCGATCATTGATAAAATCGGGGAAGACACCACTTTCGTCCTGCCTGTCGATAAAGATCATGAGCTGATCCCACGCCAGCGGCAGGTTTGCTCGCGTCAGTGCCATCGCATTGAAGCAATGATCCCAGCTCCAGATATTCGTCATCCAGTTTTTGGACATGTACATCGCAGACCGCGGCAGATAGCCTTCAGGTCTCACCACACAAGACCAGGTGATGTACGCCGCGAGCTCTCGTGCTTCACTCAAGCCCTCGCGATGCTCCTCAGATACAGAAAGGGTCCGTTCCAGCCACTCGTCGTACTCTTTTTTTACCTGCTCCCATCCATCGGCAAAGGCAGGATAGCTGCGCTCCTTCCATACCGTGTGGAACTCCTCCCATACGCCTTCCAGTACACCAGTTTCCTCGTCGGGAAGAAAGGTTACGCTCACTTGCTGTTCACGTGATGCCTTCGTAGGGTTGACCACCAGCGCTCCAGCAAGCGGAGTCACTCGCAAGCGAATTTCCGTGGAAAAGTGATTGATTTCCCAGCATCCGGCTCCTGCTTGAATCGCGTAGTCTGCTGCCGTCGATTCCAGCACGAGTCGCAAACCAACGCCTTGACCACGCATCTGCACCACCTGCGGCTCGCTCATGCACAGCTTCACTTCGCCTTTATCCCCGTAGAGACGCAGCAAGGTTGGCGTAGCCTCCGTCTCAAATGGAACCGCCACACCATCGGCTACCATTTCTATTCGAAAAATCGCGCCATCGTGGTTGTCTCCTCCACGAATATTGCGCAAATACAGCCCTTCTGCTCGTTTGGTGTTACCCAGACGCGAGAGTACGAGATATGACCCGTATCGGCTAAAAGGAACGATTCCCAAATCAAACTGCATATGTCTCACCTCGAGGTTGCTTCGTCGATCGTTTACGATCGCGCTTTTCCAGCAGACGATTCATTCTGGCGTTCAACCACCAGACAGGCAGGCTCGCTCCCAGCAAGATCGGCAAAACGGGAATCGCCAGCAAGAGAATCAAGAGAAGGAGCAAGCCTCCCATCGTGACGAGCGAATGCACCGGAAAGGCCGCAACCAGCCAAAACGATTGCTTGAGCGTCCTCTTCACGTCTGAATTCTCCCGAACAAGCAGGGAAAAAGCGTGGCAAGAGGTAGCCGCATGCAAGAATCCGATCCCCGCAAAAACAGCCGCAATCGAGAGCCCCCACAGTGTACCAAAGCGAAGGAAAAACACCACATCGCCCCACAGGATGGCCCCCGTTAGCACCGTCCCTGCACCAAGCCATTGGCTCCTCCAGAAGTAGTGGCGAAAAGCATGCCAGAAGGCGGACAAAAGCCCACGGTCATTCCACTTGCCGCTAAGTACGTCGTACAGAGCGGCTGTCGCTGGGAAAATTCCAAAGACGATGCCTCCCATGAGCGTACATGCCACCCACATGAGATGCGCTGCCGCCATCCGCAACAATCGCTCACCAAATTGATGAAATGACCATGCCCATCCTTCCCATTTCGCCCGATTCCCCACTGTAGCTCCCTCCTTACTTGATAGCCTCTTACTTAATAGCAACGCCGGCTGAATTGTCTACGATATATCGTTGTGCGAGGAAAAAGAGGAGTAACGGCGGAAGCGAGATCAATAATGTTACCGCCATCAGCCCGGTAGCCTCTACTTCATACATCCCTTTAAATTGCGCCAGTCCCAGCGTCAGCGTGTACTGGCTTTGGTCATTCAAGAAAATGAGTGGACCCAAGTAGTCGTTCCATGTGCCCAAGATGTTGAATACACTCACCAAAATCAGAGCAGGCATCATCAACGGCATAATAATCCGTGCGTAAATCTGAAACGAACCGGCACCATCAATACGCGCCGCTTCATCCAGCTCACGAGGAATGGTCAAAATAAACTGTCGCATGAGGAAAATATAAAACGCTGACCCGAAGAACGAAGGAACAATCAACGGCTTGAGCGTGTTGATCCAGCCCAGATAGTTGAATTCCATGTACAGCGGGATCATCGTCACTTCCCACGGAATCATCATCGTGGCCAAAACGACCATGAACAGAAAATCTCTCCCTTTAAACGTAAACCGGGCAAAGCCGTACGCGACCAGCGAAGACGAAATCAACTGACCAATCGTGGTCAGGATCGTCACCGTCAACGAGTTTTCCAAATACAGATGAAACGGCTGCGACATCCACGCATTCCCGAAGTTCTCCCAATGCAACACATCCGGAATCCATTTGGGTGGATACTGCAAAATCTCAGTATCTGACTTGAGCGCAGTAGAGATCATCCAGTAAAACGGTGCGAGAAACAGGAAAGAGAAAAAGATCAAGCTCGCATAAGCGACCGTTTTGCGTATCAAGCTTCCTCCCCTCCCCTGCGATTGTCGCCCTCGTAGTACACCCATTTGCCGGACGTTTTAAATACGAGGAAGGTCAATACCAAAATGATCACAAACATAAACCAGGAGTTCGCCGAAGCATATCCCATCTTGAAGTATTTGAAGGCGTTGTCATACGCGAACATGGCATAGAAATACGTAGACTGCAACGGTCCGCCTCCTGTGAGCAAGAGTGCTAGACTCAACTGCTGGAACGCACTAATGATCGTCATAATCAGGTTGAACAAAATCGTTGGGCTAACCATCGGCAGTGTAATCCGGAAAAACTTTTGCACCGCCCCTGCCCCATCAATCGAAGCCGCTTCATACAAGCTCTCCGGGATGCTTTTGAGCCCCGCCAGGAAAATCAATACCATGGAGCCTTGCCCCCACAGACTGGCGATTACCATGGCAACAAGTGCCCATGACGTATCGTTTAGCCAATTTGGACCTGTAATCCCAACCAGACTGAGCAAATAGTTGAAAATACCGTATTCCCCGTCGTACACCCACGCCCAAATCATCGCCAGCGCCACACCAGAAATCACGCTCGGCAAGTAAAACACTGTGCGGAAAAAGCCGCTGCCTCTTACCTTCTGATTCAGCATCATGGCCAAAAATAACGCGATGAACAAATTTAACGGTACAAACAACAGCGCAAATTTAATGGTGACCCAGAGTGATTGCCAAAACAGTGGATCATCCGTAAACATATTGACGTAGTTGTCCAAGCCGACGAACGTAACCTCACCAACGACAGGCCAATCAAAAAAGCTCATGACGAGCGAAAACAACATCGGTCCCAGCGTAAAAGCGAGAAAGCCGAGAATCCAAGGCAAGATAAAAAGATAGGGCGTAAGAAACGCCCTTCCCTTGAGTTTTTTCGGTTGAACGGTCATGGCAGGCTGTTTATGTGTCACGACACTCTCTGTATTCAAATTCCTGACCCCTTCCCGTTATTTCAAGAATTTCTGGGAGTCTTTGACTGCCTTGTTCAGTAATTCCTCGGCATTTTGTCCCATCATGATCGCATTGACTGCTGCGGAAAGGTTCCGATTGATTTCGTTCCAGTGTGGATTCAACAGGAAGGCTGGCGTGTCAGTCGATTGCTCCAATGTCTTGTAGAACGGCGCGTAGAGCGGGTCCTGATCGAGCTTCTTCTCTTGTACGACACTAATACGCACAGGCAAGTCAGATGTACGCATCTTGATCGCATCACTGGAAACGAAGAACTTCAAAAACTCCCAAGCCAGTTCTTTGTTTTTGGAATCCTTGGCGATCGATACTGAGGAGGTTGCAATGACACCCTTACCAGGCTTGCCAGGGAATTGCGGCATTACGACCGTACCAAAGTCGACATTTGCCTTCTTGTACGACTCGAGCGACCAGACACCGTTGTCATACATCGCGAGCTTGCCAGCTTTGAACAAGTCGTTTCCGCTCTGCTGGTTTTTGCCACCGACGAGCAAAGCACTCTTGTCCTTGGCCAAGTCACTGAAAATTTGCAGGGCTTCTGCTGTTTCCTTGCTGTTCATGTAGCCTTCGATGGCTTTTCCGTCAGGGCTGATGAAGCTGCTGCCATTGCTCCACACGAACTGCTGCAAATCGTACGTATCCGGCTCCGAACGAACAGCGAAGCCGTACTGCTTCTTGTCGCGAACGGTCAGTTGTTTGGCTGCCGATTTGAAATCGTCCCACGTCCAGTTGTCTGTTGGAAGCGGTACATTTGCTTCGTTAAACAGCTTTTTGTTGTAGAAGACGACCCGCGTCGAGAAGCCCGCTGGGAGACCGAACAATTTTCCATCGAAGCGATTATAGTTTAAGAGGCCTTGGTAAAAGTCGTCGATTGCCACTGATGGGTCCTTCTTTACGTACTCATCCAATGGCTCGAGCGAGGCGTTGTACGTTGGGAAATCCCACATGTACATGACATCTGGCGGGTTTTTCGCTCCGAATGCCGCTACCAGCTTCTGATCAAATCCATCTGCATATGCCTCGACTTGTACCTTCACACCCGGGTTTTTCTGTTCGAATTGTTTCGCGATATCTTGTTGGATCTTCAGCATTTGGTCCGTATCCCATGTCGCGAAACGCAATGTAACCGTTTCCTTTTTATCAGACGATGCTGGCGTTGTCGTACCTGTGTTACTAGACGTGCCGTCTGTACCTGATGGCTGGGCTTGTGAACAACCAGCCGCGACGGCCAAAAGTAGTGCCATGCCAGCTGCCATCCATTTTGACGCAACCTTTTTCATCTGTGATCCCCCCTAGATTTACCCCTCATTTTTCTTTATTTTAATGAAGGGAAAAAAACGGTGAAACCGCCAACTGTTCGCAATAGTGTGTGAATTTGTTTCCTTTTTTTCGCTTTGTTCAGGTTTGCGCGGTGGAGTGGACGATTGTTCGACTGGACTCCTCCTTTTGTTTGAAACGGTAGTGACTCGGGGTCATCCCTGTATATTTTTTAAACCATTTGCTAAAGTATTTCGCGTCAGGAAGACCAACTCGCTCCGCTACCTCCTGAATGGACAGAGCGGTTTCATCCAGCATCGCTCGAGCCATTTTTACCCGGCGCTTGTCGAGAAACTCGCCAAAGCTCTCGCCCACTCCCTTTTTAAACATCACGCTAAAATGACTGCGGCTCAGCCCCACCTGTGAAGCTACCTCACTAACCGTCAATGGCGTATCCAGACGATCGAGCGCGTAATGAACGGCCTGCTTGATCGGTTCCTGCCACGGGTCTTGAATGACGCCATACTTGCGCGCCCGCTCCTTGCGTTGGTAGAGCATCCGTACTGTCTGCATCCACGGTTCGAGTCCAGCAAACGGGCTTGTTGTCTCCCAGCTCGTCACCTTCCCAGCTAGCTTCCATTCCACGAGCAAGGATTCTACCTGCCTGCCGGTACTTGCGGGAGTCAACAAAAATCGGATATCGCCACATGCGATCCATTCCCATTGGCTGTCCAGCTCCCGTGTAATCCATGCCCGCTCCTGCTCCTCGCTATTTGCACTGCTGCCCATCCCTTCCAAGAGCCATACACGCATGGAATCGTTCATCCACGACCAGTGTGATTGCAGGAGGGAGGACAAGCTTTGCTCGAAATCCCGGCTCAAACCAGTCAACCACGCACCGAATTCCCGCTTCCATTCATCAGGGCGTTCATGGATTTTTTCAGGTCGCGTACTCTCGCCTGCCAACTCCGTCCGCAGCTTCTCCAACAACGTACCCCATTCCTCATCCTGAAACTCGGTCTTCAACAAATACCCGGACACCCCGAGAGAGATTCCCTGCTGGGCAAAAGAAAAATCGCGGTGACAGCTCAGCAGAAGCACCTTTGTTTGTGGAGCGTGCTCCTTCACCCGCCTGCACAGCTCCAGTCCATCCATTTCCGGCATAACGATGTCCGTAATCACCAACTCGGGCTGTATTTGCAGGAAAGCCTCCCAGCCTTTCCGACCATTCGGTGCATCCGCTACCACTTCCATCCCGTAGCGACTCCACGGCACCATTGCCTTCAGTCCTCTTCGCACCAGCACTTCGTCATCCACAATCATTACCTTGATGCTCATCAGGAAGTTCCTCCCTTTTCGGCCATGTGATTTGAATTGTGGTTCCTTCTCCTCTGACAGATGAAATCTTCATGCCGTGCTCCATACGGAAATGAAGTTTGAACTTCTGATCGACGTTGTACACGCCGAGTCCTCGTTTGCTAGAACGCTCCAGATCAGGATCGAGAAGTTTGGCCAATCGCTCCGGCACAATTCCTGCGCCGTCATCTTGCAACAGCAGCGTCACAAGCCCTTCTTTTTCACTGACACTGATCCGGATCGTTCCATGCCCGTCTTCGAATGCGTGGAAAAAGATATTTTCCAATAGCGGCTGAAGAGTCATTCGCGGGATCAAATAGCGACCGCAAGCCTCTACGCCCGTCTGTTCATATTGAAAAACAGGCCCGTACCGCAGCTCTTGGATTTGCAGAAAATGCTCGACGGTTTGCAGTTCCTTATCCAACGGGACGAGCTCCTGCGTGATGTCGAGGTTGCCCTCTAGCACTTTGATAAGATGATAGAGCATATTGCCGATTTCATTGGCACCTGATAATCTTGCTTTCCACTGGATGGAATTGAGTGTATTGAACAACAGATGCGGGTTGATCTGGTAGTGAACGGCTCGCAGCTCTGCTTCCTTTTTCAACTGCTCGGTTCGACTCACCTCGGCGATTAGCGTCTGAATCCGCCTCACCATTTGGTTGAAGCTCACCCCTAACCGCCCCAGCTCGTCTTCCGTGTCTACCTCTGCGCGCGTCTGTAGCTCGCCTGTTCCGACCAGACGCATCGTTTCTTGCAGTCGTTTGATTTTGCCTGTAATCCGTCTGGAAAATAAATACGCCAAAAGGAGTGCCAGCACTGCCGAAAGAATCAGCGCCGCGATAAAAAAGGATTGAATCACTTCCGCAGAGCGGTTCATTTGCTCGTACGGCAAGCGCACCTGAATCATCCAGTTGTTGGACTCCAGTGGCTTGTTCCAGACGACATCGCTCTCTTTCTGAACAAACGTACCCGCAGTCTGATAAATCAGCTCGCCATTTTTGGCTGTAATCGTCACATGCGCGCTCATGTCCTCTTCTAGCTGCGAAAACAATTGAAACAGCTTGCCTGCCTTCATCTCGATCAAAATCCGGCTGTCCTTCAACACGCCATAACCACTGAGAACAGGAACGACCAGACCGAGCACCTTCTCCTGATTGCGCAGCTCCGCCTCATCCTGAAATCCGACATAATGCCGTGGTGTGTAAAAACCGATCCATCGCTCCTCATCCAGCTTGGCGGGCAGTGCCTTCCACCACGATTCTCGCATCAAATCCTGTCCATTGATCACATTTTCCCCGAAAAAATAACCGGAGGGCGTCACGATAAAAATGCCTTTTGTATCAAGGTTGCGGTGCGCCCCCAGGTATCTCTCGAAGTTTTTTTGTTCCAGGAAGCCTGTGTACGTCTTCGGCTGTTCCTCCCGTATGACGACCAACGTCGGGTCTGACACGTACGTATTGATGTCATAAGCCATGTATCTCATTTGACTCAGGTAATTGTCGATCTGGATTTGCAGTTGCGTAGCAATATACTCACCTGACTTGCTAAATTGCTCGCGAACGACCATCGACGACTTCCAATACGCCATACTCCCCAGAGTAATCAGCGGAATAATGGCTGCAATCAGCATAAAAGCGAGCAGCTTGGCATGAATGCTTCTGCGCGGAAAGAGCGACCATGACTTCATGTGACAGAACCACCACCGGTTTTTGATTAGTTGCACTATTCAATCTTTAGCTAAATTGTACAACGTTTCGGCGATGCCTTCGAGAACAATCAGCGGTTAATCCCACAAATTCCGCTTATACAATTGAACCGGAGAAATTGCATCCTTCGAAAAAGGCGTTAACCTCATCTGGAAGAAAAACTCCTCTGGACGCAAGGCATGCTGCTCCGATTGCTTGGGTCCACAGCTATTGCTACCCAGCCCGTTTTGTCGATAATCGAGATGCAGTGTGACATACTCTCGTTTTACAAGATCTGTCGTGTGCTTCGCTTGCTCCAGATCGTCCGTATCATAGCGAAGTGCGCTAAATTCCAGGGTCGGTTGACCCATCGCGAAAAGTCCAATGCCTCGCTGATCCGTGATGGACATCCATTTTACGTCCGTGCGATTGCCATTTTCCTGTGGAAATACATATGGCGTGTACAGCTCATCCACGCTCGCGTGATATACCCCGATGCGATTGGCTTCCTTGCTGTCGATATACGCCTCTCCCGGTCCACGCCCATACCACGAGACACGCTCCATGTCTTTGGCGACCAATAGCTTCAAGCCTATTCGTGGCAACATAGCTGGCGGGGTGCCTTTGGGTGTGCCTTGAACATCTACCTGCACTTCGCCATTTCCAAACACGGTATACGTGTAGCGGCACGCAAATCCCCAGTCGTATACAGGCGGAGCAATCCGTACATCGCAGGTAATAACCACACGATCTTCTCGCTCCTGCTGGATGCTTACATGCTCCACCCGGTTTTGCAGTCGATCGAGGTACACCTTGCGCCACTCTTCCACTACGTACATGTCATTGTCAATCGGAGCACGCCAAAACGTGAGACGAGGTCCTGCCACCAACAGCTCTTTGCCTGCAAACACCCAGCTCGTCGGTACACCGCTCACTTTGTCAAAAACGAACTGAAAATCTGCTCCTGTAAGGGTGACCTCGGTTTTCGTTTCTTTCGTATCTACCCTCCTGAACACAGGCTGATAGGGTGCGAGCGTAACCTGTTGGGCAACGGTCACTGGCAAGGCAAATTGTGCCCAAGCCAGCTCATGTCCAGCCTGTACCCAGCTCTCATCTTGGTCCAGCACAAAGCAGAGCGTCAGCCAATAGTCGGTTCGATCCTGTACTTGCGCAGGCAAGGTATAAGGTACAGATATAATGTTGCTACTTCCTGCTTCTGTATGTGGCAGCGACATCGATCCGCTCTGCACCACATGTCCGTCTGCTGTCACACTCCAAACCATTTTCACGTGCGCAAGCGTGCGGAAATCATAGCGGTTCGTAATGGTGACGAGCCCGCTTTCCAAATCAGTCGCTTCTACGACGATCGGTTCAATCACTTTTTTGTATTCGAGCAATCCAGGGGATGGGGTGCTATCTGGACGAATCAGTCCGTCGATGACGAAGTTGCCATTCGTCGGGTAGTCCCCGAAGTCTCCTCCGTAGGCATAATACTCTCGCCCATCCGGTGTATATTGGCGCAAGCCGTGATCAATCCATTCCCACACAAAGCCACCCTGCAAGCGTTGATATTTGTCAAACACATTGGCGTAGTCGCGCAAGCCACCGGGTCCATTTCCCATGGCATGAGCATACTCGCACATGATATGCGGCTTTTGTAGATGCTCATTTTCACCGTGCTGGATCATTTTTTCAATCGAGGAGTACATGGTGGAAAATACGTCGCACACTTCTGCTTCGCGATCCTCCTCGTAGTGAATGAGGCGAGTCGGGTCCGCTTGTCTGCACCAAGCAGCCATCGCTCGGAAGTTACAGCCGAAGCCAGATTCGTTGCCAAGCGACCACATGATGATCGACGGATGGTTTTTGTCCCGCTCCACCATGCGCTCCATGCGCTCCACATACGTCTGCTCCCACTCTGGATCATCGCTTAACTGGCTAATATTGCCCGTTAACTGAAAACCATGTGTCTCCAAATCGGTTTCGTCCATGACATACAATCCGTACTGGTCGCACAAATCATAAAAACGAGGATCGTTCGGGTAATGCGCGGTACGAACGGCGTTGATGTTGTAACGCTTCATCATAAGCACATCTTCACGCATCGTTTCATACGGGACTGCCCGCCCGAGGTCAGGATGATGATCATGACGATTCACACCGTTTAGGCGAATCGCTACACCGTTCACGAAGAAGTTGTTTCCTTTTACTTCGATACGTCGGAAGCCGACGCGGATCGGGATGACTTCTGTCTTTTCACCCGACTCCTGCTCAATCGCAAGCAGCAGGTGATACAGGTTCGGCTCCTCCGCCGACCATTTTTTCGGCTCCTGCACCGGAAGCTCCAAATTCACGACCTTTTCCTGTCCGGCTGTCAGCTCGCCTGCTCCCGTGTCGGTCAGCGAAGCGATAAGCTTGTAGGATTGATCCAGCAGCTTTGCGGTCACGCTCACCCCGTCACAGGCAGCAGCGGAACTGTTTTCTACATGGACACGTACGCGCAGCACACCATGGCGGAATTCATCATCCAGATCAGTCACGACTGCCAGATCTCTCACATGCAGCTTCGGTCTGGCAATCAGGGAAACATCCCGGAAAATTCCGCTTAAGTACCACATATCCTGATCCTCGACATACGTACCGTCCGACCATTGGTACACTTGAACAGCCAAGCGGTTGCTGCCTTCCTGCAACAGCTCCGTCACATCAAACTCAGATGGCAAACGGCTTCCCTGGCTATAGCCGACTTCCTTCCCGTTCAGCCATACATGAAAAGCGCTGTCGACCCCTTCAAATCGTAGGATCACCTGATGATTTTGCCAAGCAGACGCAACCGTAAACTCTCGCAAATAGCAGCCTGTCGGGTTATCTGATGGAACATGCGGCGGATCGACCGGAAACGGATAGTACAAGTCCGTGTAATGCGGTTTACCGTACCCTTGGAGCTGCCAATGCCCTGGTACCTGAATTCGAGCCCACTCCGTCGCATCATAATCGGCGGCAAAAAAGTTTTTTGGCACACGCAGTGGAGATTCTGCGTAAGCAAACTGCCAATGCCCATTCAACAATTGAAACCACGGTGTCGCGCCTCTTTCATATGTCAGTGCTCCCGATTCTTCCGGGTAAGACAAAAAGTAAGCCCGCGCCGCCAAGCGATTTCGCTCTAGCAACTGATGATTTGCCCAGTCATACCGTTGATGCATCGATGTACACTCCTCTTTTTACAATTTCACGATTTCACGGTTCCTTGTTTCCTGTTCGTTGCTTGCAGGGCCAAGGCGCCAGCACCGAGCATGCCTGCATCTGCACCGAGCTCGGCCAAGACGATCTTTGTCTGTTGATGTACGACTTCCATGGCGTGCCGTTGTACACTCGCTTGTACAGGGACCAGCAATAGCTCCCCAGCTCGGCAAACGCCACCCCCAATTACTACGAGCTGCGGGTTGCACACGTTCACCAGTACAGACAAAGCCCAGCCAGTTACTTCACAAGCTTCGTTCCATGCGCAGGTCGCCACCGCATCACCTTGTTCCACGGCCGTAGCCACCTGCTCAGCCGTAATCCGCTCAATCTGTCCATCGCACAAAGTAAACAGAGGAGAGGCCTTTGCTTGCCGCGGATTTGCATCGAGCTCCTTGTCCAAGCGTTCACGGGCCAATCTAGCAATACCTGTGGCAGATGCGACCGTCTCTACACAACCGAGCTTGCCGCAATTGCATGGAGCCGTAAGCCCTGGGTAACGCACATGACCAATCTCTCCCGCAAAACCGTGACTGCCGCGAACGAGTTTGCCTTCGTTTACAATCCCTGCCCCCACCCCCGTACCAAGCGGCACGAAAACGAGGTGACTAACCTCCCGGCCCGCACCGAATATGGCTTCTCCGAGCGCAGCCGTCCGTAAATCGTTTTCAAAAAAAAGCGGCAGCTCCACCAGCTTCGCGAGTGGTGTCCGCAAGTCTGCCTGATGCAATTGAAAGTTGGGCGAGTGAACCGATATCCCATTTTCCGCATCAAAAGGACCAGGAAAGCCGATCCCTACTGACTCTATTGGAACGGGTGATTGATCCCGCAGTTCTTTAATCAAAGCAGCCATTCGCTCGATCAAGATGGGCAAGTTGTTATGAACTTTTGTCTCCTTGGCAGCCCGGAGGAGAATTCGCCCATTCTCGTCCATGACCGCCCCTTTCATTGTCGTACCACCGACATCGAGGCCAATTACATGGCGCATGCTGCTCCTCCCTTCTGAACCAGTTATTCTACTCGACTCGCTCCACATGCATCGGCTGACTCCTCAACCGCTGCACATCGTCGGGCGCGATCATGCCTGCTCCAAATGACCGTGTATTAGCGGCCCCGCATGCCATCCCTAGCCAAATCGCATCTGGCCAAGCCAAGCCTCGCATACGTCCGACAAGGACACCCGCAAGCATGGAATCACCGCAGCCCACCGTATTTTTCACTTCGGTATCTGCTAATGGGATCGCGGAAATACGCCACGTCTCCTGGCTATCGCCAAACCACGCGCCCTCCTCGCCCAACGAGAGAAGGACTCGCTGGGCACCCCGCTCACGGAGCTCGCGTATCGCTCTGCATCGGGCCTCGTCGTTATCCAGCGAAAATCCGAGAATCGCTTCTGCTTCCGGTCGATTGGGCTTGATGAGCGAGGGTGTTGCTTTTATTCCTTCCAGCAGGGCCTGACCGCTCGTATCGAGCACGCATGCGATTCCTTTCCCTGCGACACTTCGGATGAGCGCAGCGTAAGTTTCGGCTGGAACGCCACCTGGCAAGCTTCCGGAAAAAACCATGTACTGTGCCTGATCCGCCAGCTCGATCAAACGCGTTTGCAAGCGACTGATCTCTTCTTCACTGGGCGAGGGACCCTGCTCTAGCACTTCTGTCACCGTTTTTTCCTGTTCGTCGAGAAAAGCGAGGCACAGTCGGGATTCTCCGCTCGTTTCGATAAAGGAGGACGCAATCCCCTCACGTTCGCAGCCTTCCACGATGAACCTCCCGTTGTGACCGGCTATAAAACCACTTGCGACTACATCCTGCCCCAATGCTTTCGCTACACGTGCTACATTTATCCCTTTTCCGCCGGGCAAGCTCAGTACATCAGCCGTGCGATGCTGCTCCCCAGAACGAAAATGCGAGAGGCGATACGTCTTATCGATGGCCGCGTTCAGTGTGACCGTTACGAGCATGCTACCTCACCTGCACAGTAACGAGCGGCTGCCCCATTTTTTGTTTGAACAAATTGATCACTTCTACAGGGGTTGGATCAACGCCGCGAATCAGAGCAGCGTACAGCGACACGAAGTCAGCCAGGTACACGATAGAAAACAACCGAGCCATCCGGGATACGCCGTGAGAATGTACCACCCTTACCCCACCAGCGCGCTCACGTAAAATGTCGGCACTGATTTCTACACGTTGGGTCGTCTTCTCGCTGTCCTCCAGATCGCGAATGAGTGTAAAATGAACACCCTTCAGCAGCGCAGACGGCGAATCCCAACCCACAGCTTCATCGTGGTGAAGGCTCGGAATGGCGTTCCAAAATGCCATCAGCTTGCTGTTTTCCCCTAGCTGATTTTTCCACCGCCATGCAGGGGCATCGAAAAACGGTAGTGTTCCGTATACGACAGGTATCAGTCCATCCATCTCGATGGCGATTTGTTTGGCTTCATTTTTCTCGATCGGAGAGTCCGTTCCGTAGATGTGCTTCCACTCCTCGAACAGGGCAATCGTCTCCTCGACCTCCGCGCGCTTGTCGGAAATCAGCCCGAGCTTCGTCAAGATGGCGAGAATCGGCAGGAAAATGTAACCGAGTACGATCCGCGGCATCATTCCGCCCGGCACGAGCAAGCACGCATGATTGTGTTCACGAGCCATCTCCAATACTTTTCCACCCGCCGTAATGACCGCGCTCTGTGCTCCTTTGGCGATCGCTGCTTCGTAGCCGCTGACGACTTCTTCTGTATTGCCGGAGTGGCTAACGACGATGACGAGCGTCTTCTCATCCACAAAAGCCGGGATGGTGTAGCCTTGATTTAATTGAAGCGGCACTTGCAGCTCGTCAAACAAATACGACTTGATCAAATTGACGCTCGCAGCCGAACCACCACCAGTGCCAAGCACTACAATATTTTCAATTTTAACAGAAATATTAGATACATCTAAACTATCAGATAATTTTAGGCCCGTTTTAAATTGTTCATCGTAGCTTTCCGTATCTTGCAGAGCAGAAATCGTGTCCAGCTCGCGCAAGGCTTTTGCATCATTGAGGTTTATACGCATGTAAAATCGTCCCTTTCCCATTTTTTTGATTAACGTCCACTAGCTTTCCCAATACAACCGCACATCTCCATCTTGGCGAGTGCAACTTCTTTGACCGCCTGCTTGGCCTGCTTCATATAGGTGCGCGGGTCGTTTTCCTGCGGGTTGTTGTCAAATACGCCCTTGATCGCTTGTGAAAACGCGATACGCAGCTCTGTCGCTACGTTCATTTTTGCCATGCCGAGCTGAACTGCCCGCTTCACCTGCTCCACGGGAATTCCCGAGCCGCCATGCAACACAAGCGGCACAGAAACACGACGGGCAATCTCTTCGATGCGGGCAAAATCAATGCGCGGCTCCCCCTTGTAAATCCCGTGAGCCGTACCAATAGCCGGAGCCAACGTATCCACGCCCGTCAACTCGATAAATCTCTCGCACTCAATCGGGTCAGCCAGTGCAGCATCTGCATCGTCGACGACGAGATCATCCTCCACGCCCCCGACCTTGCCGAGCTCTGCCTCCACATTGACACCGCGTTCCCTAGCCAGCTCCACTACACGCCGCGTCATCTCCGCATTTTCCGCAAAAGGATGCATCGACGCATCGATCATGACCGATGTATATCCCGCTTCGATACATCGCATGATCAGCTCCTCTTCATGGCAATGATCCAAATGCAGGGCAATCGGCACCCGGGCCTCTTCTGAGGCTACCCGGGCGATTGCTGCTACATACTCCGGTCCGAGATGCCGGACCGTTCCGACTGTGGTCTGTAAAATGAGTGGTGCGTTTGCTTCGCAAGCCGCCTCCACTACTGCTTGGAGCATTTCCATCGTGTGCACGTTGAATGCTCCCACACAATATCCTTGCTCTCTCGCTGTGCGCAGCATCTGTGTCGATGATACCAACGCCATATCGATCCCCCCGTTTCCTTTTTGATCTGGTATTTTACCTGCTCACGCCCTGCAAGCTCGCCAGCTCCAGGTTGATGCCCAGCTCCGCATACTTACTGACAAGATGCTGTGCCGCCGCATCTGTAATAATCCGATCGACATCGGACACCCCGGCGAACTTCGCCAAATGTGTCTCTCCGAACTTGCTATGGTCAGCGAGCACGTAGACTTTTCTGGCGCGTTCCATCATGACCTGGTTGATTTGCGCTTCGGCCAGATTGAGCGTCGTCAGCCCATTTTCCGGATGAACCCCATCTGCCCCGATAAAACATTTGAAGACAGAAAGTCCTCGCAAATTGTCGGCTGCGACAGAACCAACGAGCGCAAAGGATTTGTGGCGCATCTCTCCACCGATCAAGATGACGTGATGCTTGCCTTGACTGTTCAGCTCCATCGCGATGTTGACCGCATTCGTCACGACCGTCAGATCATTCAAGCCGCGCAGCAGCTTGGCGAGCTCCATCATCGTTGTCCCTGCTCCGAGAATAACCGTGTCCCCCGGCTGAATGTGCGACAGCGCTTGATAGGCGATCGCTTGCTTTTCTTCGCTTCTCTCTTCCAGCTTTTCCGTAAAACTGCGCTCCAATGGCAAGAAATTCGTAATCGTCGCTCCTCCGTGAATGCGGGTCAGCAGGCCATCGTTTTCGAGCTTGATCAAATCTTTTCGGATCGTTACTTCAGACACATCCAGGGCCAGACTCAATTGGCTGACGGTTACGCTCTGTTCTGCCTTCAATTGTTCGAGAATCTTGCTGTGCCGTTCGGCTGCCAGCATAGGACTTCACTTCCTTACGATCATGAATTATCTCGTTTCGTTTTATTTCTATTTACCTTTCGTTTACTTTCATTTCGATCTTAGCATTGCAGAAAAACGAATGTCAAACAAGATGTGAAATTTTCCGAAAATAAAACCAGCCTGCTCTGGTTCTCGACCAAAACAGACTGGTTGGTTGCCGCTTTACCCGATATCCCGACTTTCCAGCATGAAATCAATAAATTTCTTATGCGCCCGTGAGAGCCACTTGTTTTTATGGTAGGCAATTTGCGCATAGAACAATAGCTCTTCCTCGCACGCTATCATTTTCACTTTTTGCTCATTCAACAAGGCTTCGACGCTAATATGCGGCATCAAGCTCACGCCTAGCCCGTTCGCCACACTCTGCTTGATCGCTTCCATACTGGAGAATTCCAGGTGGTGTTTCGGCTTGATCTCTCTTTTTTCCAAGAATCGTTGAAAAAACCGCCGCAGAGCACAATGCTCTCCGCTGAAAATCATACATTCCTCGCCAGCATCCTCTATTTTTTCAAACGAATGATCGCGCCCTCCTATAAAAACCAGGCGCTCGGTCGAGAACGGCTCCACGACCAGATTCGGATCATCGAGCTTTGGCTCCAGCGTGATCACGATATCCAATAGACCTTCATGCAGCTTTTCCCGCAAGCGACTACAATCATCCATCACAAATGAAATATTTACGCCCGGGTAGCTCGCTCTGTACTTGGACAAAATGTCCCCCAACCGATAGATCGTAATCGTCTCCGAGGCTCCGATGCGCAGCTCGCCTTGCAGTGATTGCTCATTCGCCGATATATCCTTGATCTTCGCATACGAAACCAGCAGCTCCTCGACATACGTGTACAGCTCGCGGCCATAGGCGGTTAACTGGATTTTCTTTCCCAGTCGATCAAACAGAGGAACTCCCATTCCTTCTTCCAATTGCTGAATATGGGACGTAATCGTCGCCTGTGAATATTGCAGTGCTTGTGCGGCCTTCGTAAAGCTGTTGAAATCGACGACTGCCTTAAAGGTTTGAAATTGGCGAATCTCCATGCCGCTCCCCCTTGCCCGCATGTTTTATTATCAGAAATCCTGAAGATCAGCTTCAGAACTTTCATTTTTACTAATAACTAATGATAGCATATCATTCTTGGTAAGTACCGGTACGGCTTGAACGATTCGAACAGAGGAGCTGATTTTCGATGAAAAAAGTGTGCTTGTTATTACCGAATGGCTTTGAAGCAGTAGAGGCTAGCGTATTTACAGATGTGATCGGCTGGAACAAGGAAGAGGGCGACGGAACAACGGAGCTGGTGACGGTAGGCACGCGCAAAGAATTGAAATGCACGTGGAATTTTACCGTAATCCCCGAAATGGTGATCGACGATGCGGATGTAAATGACTTCGATGCATTGGCATTGCCTGGCGGTTTTGAGCAGGCGGGCTTTTATGAAGATGCTTATCGCGAGGACGTTCTCGCTTTCATACGTGAATTTGAAAAGCAAGGCAAAGTGATCGCCTCCATCTGTGTCGGCGCACTGCCGCTCGGGAAAAGTGGGATTTTGCAAGGACGGAAAGCAACGACCTACAACCTGAACAACCAGCTACGGCAAAAGCAACTAGCTGCGATGGGTGCCCATGTCATCCCTGACCAATCCATCGTCATCGACAACAACATCATCACCTCGTACAACCCTTCGACCGCTTTTGATGTGGCATTCACCTTGCTGGAGTCGCTGACATCCCGCGAAAACACCGATAATGTGAAGCGCTTGATGGGGTTTCTTTCTGCTATTTAACGAACAAGCTCGCCAGCGCTCACTGTGTCTAAATGAATGAGAATATCAAATGCTTGCCCAAGCGAGGTTGTTATCGTGTTTGGTTTGCTTGGATCAGCAGAACCGAATCCGATCAAAAACGGCTGTTCTTCCTCTAACCATTTTTGGGTGAGACCTGTAGCATTCCGTAAATCAACAAAGTATTGATCCTTTGAGACTTGATCCAGAGTATGATTGAATGTTTTTGGATCATTCAATTGAATGGTAGCTGGAACAATTTTATTTTCAAGGTTAAACGCGTTATAATCGCCTTTCCCGAATGAAGTTCCAATCGTTACATATTCCTTTCCATAATGCTCCAGTAAATGCTGACCGGCGAGCTTCGGGTATACCTCTTGCAACATATTGTTCTTTGCGATGTGCCCATTGTGACCCCATACGATTGTTTTTCCCAGCTGTTCATGAGCCCACTTCGCATTCTCAAACATCGCGATATCATGCTTCAAAAATAATTCAGATGGATTCTCTGAGAAGTTGAAATACATGCCAGTAAATTGCTCAATGACCTTGGCGTGTTGCTTAATCCTTGCGAACTCCTTGGATTGGCCGTTCAAACTGCTTTTGTTTTGTTCCAATATTTCCGTGATTTCTTTCGCTTGCTCCTGATGTTTTTCCTGAATGGCCTGTGGCAAAGCTGAATAGGTTTCCAGGTCCTTCGTAGCTTCGGCAAGTTCCTTCATTTTATTATTCACACGGGGCAGCAGGTCAGGCTTATATTTTTTTATATACTGTCTGATCTCATCGTATACATTTTCGCTGACATTTTGTACATCCATTCCGACCACCCGTAGTTTCTCTTCGTTCTCGGGATCGGCATTGTACTCACGCATCCATTCCAGCATGTCTACGATTTCTTTTGTTTGAAATATAGGCATTAGGAATTTACTCGGATTCCCTTCTCCTGTGAGAACGTAATGATCAAGTTTCAATGCGTTGCCCCAGTTTTCTTCTAATACAAGGGTGGTAAAGCCCATTTCCATGACGAGAAATTCAACAAACCGGTGTTTCATCGTAAAAATTTCACGACTTCCATGATTTGCCTCACCTAAACCTACGATTGAAGCAGAACCGATCATTTGGCGCAGCGGTTCAATATCTTTAAGATCAGTCCCAGGCTCAGCGCTATTCAATTGAAAAGAGTTCAGCTCTAACCATTCTTTTGGACTTAGATTTTCTGCCTTCTTCCCTTGTTGTTCGCTGTCCATCTCGGTTAATGGAGCTGTATTCGTGCATCCTGTTATGAGTAGACCACAAATCGATACCGCGACGATGATACTTCTGTAAAAGTTCATTTCTCTTTCCTCCTAAAAGCTTCCTTGGCGCAAAGTATGGCATGGGCACTGCCTGTACAACAAGTAGCGTTTTGTCATAAGTTTCAGACGCCCTGTTACCAACGGTTTCTCCCTGCCCCATATGACAATTTGTCATCAAAAAAAGCACCGGATCTTGAAGATCGGTACTTTTGAAATAGCATTTACGATGTCATATGCTGCAATCGGGGATAAGAATAAGCCATCCATCACACCCTACTGGCAAAAGGAGTGGTGAATCATGGAGAAAAAGCGAGGTTCTGCCGAGCACGAGCCTTCAGTAGCGCCAAGCATGTATGGTCATGATCCTTTGGAAGAAAAGGCAACGGAAGAAGAAGTGGAAAAAGGGGATTACACAAAGGTAACGCGGCTGTTCCTGGATCGAACGCCGGAAGAGTAAAGACGGGATTTCTCCCGTCTTTTTGTCTTCTATAGGATATTCTCGGTTCTCGCCAGTTCAATGGCTTCTTCCCGGTTGCTGACACCGAGCTTGGAGTAAAGGGTGGAACAGTAATTCCGTACCGTTCCCTCTGATAAAAAGAGTTTGGTGGCAATCGATTTGTAGCGAAGCCCATCCGATAAATGCTGTAAAATCTCCCTTTCCCGTTTCGTCAATCCATACGGATCATTCGGGCTGTACTTCTCTAACTGCTCACGTTGGCGCTTCATCTCTTCAAATACCCGGGTGGCGATCGACTGGTCAAGCCACGTTCCCCCGCTATTGATAAGCTTCATCGCTTCCATCATCTCTTTTGGACGAGTAGATTTTAGCATATATCCTTCCGCCCCGTGCTCCAATGCTGTTGCCGCCTGTACCGAATCCTCAAACGTTGTCATGACCACAACCTTCATGTTCGGCCAGCGTTCTTTCATTTGAAGGAAGGCCTCCAGTCCATTCATCCCTTGCATGTGCACGTCCATTAACACGATATCCGGCTGGTGTCGCTCACACTGTTCTAATGCTTCATGCCCATCACTAGCTGTACCAACAACGATAAAGTTGTCCTGCTGGCTTAAGATTTGCTGTAAGCTCTCGGCAATCATCACCTGATCGTCAACAATAAGCAGGCGGATACTTCCATGTCCAGCTTCTACCTGTATGGGAACATTACAAATGACAACGGTTCCTTGCCCTGATTGTGAATGAACGGACAGCGTACCTTGCTGTTGCTCAAGCCGTTCTTTTATTCCTTTTAGTTCTAAGCCGAACTCGATGGATTCCATTCCATTTCCATTATCTTCAATTTGTAAACGGAGTTGCTGACTTTCGAAATACAGATCAACAGATATTACACTAGCTTGGCCGTGACGAACCGCAATTGTGAGCGATTCTTGCAGGCAACGATATAAACAAATGCTCATTTTTTGCATAACGAGTGTCTCACTGCCGATCACGCGGAAGTTGACCGTTACACCTGTTGACTTCATAAATTCTTCTGTTAGTTCCAGTAGCGCCTCACTTAACGACTGATTGAACCGAGCATGAGCATGAGAGAGCTGATGGAAATGCTTTCTGATATCATCCAGGCTGCCTTGAGCGATTGAGACAAGTTTATCGACTCGTTCGATCTGTGAATCAGCAACCGAGGACCGGAGCGACTCAACACCAACAATCAGAGAGGTTAACGAATGGCCAATCGTGTCATGTAACTCATGTGACAACCGATTACGTTCCTCGATCAGTGTCAGCTCCTCGATTTGCTTAATATGCTGCTCCAGTAATTGCTTCTGTTCTTGAATGATACGGCCTTGCTTATGAGACTCAATTAATATGCTAAAGGCCATACCAATCGCAAAACCAAAGCTGCAACTAAACATGAACTCGTACGGGAGACGATTGGTAATTAACCCGTTCAAAGCCGGAAAAATAATCCCACTAGAGATTCCCGTCCACATATACGTTTTGCGACTACTGGCTACACCAATAATGATCACCAGTAAAACGAAAGACCAAATCAATCCAGGCGCTACATAGGCCACAAATAGATAAAAAAAGCCTGTCATGACGACTTCGACAGCCAGATACCCATTTTCTTTTCTATATTGAACGATCAATGGAATGGCATAAACCAAAAGGGCACTAAGGATGATGACTCCGAACGGAACGGCTATCATTGCCGGATACATAACATCTGCGATGACGATGATGCCTAGCCAAATCGTTCGCAAGGCAAAAATGACCCAATTGTACCAAAACCATTTTTTTATGTTGAATATCATTTTTCATGTACTCCTGCTCATTTGAATGGTAAGGAATTTCCCGAATGTTTCTGACTCATCATGCCTCACCAATTCCTGATCCGTCAAGCAAAATGCGCCGTGTCATATAGCCTTTATGACATTCTATCATGCCGTAAATATGATGGGTTGGCACGATGTCATATATAGATTGAACGGTATTGTCACTATGTGATTTTACAGCCCTGAGAATAAGGTGGATGTGTAAAGACAACACATTTCAACTTACAGGAGCGATGAGAAATGAAACCATTCCCTATGCAAAAAGGAGCGTCCCTTACGTTATCTGCCTTATTGATAGGAACGCTGATACTTCCTACTTACGGTTGTGCGGAAGCAGGTTTGGATCAGGCAATCACGCAACAACAGAATACGGATCATGCCAAAATAAAAGAAGCGATTGATAAAGCTGCTGCCAGCGAAAACATTCCAGGTGTCCTCTTTGCAGTAAAGAAGGGAAATGATTTCTGGTCGTATGCTTCCGGCGAAGCGAATATAGAAAGTAAGAAACCGATGGAAGCTGACTTTTCATTTCGAATCGGGAGTATAACGAAATCGTTCGTCGGTGTAGTGACCCTGCAACTAGCTGAGGAAAAGAAGCTAAGCCTCGATGACTCCGTGGAAAAATGGCTGCCAGGTGTCGTCCAAGGAAACGGATATGACGGTAACAAAATTACGATTCGTCAGTTATTAAATCATACGAGTGGAGTGGCAGACTACTTAGATGGTGAACTCAAGGAAAGTTTAATCCAGAACTCCACTCAAACGTTTACAGCAGAACAACTCATTTCTCGCGCATTAAAGCACACACCAACCACGGGTGGCTATTCGAATACGAATACAGTGCTGATGAAACTCATTATCCAAAAGGTCACAGGAGAAACGGTTGCCGAACAAATCAAGAAACGAGTGATTGAGCCGCTTCAACTAACAGAAACGTTTTTCCCGGAAAACTCTCAATCCATTCCGAAAAACAGTCCGAATGGATACTTTAACAATGCCGGTACATTAATGGATATGACTGACCTTAACCCTTCGTTTGCAGACGCAGCAGGGGCTATGATCTCGACTACGAAAGATTTAACAACGTTCTTTAGTGCTTTATTGGGCGGAAAATTGTTAACACCTGAGATGCAGAAAGAAATGTTAACCACTGTTTCTAATCCATACGGGAAATTCGGACTCGGTATTCAGGAAGTAACATTGCCGAATGGCACTACCATATGGGGTCATCAAGGTGGCATTCCTGGATTCACCAACTTCGCAGGTGGAACAAAAGACGGCGAGCATGTGATCGCGATGAGTATCAATGCATTAGAAGGTACTGTTTCTCATATGGAGAACATCCAGATGACTGAATTCTCGGGACTAGCGATGCAACCATCCACCCCGGATCAAGTAGCTCAACAACACGGGAAAGAAATGAAGGACTTCATTGATCAGAAAGCAAAAGTCGAGGGAGTCCCTGGAATCATTGCTGCTGGGTTAAGAGACGGAGAATACTGGTCTTATGCAGCGGGTGTAGCCAACCTCGATCATAAAAATCCGATGGAGCCAGACTTTACTTTCCGTATTGGCAGTGTCACAAAGGCGTTTGTTGCTACCGTTGTTTTACAGTTGGCTCAGGAAAAAAAGCTGAATCTGGATGACTCGGTAGAAAAATGGCTCCCGGGTGTGGTAAAAGGCAATGGGTATGACGGCAACAAAATCACGATTCGTCAGTTATTGAACCAAACGAGCGGGATTGCAAGCTACACGAGTACAGAAATGCGGTACGCTACCTCGTTCCCTCAATATACCGTTGATGACCTTGTACGTATGGGACTGGCTAAGCCGCCAGTATTTCAACCAGCGGCAGGATTTGACTATTCGAATACAAATACCGTACTAGCTGGTCTTGTTATTCAAAAGGTGACAGGAGAAACGTACGATGTGCAGATGAAGAAACGGATCCTCGACCCGCTTCAGATGACAAATACATCCTTTAGTGGTAGTAATCCAAAAATCCCGGGCCAGCATGCCACAGGCTATAGCTTGAATCGGGCAGGGAAACTGTTTGATTTCACAGAGTATAATCCTTCATTCGCGAATGCTGCGGGGGAAATGATTTCGACAGGGAAGGATTTGACCACCTTTTTTAGTGCGCTTTTGGGTGGGAAATTATTAAATGACGAGATGATGAAGCAGATGACAACAGGTGTGGAATCGCCTTTTGGCAAATATGGACTGGGGATTTATGAGGTGACACTGCCGAACGGAAAGACCTATTGGGCTCATGGAGGCGGCATTCATGGGTTTGAAACGTTAGCGGGTGGTACCTTAGGCGGGAAGGATATTTTGGTGACAAACATCAATGCGGTCGGTCCAGAACCTGTCGTCGCTAATCAAGCCATGTTCGAAAAGGAATTTAGCCGTTGAGTTAAGAAGGCTTTTGCCTTGGGAACTCCAAGAGCAATAAGCCTTTTTCCTTTTCAATTATATCTATAAAATTATTTATGTATATGCTATTAAAACATAATTTGTTTTATCGCTAACTCGACCTTAGAATAGCAACTGTATCCCAATCAAAAAATACCATTTCTATGACCCCATCAATTAAATAGGTACTGACATTGCTCCTTCAAGTGGCTGCGGAATGTTTTCTAAATCAAGTATATAGTTTGACATGCTTGGTTAAATAAGGACTCAGAGCTTCAACATCATTCCTAAATAGTGTCTGCCCTTCTTTAATCAAGTCCCGTAAAATCAAAGTGATATCTATAACATTCTGAAAGATGACTGCATTCGCTACAAGATCGTTGTACTTGATGCGTTTTTCCTGTTCTTCTGGATCATTCTCAGCGATCACGCCATCTCCCCCAAAAAAGAGCCACTTGGAAAATCCATTGTATGCTTCCACTTTATTTGTACTGGCCGTTATCTGCTCACGTAACGTAATATCTGAAATGTATTTCAGGAGGAAAACGGTCCGAACAACGCGTCCTAATTCCTTAAATGCTTGATAGAGTCGATTTTTCTTACTCTCGTTACTAAGTTTCCGAAGTAAGGTTGACGGTAGAATTTTACCCTCCTTGATTGACAGAACTACCTGTAAGAGATCTTTCCAATGGGTTTCAAGTAAATCCCAATCCACAGTATCACTGAATAGTGGATCTATGTGTTCGTATACGGTGTCTTCACTTGGCCTGAAAAATATGAGATCCTTCCAATTTCGAATTCTAGGCATTAGGTTGATCCTTAACAGGTACGCTAATGCGAAAACAGGAGTAGATTGTCCTTGGGTATCAGCGTGCAACGTATCAGGTTGGATGTCTGATTTGTTCTTTAGTAGGCCATCTATTATGTAGACAGCTTCCCATACTCCGCAGGGAATGAAGTGACTAAATAAAGCAATGTAGGTATCTGAAATATGATGATAAGCAATTCCGCCATACCCACCATAACGAATATGATATTCAGATAACAAATTTTCTTCGTACAAATCGAACTTCGTTCCGTCTGCAGCAGCTGTCTTCCCGTCTCCCCATAGTTTAGGCAGGCTTAGTGTATTGTATTGGTTCAGAATGTCACGTATGGCTGCATCGATCTTCTGGGCAGTTACATGTCGGCGGTTTACAAATGAGAGCATATGGGGTGTAACTAAACTTCGCATATGTTTGGATGTTTGGGCTGGCCCAAGATTGCACCCGTATCCATCGGTAATCCGATCAGGAAAATGTCCCATGCGTTCGCGCAGGTGTGAGTTATAACGTAAATTGAGACTGTTTATAAGATAGTTTGAGACTGTTTATCTCGGACATTCCGTCGAGGGCAGAGGAAACGGTCGGGGCCGAGATGGCAGCAAGCTGGCACCGGAATAGGAAATTTCCGGTGCCAGCTTGCTGGTGTTCTTAATGTGATGAAGAGCCAATGAGTTGCTCGGCAATGCTTTTGGAAAGAGTCAACGTATTAATTTCAGAAGGCATCGCATTGATATTAAGGGTTTGTACATAATCCCCGCCGCGAGTTCCACCTGCGAACGTTGCGAATCCTGGAAAGTTGCCGCCATGCCCCCAAATCGTAATACCATTCGTCAGCTTTGTTCCAACGATCCCCAAGCCGTATTCACCTACTGGAGTTTCAACCCCAGTTAACATCTGATCTAAAGTAGCTGGTTTTAATAGCTTGCCACTAAGTATAGCACTGAAGAATGTATTCATATCATCCGCTGTGGAGATCATAGATCCCGCAGCATCTGCCCAAGAGGGATTCATTTCGGTTCTGTCTATGAATTGACCGTCGAGTACGAAGTATCCTTGTGCATGTTCACCTGGAATAAACGAGTAATCGTCGGGTACATAAGTGCTCGTTAGCTTAAGGGGAGCTATGAAACGTTTCCTAATATGTTCCCCGTATGTTTCTCCAGTAGCCTTCTTAATAATCATCCCTGCCAGTACCGTATTCGTATTGGAATAAACCCATTTCTCTCCAGGCTTAGAGGTTGCCTTCATATTCAGTCCAGTACGAACTAATTCGTCAGCAGTAAAGGAATGTAACGGGTTTGGGAGTAATTTATCGAGAATATCCTTGTGTTCTGAATAGTCAGGAATACCGCTTGTTTGGTTTAATAGTTGCCGAATCGTGATATGATCCCCTTCATATTCAGTACCCTTAACAACATCAGGCAGCCATTTTTCTATCGTGTCATCCAGGTTCAGTTTTTGTTCATCAACAAGCTGAAGAACGACCATTGCAGTAAACGTCTTTGTTAGACTACCGATCCGGAAAGTAAAGTTCGTCTTAACCGGGTCAGTACCGTAAATGCTTGCTTCACCGGAAGCATATGCCCATTTTGATCCTTTGTTTGAGGAAGCTACAATTATGCCCGGTATATTTTGATGGTTAGCAGCTTCATCGATAAGTTGCTTGGCTTTGGTCTGCGAATTTTGACTGTAAGTAGTAACGAGGGGATCCGCCTGCTTTGCAAAACCAGTTCCTTGTAATGGCAGTAATAGAGTCGCGGTAATCATTGTCGATACAGTGAGCATAGAAATTTTGTTCATTTCGTTTCTCCTTTTGATTAAAGAATCGTATTATTCATTCATTCGTTGCGAAGCGATTTGTCTCCCCGAGTATTGCAAAGTAATTGTCATACTGCCAAGATGCCATTATGTCACCATGATGCGTTTTTACTGTCATATGACGGCTTATCGCCCGATTAGGACGGGATTATGATGGTATCATTAGAGAATGGAAGAAAATCACAGAAAGTTAATGGAGGATCAATTTTTAAGCCTTCTTTCCTACGTAGCTGAACAGGAACGAAAAAAAATAAGCAACGGCAGGCGGAAGGAATAGAAGTTGCCAAAAATAACGGAGTGAAATTCGGACGACGTAAGCACGAGATTAATGCAGAGTTCATTCAGTTGTATGGGGAATGGTAGTCCGGATCAATCACAGCCACCGAGTGCGCTTCGAGGCCATTTTCCTTCCTGGTGGTCATGGCACGATGTTTGACCTGCCAGATAACCAAAAGCTCCAACAATTACTGCGAGATTTTTATGAAGCAGGAAAGATTGTAGCCGCTGTTTGCCACGGTCCTGCCGGGCTCGTGGGTGCGACCTTGTCAAATGGTCAGCCACTGGTTGCAGGCAAGCGCGTGAATGCTTTCACAGACAGAGAAGAAGCAGCGACAGGCTTGGGGTCCTACCTTCCGTTCCTTTTGGAGAGCAAAATCCGCGATCTCGGTGCCATTTTTGTGGCGGCACCAAACTGGAGCATACATGTAGAAGTCGACGGCAACTTGATTACTGGACAAAATCCCCAATCTACACTCGCTGTCACAGAAGCAGTAATAAGCAAATTAGGTGAATAATACACGTGAGGCTGATAGACGAAACACATATCAGCCTTTTCTTTCAACGAAAGGAGGGCTACTCACTACCATGGCAACAGAAAATATGGCCCGTCACTCTGAACAGGCACAAGCCACTCGCAAAGGATCAACTCTCGCCTTGTACGCTCTGACACTCGGGGCATTTGCGATCGGGATGACAGAGTTCATCATTATGGGGCTGCTTTCCGAGGTAGCCACCAGTCTGAATGTTTCCATCCCGATGGCTGGCTTCCTGATTACCGGATATGCATTGGGTGTCGCTATCGGCGCTCCCATCATCACGATGGCAACACACAGAATGCCGCGCAAAGCACTTTTGCTATTTCTTATGATTCTATTTATCGCGGGAAATGCGTTAGCCGCTCTCGCACCGAACTATACGGTTTTGATGCTGGCTCGCATCCTGGCTGCTCTTACTCACGGATCGTTTTTCGGTGTGGGTTCGGTCATTGCCGCTGAGCTGGTTCCCAAGGAAAAACGCGCGGGTGCCATCGCGATCATGTTTACTGGACTGACACTGGCCAATATTTTGGGTGTACCGATTGGAACATTTCTGGGGCAAGCGTACGGCTGGCGCTCTACCTTCTGGGCAATCACGATGATTGGGATCATTGCGTTGATCGGAATCGTTATGCTCGTTCCGAAGGTCACCAGTGCAACAGCTAGTCTGCGGCAAGAGCTCGGCGTGCTCAAACGCCCAGCGGTTCATATCGCGCTTTTGATGACCGTATTCGGATTTGGTGGCGTATTTACTGCGTTTACGTACATTTCGCCAATCCTGGTGGATATCACGGGCTTTTCCCCCAGCTCTGTTTCGTACATCCTCGTCCTGTTCGGCGTAGGGATTACGATCGGGAATATTTACGGAGGAAAATTGGCAGACCGCAGGCTGTTTCCTTCCTTGCTCGGGATACTTGTCGCTCTCGCGCTCGTTCTCGCCGTGTTCAGCTTTACGGATCAAAATAAGATCCTCACCTTGATAACGGTATTCCTTTTGGGGATTGCCGCATTTGGTACGGTTCCTGGCTTGCAGCTCCACATGCTGAACACAGCCAAAGAAGCACCTACGCTCGCCTCGACACTGAACATCGCGGCCTTCAATCTGGGAAATGCGCTTGGTGCCTATATTGGGGGTGTCGTGATCGATTTTAACTTTGCAGGAGGTCTTTCTGCCGTTCCTTGGGTCGCTTCACTCGTGACGGTCATCGGAATTTTGTTTACGATATGGGGAGCGCAATACCAGAAACGTCACAGGTAAGAAGGGATAGAAAACATGGTGGACTTTGAATGGTACCGTAGCTTTATCAGCATCTATAAGCATAGCTCTGTATCGGAAGCTGCCAGAACGAGGATGATGACACAACCAGCCACGAGCCAACATCTGGCCTCCCTGGAAGCAGAGGTAGGTGAGCCATTATTTACACGAGCTCCCCGCAAAATGATTCCTACCGAGAGAGGCAAAGCGCTCTATACACAGGTGGTTCCGAACCAACGTTTGACGACAAAGAGTCTTTTGAATCGTGGCTATGCTCCCAGCCGTGGATCAGCTATGATTTGGATTTGCCGATCATCCGCCGTTTTTGGCGCGAGCATTTCCAAAAGCGACCACAAACGCATCCGACACACGTCATACCGGATTTGCACAGTGTGCTGAAGGCTATCGAGCACGGCGCAGGCATCAGCCTGTTGCCCACGTTCATGCTGGATGAACATTTGTCCAGAAACAAAGTAAAGATTATGTACCCGTCCTTTACTGTTCATAACGATCTGTATCTGGCGTATCAGGTGAAAAACCGGAATCTGCCTCATCTGAAGACATTAATTGAAACGTTGAAAAAGACGGTTTAACCTACACTTTTGTCCAAGCTAGAGAAAGGGCTGTCATCCTATAATGGATAACAGTCTTCTTTTCATCTCTTTTTTTCTAAAAACAAAACCCTTGCTTTTTTATCAATTGAGTAGTAAAGTGATAATAAGCTCAGCGAAGGGAGGCAAACTAACTTGCGTAATAACACCATAGGCTCGTTAATCTGGTTACGCTTGATGCGGTTTACCACCCAAAGCAACCAGCTTTCAAATGAGTTTCTCAAACGCTTCGATTTAACAACAGCTCAATTCGATGTCCTGATGCAAATAAGCGTCTACCAGCCTCTTACCCAGTCGGAGTTAGCTGAGAAGGTAACCGTTACACAAGGTGGTATTTCTCGGATGCTCGTCAGACTTGAAAAAGAGGGCTACATTGTACGCAAGCAGGATTGGAAAACGAAAACGATCAGCTTAACCGAAAAAGGGGAAGCCGTACTGGAACAAGCCTTTCCTGAACAACTAGCGTTTCAGTCTTCATTCTTTGATGAAGTACTAAGTGAAGAAGAACAAAAAATGCTTTACACCCTAATGACACGCGTTCATAAAAATAGCCAAAAAAAAGAATTACCGCCTGTGTAATTTTTTTTACACCATCACTTGATTAGTCAAGTTAAACAAGGAGTGACTACCATGTACACCATTCCAGGCCATCACCATGTATCTATGTTAACCAAACATGCTCCATCAAATAATCACTTTTATCAAAACGTATTGGGACTGCGCAGAGTGAAAAAAACCGTCAACCAAGACGATCCGTCGATGTATCACTTGTTTTATGGAGATTTGACAGGCAGTGCCGGAACAGAGCTGTCATTTTTTGAAATGCCGATGGTAGGAAAAACCGTACGCGGCACAAACGCGATCACTCGAATCGGACTGCTCATTCCATCACAGGAGAGCTTGACCTTTTGGAAAAAACGCTTTGAACAATTGAATGTTCACCATGGCGAGATTACCAAGTATGCTGGCCGCGATGCCTTGCATTTCGAAGACTCGGAAGGCCTGCGAATGATCCTGATCAATAACAACGGCGAAGAAATTCCGTCGAATTGGAGTGCATGGGGCGAATCCGTGATCGAAGAAAAGCATCGCATCTTGGGAATTGGCACGGTTGAGATTACCGTCCGCTCCTTGGACAAAATAGCCAGTCTGTTAACAGACACATTCGGCTACACAGAAGTATCACGCTCGGAGCAAGAAGCCATTTATCAATCCGTCCCTGGGAAATCCTTTGGTGAAATTGTCATCAAGCAGGAAGAGGGAACCCCTGAAAAACCGGGTCGAGGAAGTGTTCATCACTTGGCGATTCGCGTGAACAACGATGAGGAGCTGCAATACTGGGATGACGTCGTTCGAAAACGCGGTTTCCGCTCAACGGGGATTGTGGATCGATTCTACTTCAAAAGCTTGTATTTCCGTGAGTCAAACGGGATTTTGTTCGAAATTGCAACAGACGGTCCTGGCTTCACAGCAGATTCAACCGTCGAGGAGCTCGGAAAAGCTTTGGACTTACCTCCATTCCTCGAGGAACGCCGGGCAGAAATTGAAGCGAAACTGATACCTATAGACTAAAAGGAGTGAATCAACATGGAACAATATCGTATCGACACTAAAAAGGGACTTGAATTCGGCTTGTATTCGATTGGCGACCATGTCCCGAATCCACACACCGGCTCCAAGATTTCTTCTGAACAACGCATCAAGGAATTAATCGAGGCAAGTAAGCTGGCAGATGAAGCAGGGCTTGATGTATTCGCTGTCGGCGAAAGCCACCAGACGTATTTTACGACGCAGGCGCATACCGTCATTCTGGGTGCGATCGCACAAGCTACGAAAAACATTAAAATCGCCAGCTCCGCCACTGTATTGAGCACATCTGATCCGGTCCGCGTATATGAGGATTTTGCTACCTTGGATCTGATCTCCAATGGTCGGGCAGAAATTGTTGCCGGACGCGGTTCCCGAGTAGGAGCGTATAGCCTCCTCGGCTACGATGTGCGCGACTATGAGGAATTGTTTGAAGAGAAAATGGACCTTCTTCTCAAGCTAAATAACGAGGACCGCGTTACGTGGGAAGGGCAGTTCCGTGCACCGCTAGAAAATGCTACGATCCTGCCTCAGCCTTTACAAGGACGTCTTCCTATCTGGCGTGCAGTAGGGGGACCACCCGCAAGCGCGATTAAAGCTGGTCAAGCTGGCGTGCCTATGATGCTGACCACACTTGGAGGTCCAGCCATCAACTTCAAAGGCTCCGTCGATGCTTACCGTGAGGCTGCCAAGCAAAATGGGTTTGACCCAGCGACCTTGCCAGTAGCGACAACGAGTTTGTTTTATACAGCCGACAAAACTTCGGATGCGCTACGCGAGTTCTATCCGCATCTAAACGGTGGG
Organism: Brevibacillus brevis; assembly: GCF_001039275.2. Taxonomy (NCBI): domain Bacteria; kingdom Bacillati; phylum Bacillota; class Bacilli; order Caryophanales; family Paenibacillaceae; genus Brevibacillus; species Brevibacillus brevis. The sequence continues at coordinate 6,333,608 of NZ_CP030117.1, forward strand.
TTTATCGCATTGCGTGGCGGTGGCTATCCGAAGCAACAGTTTGCACAGTCTGTCGATTATCGTGATGCATTAATGATAGGCAGCCCTGACGTCATCATCGAAAAAATGCTTTACCAATACGAGATGTACGGACAACAACGCTTCATGGCGCAAATCGACTTTGGCGGCGTACCTTTTGATAAAATCGCGAAAAACATTGAGCTGATTGCAACGAAAATCTTGCCAGAAGTGAAAAAGCATACAACCAAATCGTAACAAAAAAGGAGTGGCACCTATGAAAATCGTCGGAATTGCAGGCTCTAACGTAGGCTCGAAAACAAGAACAGCAATGGATTTGACACTCAAAAAAGCAAGGGAAAAATACCCCGATGCAGAAATGACACTGCTTGACCTGGCCGAGTACAATCTCGTCTTCAGTGACGGTCGGAATTACACGGATTACGAAGGCGACACCAAGTTCGTGACCGAAACCATCATGGGAGCCGATGCCCTTATCATTGGAACACCTACATTCCAAGCATCCATCCCCGCGACATTGAAGAACATTTTTGACCTGTTGCCCGTCAATGCATTCCGGGATAAAGTGGTCAGCGTATTGGTCACAGCAGGAACATCCAAGCACTATCTCATGGCAGAGCAACAGTTGAAGCCGATCCTGTCTTATATGAAGGCACATATCGTACCCACCTATGTCTTTATCGAAGAGAAGGACTTCAACCGCAAAGAAATCATCAATGATGATATTCACTTCCGTCTGGAGCGTCTCGTCGAGGATACCGTACTGCTCGTCGATGCCTATACACGGATTCGGGAGCAAAAAGATGCGGAGTACGATTTTTAATCGAATGGAATTTATCTCAAATTAGAGAAACTCGATTCAGAGACATCATCCCAAAGAGTTAGGAGGTGATTGTCATGTAGCAGACGCCTGAAGGCTTATACATGACACCATCTAATTCAAAAACAAAAATTCTAGGAGGAATTATCCATGACAACGAAAAACCACAATGTAATTGATGTAAACGACGCTGCTCTGTTGTTGATCGACCACCAAAGCGGTTTGTTCCAAACAGTAGGGGACATGGATGTGCCAACACTCCGCCGAAACGTGATTGCCCTTGCTAAAGTGGCCAAACTGCTGAATATCCCGACACTCACAACTGACTCTGTACCAACTGGCCCGAATGGCCCATTGATCCCAGAAATCGCCGAAATCCTGCCAAATAACGTGTATGTACCGCGTAACGGTGAGATCAATGCTTGGGATAACCCTAATTTTGTAAAAGCAGTTGAAGCCACTGGAAAGAAAACCCTGATTATTGCAGGTACACTCACTAGCGTTTGCATGGCGTTCCCTACCTTGTCTGCACTGGCAGAAGGCTACAAAGTCTTCACCGTTATTGACGCATCGGGTAACTGGAGCAAAATGGCGACAGATATTACACTGGCTCGCGTCGTGCAAGCAGGAGCAGTTCCTATTGATACACTCGCTGTCATGTCCGAATTGCAAAAAACATGGAACCGCCCAGATGCCCAAGAGTTCGCAGAAATCTATGCGGAAGTAATGCCAAACTACGGCCTGCTGATCGAAAGCTTCCAAAGAGCGTTTAAAGAGGGCCAGGCAGCTAAGTAACCTGCCATCCAACAACCATCATAATTAAAAGACGCGAATCTTCTTCTCACAAGGAAAGAAGGTCTGCGTCTTTTTTATTTTTCTATCTTCCGCTTCTGTCCAACCAAACCAAAGAAAAACATATCGACCCACTGCTCCATACTCAACGTTACTCGCTCACGATTCGATGCTTCCCAATGCCGTCCCAGCTCATTTTTGTACATCGTGAAGTACATCATCATCATTTCTTCTGTCAGATCACGCTGAATATAACCTTCCTGTTTCCCAAGCGCGACAAACTTCGTAAAAAAATGCCTGATTTTTTGCTCGTATTCGTTTTCGATGCGTTGCAGCAAGCCACTTAGTTCAGAAAAGGGGGTGTTCTGAAGCTCGTCCGTGAGGGTATGCAAATTCTTGGCTTCCAACAGCATGATGTCCTTTGTCTTTTCAGGAAAAGAACTCCCCGAATCGAGAATCCTCTCATACTGCTCCAACTGCTTATCCATCCAGTTCATTAGCATGTCCGCGTAGAGCTGTTCTTTTGTCCCAAAGTAGTTATAAATGGTCGCCGGAGAAACCTTCGCGTTCTGCGCAATTTCATTTACGCTGACTTTTTGAAAGCCATGCTTGGAGAACAATGGAAAGGCGGCGCTGTATATTTGATCGATTTTGTTCTGTTTTCGTCGTTCGAACCCGTTCATCTTCTCCACCTCTTTCTGTAGTGTAGCTCAGGTTTTAGAGTAATTCAACGGATTGACTACAAAATCATTGAAATAAACTGACCTCGATAGTTATAATTGTTTTGTAGTAATGAAGTACATTTACTACATATTTTCAAGGGATAGGAGTGAATTTATCATGAAACAAATACGGATTCCCGCTTTTTTGCATGACGTCTTCGGTGAAAAGCAGAGCATTGGCTCGATCGCAGCCATCCTGCTGTTCGGCGGAGTCCTGACCACTGCTCTCTATTTACGATTCCCTGAACTCACGGAGAGCTTGCCCATTTGGCGCAGCACGCTCGCATTGTTGCTTGTATTCGATATATTTTCTGGCTGCCTAGCGAATTTTACGATCTCAACCAGCAATTTTTATGCAGCACGTAAAAAAAATCGCCTCGTCTTCATCGCTATTCACGTCCATATCATCCTGGTTGCCCTTCTCTTACAACAAAACCTCGCGTATTCCATAGGAGTATGGGCTTATACGATTGTAGGAGCTTTTGTTGTGAATGCTCTTTTTGGGCATCGTTCGCAGCTGTTTGTCGCAGGCATTCTCCTGTCTGTTGGCCTTGGCTGGATACCATTGCTGCCGGGTATGCATCCGTTTCTGTTGATCACCTGCTTATTCTTTATGGTAAAAGTGTTGTTTAGCTTTGCAGTCAATCATTATGGGAAAGTAATCAACGACACAGGTACTGAGAAATGAAGACTTCCTACCGCATATCCAAACTCACAAAGTCGGATAAACCCGCATTCGTCTCACTCATGAGCAGGGCATTTTCGCGTGATCCTTTCTTTCTGCACGTATTTGGGAATTCAGAGCTCGATCATACAGCAAAAAAAGGCGTAACAGCTTTTCTGTCCTTTCTGTTTGATAAGAGCTTTCTGTTTCATGAGGAAGTATGGGGCATTTTTGATGAAGACAGCTTGCTCGGCACTTACGTCGTCGAAAAGCCACAAACCAGCAAGCTTCCGAATATAAAAGGGGGCTTGCTGTTAATCGGTATGCTAATTCCTTTAGTATTTCAACTGTCTGGAAAAACGCTGATGCTCCTTAATTCATATATGCGCATCACACGTTCTGCCGCTCCTCCATGGAAGCATCACTACCTCATTATGATTGGCGTAAAACCGGAGGCTCAAGGCAAGGGAGTCGGCAAAACCCTAATGCAACACCTGTTTCAAATCATAGAGGATGACCACGAATCGCAGGGAATCGCGCTGGATACGGAAAAGGAAGAGAATGTGGGTTTGTATCGCAAACTAGGATTTACGTTACGAGAACAAACCAAAATCGATGATGTACCTGTGTATTGTATGGTCTATCAAAAAAATCGATAGAATGACGGATACATGCTGCCGCCACTTCGCATTATGTTACAATTATTGTAAGAAATACGAACACCGAAGGAAGCGAGTTGATCTTATGAAAAAGAAAGTGATCCTGGCCGGCGGCACTGGCTTTATCGGCAAGTATCTGGCAGACAAATTCAATCAACTTGGCTATGAAGTAATGATCATCGCAAGAACTTCTCCTCATATAACGTGGGACAATCACGCAAAAATCGTGGAAGCTTTGGAAAATTCCGAGCTGCTCATCAACCTGGCGGGCAAATCCGTCAACTGTCGTTACCATGATCAGAACAAGAAAGAAATCTTGAAATCTCGGACAGAGACCACTCACATACTCGGCAATGCTGTTTTGGCTTGCGAAAATCCGCCTTCGCTCTGGCTCAATTCCAGCACAGCCACCATCTATAGGCATGCGGAGGATCGTCCCATGACAGAAGCAAGCGGGGAGATTGGAACAGGCTTTTCCGTCGATGTCGCCAAGCAATGGGAATCTGCCTTCTTTTCCTTTGATTTGCCGCATACGAGACAAGTAGCCTTACGCATGGCGATCGTGCTGGGTGAAAACGGCGGGGTTATTGATCCATACAAAAATCTCGTTCGCTTTGGACTCGGGGGTGTACAAGGGTCTGGCAACCAGCGTTTTAGCTGGATTCATGTCGAAGATATCTTTCAGATCATTCTCTTTTTGAAAGAGCGAACTGACTTAAGCGGGGTATTCAATTGTTCTTCTCCACATCCCGTCACAAACCGTGAATTCATGCAGCATTTTCGCAGCGTGATGAATCGGAGCTTCGGACTGCCTTCTCCCAAATGGATGCTGGAAATGGGGGCCATGATGATCGGAACGGAAACAGAGCTGGTGCTGAAAAGTCGCTGGGTCATTCCAGAAAGGCTTGAGCGTGAAGGGTACCAGTTTCGTTTTGCCCATATTGATAAGACGTTGCAGGATATCTTGAAATGACCGATATTGCCTTTGAGCTTGGATTCAGTAACCCCGTTTCCTTTAGCAAAATGTTTAAGCAGCATGAACGCAAAAAAACCACCAAGGGGGTGGACTAGAAAATAGCCGGTGATACCCTTACTTGGATAAACACCGGCTTACCAATAAATTTTAAATCACAATGCTAAATACGACCTTTATAATCGTCTATCTTCTTCGAGAACATTCCCTAAAACTATATACACAACACCTAAAACAGGGATCAAAACAGTAAAAATAAGTCTCACAATCAATGAAGAGATACCAAAAAAATCTGCAATACCACCACAAACACCTAGAATAGATTTGTCAGTAGAAGATCTTTTCAACTGTCTCTTCATTAATTAATCTCCTAACATTTAATTTGAATATTCATTCATTATTTCGTGTCAGATAAACTAAGTGTAGTGTCATAATCATCGTTTCCTACATTAAAATAAAGTTTCGCCGTAGCTGATACAGGTGGTAGAGGTAGACTGAATGTATAAGTAAAATCCATTTGACTATAAGCATATTTCGAACTAGTTTCTTTTGCTCTGTGTATAGTCACAGTAGGAGTAGTAAAAGTTCCTCCAATTACGGCAACAGTCGGATTATAAGCTTTTGATATAAAATCATTATTGATACCTTTTACAATAGTATAGTCGTTGTAGTAAGAATAATTGACAGTTCCTGTAGCCCAGTAAGACTCAACTGTGTAACTCCCAGGAGCAACCGACTTAATCCCTGAATTTACTGGTCTAACTCCATACTTTATTTTAGAACCATCAGCAAAAGTAACTACTTCAGACTGATCTAAACCTTTCTCAATATTAAAAGACCTTTTATTAATAGTCTTTTGGATATTCTCCTCTTTCATAGAATCCAATATTTGACCGCTTTCTAATTTCTTTATTAAAGTATTCTGTGTTTTTTCGTCTATACCCAATTCATTAAAACTATGTTTTAATTCTGCAATATGAGCTTGACTAATCTTAGAAACACTTCTAGTTTCTTCTGCAAAGATGCTTTGAGAAAAAATACCTAACGTTAACGCAAAAATCGACATAACTGAAACTAATTTTTTCAAATTAATCACTACTCCTTCTGGATAAATTCTACAAATTTAACTAATTCCCCTTTAAATGCATTGAAAATACTCCTCACTTGCCACCCATGCTTTCAGGTAATCCCAAGTTACAGCTTTGCTAAAGACCTGCGGTAGCCTTTTTATAGTTATATAATCCCTCCTTATTCTTATTAACAAACTGTTTGCACCCTTACAGTAACACGCATTCCAAAAAAAACCTTTTTTCAATTTTTTCGATAAAAGAGATATTTCTCGAAAAAATTTTTCTTTTTTATAAAATTTAGTGTAAAAATGTAAAATAAAGTTATAATTCACCATAAATGGATAAAGTAGGTAGGTGTTCCGCTTGATTGGTGATCTTGTAAAAGAATACAGAGGTCGTGCGAATTTGACTTTAACTGAATTATCGGAGAAGACTACTCTCTCTCATGCTACCATCAGTAAGATCGAAAATAACGGCGTTCAGAGACCGAATCCACGCCATCTCCTTACACTAGCTGAGGTTCTGGGGATACCCTTCGACCAGATAATAGGCGGTTGTGTTAACTATGTAAGAAACCCTGAAATGCTGAGCCTCTTGCTGGACAAGGCTATCACTCATAAGCATCACAGATTAATTCAGAAAATATCCGAAAAAATATTAGAGTGTACCAGAATGGATACATTTCAGACATTAGACCACCTTTACCAATATGCCGGTCTAGTGAAAGATGTAAAAATTCAAGTGCTGCTTTACGATACGATTTTGAAATACGCTCGTGAGCATGGAACTCCTGTTTATCTTGCCCGCGCGCTTTTCCAAAAATATTTGATTAAGCGTAAAGACTTAGCTCGACGAGAACAGTCCTACAACGAAGGAAAAGAGGTAGTGCACTACTTGAATTACCTCCATGAAAATGATCAGGTAATTGCTCTCTACCGACTGGGATTACAAGCGTTTAGTTTGAAACTGTACAGTGAATGTATTGAATTTTGTCGAAAGGGATTGTCCAAAAATCAGGAAGTGAGTGAGTTACAAGCAGCAGCAACTTTGGCAACTTGCAATTCCTATTTGTTTTTAGAAGATTACATACTTGCTAGCGTTTATCTGAAGGAATATGAAAAATTCGATTATCCATATGTACAAGAAAATGCCGAATATCTACGGGCCATTATTTATTCCAAAACCGAAGACTATAGAAAGGCAACTCCGTTATTTGAGAAGTGCTTGGAACGCTCAAAACCAGATGCACGAATTCCCATTGCAAACGACTTACTGAACATTTTTCTTAAAATGGAGGATGCTAACGCAGCACGAAATATTTTTCACCAAGAAGCCGCTATTTTACCCGCTAAGATCGAAACACCATATATGTTCGATCAAGTAGGACTCTACTACAGCTTAAAAGGGAAATTCTTGATCGAGCAAGGCATGTTTGATGCGGGAATAGAGTGTTTACAGAAGAGTATTCAATATTACGGTGAAATTGGTGCTCATAGCGAGATTATCGAAAATACATCACTAATTATTCGTTCTCATGTAGTTCACGGAAAAATGTTGAATTTAGAGGTGTTACAGGAACTCGACAGCCTATATAATGTAATTATTAGAAAAAATTGAGGGAGATGGTGATTACATGAAAAAGAAGGCGTCTTTCCTGCTAGTAGCATTATCAATGGTGCTTGGTTCTTTTCTAGCAATTGATGTTCCGTATAAAAACAGCAATAATGATTCTCTTTTAGCAGTTGATGTTCCTTATGGAATTAGTAAGGAAAAGTCTAACTCTCCCCAAAGAGTTCCAGACCCTGGTTATTAAAGTGTGCGGCCTATCTATACTTGTTTGCCCGGTGAGGTATGGTAGCCTCACCGTTTTTTATTGTGGTCCGCTAATATCGTTTCGTACTTCGTTTAGATAGTTCCAGTTCGTATCCCGAACAGTAAACAATCAATAGACAGAAACGTCGGAATCCTCAAAGTCGGGCGTTTTTTGCTGTTTTTGGGGATAGAAATCATCACGATTAATCCTTTCCGGGTAGGAAGCAGTTTTTTTGGCGTTACGCTATGCGACTTTGCCGCACAGCGCCGGGGGTCGGGGAATCACCCGATAACCAGAGGGCCTAGCCGGGCGCAAGCCCAAAGCCCTCTAGGTTCCTGTGTGCTTCTTTTTCCCTCCGACCCCTAAAACGCAAGAGACAGAAGAACCTAGAAAGCCCTGAAAAGCCCCTGTAGGCAGTTCAGGGAGCACTTCGGGGGGCGGCATTTCACCTTTGCTATTCAGAAAAAAAGTGATTTTGGATAAGAAATAATCATCGGGTTCGTTTATGCTGATAAGGAAACGCGAACTAAAGGGGGACTTTATCATGAAAACGAACCTGATTCAAAAAGTAGGGCAAATCGGCATCCCTGTCAAAAACCTGGAAAAAGCCGTCCATTTTTACAAAGAGCAGCTCGGGCTCCCTCTTTTGTTTCAGACAGGCAATATGGCGTTCTTTGAATGTAACGGACTTCGCCTCATGCTGAGCCTACCGGAAAAAGAGCAATTTGCACACGCCAGCTCCGTCATTTACTTTCACGTGGATGACATTCAAGGCGCTTTTGAAGAATTAAAAAATAGGGACGTTACGTTCATCGACGAGCCACATCTCGTAGCCAAAATGGGGCAAACGGAAACATGGATGACCTTCTTTAAAGACACAGAAGGGAATACACATGCCTTAGTGAGTGAAGTACAAGGAGAGACCGTTTGATTCTGAACGGTCTCTTTTTTATTTTCCCAAAAAATCTCACTCCCCAACATACTGAAAAGCACTTATGCTAATATCCCCTTTGGTCCGTTTCGTGACCATTCTAGTCAAGAATGCGAGCAGATTTTTCTGATCAGTGAAACTGACGTTGAATGCATTGTCGATATTGCCATATCCGTGTGAATCGAAAACGATAAATGAATGATTAATCTTCACTACCGCAATCGTATAACTGCCGATGACAATGGCATATCCAATTTTAGGAGCATCAGAGTTTGAGAGGATATTTTCAAAGAAAGTAGCAAATTCCGTTGCCTTCAGAGTCCGATTTTCGAGAAAAGCGATTTCAATCTGATCTCTGATCTGTACGTGATGCGCTTCGTATGGATTCAAGTAGCTTCCTTTGTGTAGCATGCCTTCGCTTCCTCTGATTGTTTCTTTGTACAACTCTGCACCGCTGTTCAGTACTTGATCGATTTCCTTAGTGGATAGCATCCGCCCTTCCCTCATGATCGTGGTAATCGCCATGAGTGAATGAGCGGAGCAAGCCGAGCTTTCTCCCACTCGTTTAAATTGATTGCGCGTTCCTTCAACACGGACTGGTGGCTGAACTTCTAAATCCATAGCTACTTCCTTCTCTTCCGGCACCGATTTCCTCTCGAATAAAAACTCATCTTCCAATTGAAGCTCCTTGTCCATCTCCCCTGTAACGTGGACAAATGGCTTATCTGCGGCAACATAAGGGGACCCGGATTTTTTGAGCTGTTCTATTTGTTCGTTCACTTCTTTTAAATCCTTCTCATACTGCTTCCAAAGCGCATGTTTTATCTTCCACTTTTGCTCGTAATCCGAAACCCTGGAACGATACGTCTCGATATCACTCTTTTTTTGGGCTTTTTCAGCTTCCTTCAGTTTGTTCTTGCTCATTTGAATATGTCTGGCGTAAGCAGCCGTATTTTTGCGGGCCAATGGCATTGCTTCTTCGAGAAACTTTTTTCGCTGGATGATTTTAATTTGCTGCATGACTGGCGCATTCGCTGTACCGTCGGCATTCCATCTCTTGTCCCCATCAGGGTTTAGTACCCTCATGTCAGAGATCGGGTGTTCATTAAATCGCAATGCGACAGGATACTTCCCTTCTGGCCGGAATGTTTTGCCGATCAGTTCCTTAAGAAAATGAACACGCTCCTCACCTGTTTTGTTATGAAATGCTTCAAGAAGGTGATCACGGTAACCGCTTCTTTCAAAATACCGAAGCTCATGTATAAGCGAGAGCGCAATGCCCTCCCGAATCTCTGGCCCGTAAAACACGTAATCCATAAAATTGGTCTCTCTGTCCAAATCCTCGTGTCGCTCTGAACCTTTTGCCTTCAAGTTCGTCTTGGAGAAGGTTGTTTTAGGTTTTTTCCCGGTCTGTGGAATATATCCGTACTTATAAATTTGCTTGTATTGGTTTGTATTGTCTTTTCGCGGTATCTCTGCTTGCCGAATGAGTGCACCCTCGTGGTCATAGTAGCTAATCATTGTTTTAGAGGATAGGGGCTTGAGCTGGTCGAACATCGATACCCAGCCATCATACTCAATAAGTGACATATCACCGGAAATTTGCGTTCCGCCGTAACGTGTTTCAATTTTTTCGTCGCCAACGTCTATACGGAAAAAAACAAATCCATGATTACCCAGCTTTTCCACATTCCCTGGCGTACTGAATTCCGATTTCCAATTGGGATTTTTCTTCGAGTACTCGGCAAAGGAGTCCAAGCTGCCGTCATTTGCTATGGGATGAAAGTTGGGCGTGGCGTGCTTAACGGTAAAGGGTAACCCGTATACGGCCAAGAACAGCTCCTTCTCGTCTGCCATTAAACAGCCCACGCCTCTATTGAAATACGACTCCAGGTCTTCAGGATTCGCTTCAAAATACCTCTGTGCATTGTCGATGAGTTGCTCGTGCAGCTTGAGGATATTGCGCTCCGAAAGCAGCTTGATTGGATTGGCTTTGTCCTTATCTTTCTTTTTGGGGTGGGTAAAGTACGGATCATGTGGATAGAGGTAATGCTTTTTCTTTTTCCCGGCATATTTCTCGAGCTGTTCGGCTATATCGTCAGGATCATTACTTACTTTGCTCAAAGCGTCCCGCAATAAGAGCTCATACTCCTTCCATTTCTCCTTCGTATCGATGTCAAACCCGCGTGAACGGGGATTAGGAATCCCAAGCTCGTGCTCCAAATACGGCTCGACAACCGTATAATCCATCCATGTAAAACTGTTAAATGTTTCCACTAAATCGTCATACGCTCGCAAAGCCTTCATTTTTATCAACGTTTTCCGACGGTATGCCGCCAACTCGTCTTTGAGCTTCGCCGATTTCCACTTGGCACCTTTCCTAATGTTGGCGTATGCATGGTGCTTTTTCCAAATTTTGATGATCGTTTGTCCTGCCTTTGCCTTCTCACTCATTTCCTTGTCATGGGGTTCGTCCAGCGGCGGTGAGATATCGTCGTCCTTCATAGCTTCCAGTGTTTGTTCTGCCTGCATTAACACGAAAGAGGCTTTTAGTAACATCGGATTATAATCATCGATAATCCCGTACATTCCCTGATAGTTCCGGTAGTTTTTCGCATCCTTTAGCTTGGAAGAGCCATTCAGAGTAGTCAAAATAAAGGTACGCAGCTCAGATGCGTTTTTCAGATACCATTGCAACTCTTCTTTATTCAGACCGCCATTGATGAGTGTATGAATGTATTCATTTAACAGCAAAATTTCTTGAATAAATTCATCGAAATGAATCTTCTCCTCGTCCTCCGCTCCGGACATACCTACCGATTGAAGCTTGCCCGTCGTTATGTTGGCAGCTTCCTCATTCGAATCGTCAATGCTTTCTGTAGAATTTTGATTCTCTAAACCGATATCGTCCTCTTGTTCATTCTGCTTGACCTTCTTTTTGGACTGGCCGGACTTTTCTTCCATTTTCTTGGAATCAGAGCTTTTTGTATCAGTATGCTTCCTTTTTTCTCCGGAACCTTTTTCCTTGCTCTCACGCATGAGTTGCAGGACAGCCTGGTTGCCGTATACGCTTTGCAATTGTAGAATCGATCGTTGACTGGATCTAGACTGTTTGGACAATAAGGGCATGATTGAGGAAGCATTGATTTTACCTATCTCCTCATGATGATTCGCATGGGGGTGTTGGTTGTTTACTGGAGTCGATTGCCGCGTGAACATGAACTTCCTCCTGACCACGAGTGAATTCTCACTTGCTGTCTACTCATGTTGCTCCTGTCTACAAATAATGGCTTCCTTGTCTTACCCTTTCACTGTGGCAATCGGCGCCACTTCGGCTACAATCTCAGCCATCCCATGATCCACATGCGACTGAATCACCGGGGTAATATCCTTGTACGCATACGGCGCCTCTTTTTTCAGCTCTTCTTCCCATTTCTTCAAAATATCGCTCCGTCCACGCAAGTCCGCCCGCTTCGGGTCAATCGGATTGATCACACGGAAGTTGGCAAGAAACTCGCGAAATCTGTCATCGTCCACTTTCACAGCATCGCCGCGAGAAAGTGCACGACCAGCTCCATGGCTTGCGCTAAACAAGCTATCCCGATTGCCAAGCCCCGCCAAAATAAAGCTGTGCGAGCCCATAGAACCGGGGATAAACACAGGTTCACCCGTATACTGAAACGGCGTACCCATCATTTGCTCGGCCGATTTCGCCGTACACGATCCTTTTCGATGCAAAAATCCGCCCACCTGCTCCAACTGTTCCTCCCACAAATAATTATGAGGCGCATCGTACAGCAGCCTATGTTCAAAATCGCCCAACACATCGGAAATCGATTTGTACATCATCAGACCGAGCATCAATCGATTGGCAAACGCAAAGTTCGCCGCATTGTACAGGAGACTCCAAAACATTCTCCACTGTGGTTCGAAACGCTCCGAAAGAGGCAGTGGATACATGCCGTTATCCGGGTGCTTCAAGGAAGTCGGGTACATCTTTTTCAGCATCTCCTTGATCCATGCACCGCTGTTATAACCAATGGAAACAGAGCCGGTATGAATCATCAGGACGACTTGCCCTTCCTTCAGCCCCCACTGACTGGCGATTGAGCCCTGATGCACTTTTTTGACCACCTGAATCTCAAAAAAATGATTCCCTCCGCCAAGTGAGCCGATTTGTGCATCCCGGGAAAGCTCGGCAGGACCGAGAAAATCATCGAGGCCAATCGTCGATTCTGCGATAAAAGACCCCATTTTATTGACATGGTTCAAATCCAGCTCCTGCTGCTTCTCGTTGTAATAACGCCAAATCCCCTCGCCATTCGCTTCCTTGTGGCTGTCCAGTATGCCGATCAGGCCTTCCTTGAACATTTTCTCGCGCATCTGCCGCGTCATGGGAATATTACGGCCCCCTTCGAAAAAAACATGGCGAACATTCCGCTCAATCGCATCCAGATTTGTGCGAATCTGCTCCTCGCGCAAATCCGTAACATACAGACGCATCCCGCAGTTAATATCGTTGCCAATCGCTTGCGGCAGCACAAACCCACGCGTAAACAGCGTCGTGCCTACAGGAATACCGCTTCCTTTGTGAAAGTCGGGTGTAATGGCTACCTCTAAAACCCCAGCATCTTGATCGTCAAAATAATCGGGGGAATGCTTTTGCAGCGTTACAATGGTTTCATTCACCTCTAAAAGTCGATGAAGCTCCTCTACCGCATTGTTTTCTACTTTTACTTCCGGATTGATGAAATATTTAATCGGAGTGTTGCTCAATTGAAGACCACCTTTATTCGTTTTACAGGAACGTATGTTCTTTATTTTCCAATAGAAAAAGCCGCTTTCATGCTCATTTCTTCCTTCCTGGATGAAAAAATGCAGCATGGTATCGCAGCCTTTACGCTTGGAGCTATTGGATTATCAAAAGGGCGTTATCCGCAGTCTATAGGAAACGGAGTTGGCTCACCCTTAAACAACGCAATTGCGTAAAAGGCATACCTATGGAGTTGGATTTTATCGCTACATGGTTTTGTTTCATGCTTGGTTACGTATGCGAACATGTTGGAATCCTCCTCCTTTCGTTTCTTGCTCACGATCTTATCATTGGATAAATTTTACTGTCAAGCCCCCGAATTATCGAGGGCCCGTGTGATCTTTCCCTTTTACATCGAAACTAATTCGCCTTCCATAAACTTGATCAGGTACACCTCCGGCTGCGCGAGGAACTCTGTAAAACTGCACAAGTCCGCATACTCCTTATGCTCCTCATCATAGCAGCCGATGCTACCTTTTTTCTTCGGATTCCACACAAGGTGCAGATGGGAGTAGTTGTCGATTTCGGCAGACAAACGCAGCAGCTTTTGCCGACCGATTTTCATTTCAATCGTATCGGTCAATGTAAAAAAGTCGATAAACCCAATGTCATACTCATTTTCCGCCAGCTCAAGACGCAGCTCTTCTCCGGTAAGAAAACCAATCAGTTCTTCGGTCAGTTTATATTTTTGCAGCTCGTACTTCCTGTTCTCCACATCATGCATCTCGGCAGGTTCCAGCGATTTCAAATACGCAGCCAACTCCGCATCTTTATTGCTGACCGCGATGGTATAAGGCCGCTCGCCACCCCTTTCCGCTACCATAACGTCCGCACCGCGTTCAACCAAATACTTGACCATGGCCACATTCCCCAAGCGTGTGGCAACTGTTAATGGAGTCGCTTGATACGGATACACCATATTCGGTTTGTTATAATTGATGTCCACCCCATGATCGAGGAAATAAGCCGTGGTCGCAAGGTCATGATCCGACACGGCTTTACGCAATACATCGCCGCCATGCAGTCTTATATCCAGTCCCAGCTCTTGAATGAGCGGGATGTTCTTTTTGTTGCCATAGTAAGCCTGCGAATAAGCGCCTGAGCGCACCTGATTGAGCATGTCCAGCTTGGCGCCTTGCGCTGCAACATAACGAACAATCTCTTCCTTGCAATAACGTACTGCCATCAAAAAAGCGGGATTATTTTTCACATTCAAATTGACACCGTGCTCTACCAGCAGCTTAACAACTTCTAGCTTCTCCGATACAAGTGCCAGATCCAACGGGCTGATCGTCGTATATTTACTAAGCACGAAGCTCTCTTCTATATCCCAACCTGCTGCAATAGCATCTTGCAAAGCAGGAACATTTCCTTGATAAATATGCATCGCGATCTCTGGCAGCTCTTCGAACGCTCCGATATCTTTCAACTTGATCATCGATTACCCTCTCCTCGCTTATGTCTTATGAAAAATATAGAAAATTAATTGGCAAAAAACAACAAATTCCTACGTTATTCTCCTTTTTTTGATTGTAAATACAGATAATTATGTCTATTTTTGCCGAATCCGCTCGATAAAAAGTTTTTTCCCAATAAAAGGAGTAGTTTTACGAGAAGAGAAATACTTATGCAAATCGTCTTATACATAATTTTTTAAGGAGAGTGGACTGATGAAGAAGATGCGTACTCTCGCTTCTCTTACGCTTGCAGCATCACTCATGCTGAGTGGCCTTCCTTACAATGCACTGGCAGCGGCGGAGTTTAGCGAACGGGATTGGGAGAAAGTAAACGAATATACCAACGCGGAAGTAGAGATTGGCTCCGAAATCTCGAAAATCTCCCCTCTGCTGAACACCAGTTCCAGCAAAAACGTCAGTGTCATTATTGAGCTGCAAAGTGAGCCTTCGATCACAGCTAAACACAGTGAAGGTTCAGAATCTTCCGTTAGATCATTACGAGCGAAAGTAGAGGATGAGCAAGCCTCCTTCCTCGATGAAGCAAAAGACAACAAGGTCAAACTGAAGGTAAAGCGCAAGTTTGAGCATGTATTCAACGGGATGGAAGTAACGGTGTCAGCCGACGAGTTGGAAGAGCTGGCTGAACTGCCACAGGTGAAGCGCATTTATCAAAATACGTATTATGAGCTTCCCGAAATTGATGCCGTTAGCGAGAAAGCATCGGCCACCAAATGGGATCAAGCCCCTCTCCAACAAATTGGCGTTCTCGATATGTGGAAGGATGGTCTGACAGGGAAAGGATTGAAGGTCGGCGTCATCGATACGGGTGTCGATTACAAGCACCCTGATCTCAAGGATGCCTATAAAGGCGGATATGACTCCTTCGACAATGACAAAGACCCTTATGAAGAAGCGCCAATTCCTGTGGAGGATGACCGCGATGGAAAAGGATATGAAGGCTCCAGCCATGGAACTCACGTCTCCGGCACCATCGTAGGACGCGCCAAAAACAGGACCTCAGATGTACAGGTAAAAGGGGTTGCCCACGGTGCAGACCTCTACGTCTACCGTGTATTGGGCCGAGGCGGCGGTAGCTCCGCTCAGGTCATCGACGGTATCGAAAAAGCGGTGAAAGACGGCATGGACGTCATTAACCTGTCGCTTGGCGCCGCTATGGAGAAGAACTCTGACTCCCCGGATGCCATCGCTGTGAATAACGCGGTACTGTCTGGTGTGATCACGGTTGTATCGGGCGGGAACTCCGCCGACGATGAACGCGGCAGACATTATTACACCGCGGGATCACCTTCTGGAGCGAGGCTGCCGATCACAGTTGCAGCGGTAGACTCTCCTACCGTGCAATATGACAGCTCAGCAACCTCGTCCTTCGGAGCCAATTACGAATTCCCTGTGATGGCATGGCAGGTCAGAAAGGATAACTTCTCCTCCATCATCGGAACCAAACCGCTGCCAGTCGTCTATGCCAACCTTGGCTCTCGCAGCGATTTTGAAAAAGCAAATGTAAAAGGCAAAGTCGCTCTCGTTTCTCGTGGTACCCTTGGCTTCACGGAAAAAATCGAAAACGCCCGAAAAGCTGGTGCTGTCGCTATCGTGGTCTTTAATGGTAACGACGCCGACGGGGATGGCGTAGCTGACCTGGATATCGCCGATCGCGAGGGCTATGTCAACACGATCCTGGGTGACCAGATCGAAGCGATTCCTACCTTTGATATGAAGGGTCTGGAAGGCCGGACACTGGCGAAAGAGTTGCTGGCTGACCCTGAGAAAGCGAAAACATTGACGTTTACGTTCTCCGGAAACTACCCAAGCACAAATGATCCTGGCGACCGCATTGCCGGATTTAGCTCACGTGGTCCAATCATGGGTGACGATTACAGCATCAAGCCGAATCTGGCTGCGCCAGGTGTGGCCGTTCTGTCCAGCTATCCATCTTGGAGCAAGCTGATCCCTGACGCCAAGTACGACAAGGCGTACGCTCGTCTAAACGGTACAAGTATGGCGGCTCCGCACGTTTCCGGTCTCGCCCTGCTGTTGAAACAGGCACATCCAGATTGGACGCCTGCCGATATCAAGGCAGCACTTGCGAACACCTCAAAACCGCTGTATAGCCCAGACGGCACACTGTACGATGTGTACTCCCAAGGTGCAGGCCGCGTAAACGGCTACGCTGCATCGAAAACACCTGCTGTTCTGACAACGGTAGAGCAGCTCACCATTTTGGGCGAAGATTTTGAGCCGAAGACCATTCCGTATTATGCGGACAACGTTTCCTTTGGCTTGCTGAAGGCTGGCAGCAATACTGTCACGAAAACGCTCCAACTGAAAAACCTGTCCAAGAAAGAAGTTTCTTATGAAGCAGAAGTGATCATGCATCCGTCCGTCACGACAGATCCGTACAAGCCAGGCTCCAAAACGCCAGATGTCGATGACATCGATGTGGAAATCTCCGACGATTCCATCTCCGCTAAAAAAGGCGATGCGACCACATTTGAGCTCAACCTGTCCGTTGACTCCGATGCAAAAGACGGCGTGTATGAAGGGGAAGTCTTGCTGAAAGCGAAAGGCAACCCTGACCTGCGCCTGCCGTTTGCTGTACACGTGGGAGACAAGCGTGAGGATACCAACTTCGGTTTCGATAACCTGAAGCTGTCCGATACGACAATCACGCCTGATGGCGATGGCGAGGAAGATTCGTTCACACTCGAAGCCGAGCTGCAAGCTAAAGACGTGAACCAGATCTCTGTTGAAGCATGGGACATGGACGATAAATACGTCGGTACGCTTGCATCCGTGTTCAACAATTACGCGCTGATTGCACCGGGCCCTATCACCTTCTCTAATCTCGATGGTACTTACTACGATGGTAGCCAAGTAGCGAAGAAGCTCGATCCAGGCAAATACAAGCTGAAGCTCGTCGGTCGAAGTGTTGACCAAAGCAAGCCGAAGGGCGAACAGATTGTAAAAGAATACGAGGCTTGGAAATCCTTCATGATTAAAGCATCGAATAAAAACGCGGTCTTGTCCAAGGTAGTTGAGGAAGCCATAGAGCAATTCGAGATTGAGATTGCGAACACCACAGAGCTGGATCAGCCAGTGCTTGCCCTGCCGGAAGAAAGCGCTGATGTGACTTATCAGGTGACAAAGAGCTCTGATGAGGCGCTTATCGATGACGAGGGGATTCTGAAGGAGCTGCCTGCCGAAGGGGAAGAGACCGTTACGCTGTATGTGACGATTACTTCTAAGGAAGATGAGTCGGTGACGGAGACTGTGAAGGTGAAAGTGACGTTGGAAGCGGAAGTAGAGTAGTTTGGTATGACGCCTCATAGATAATGGAAGGCTCCGTCATGGTGTGTGGCGGAGCCTTCTTCCTTCATCTCCCCCACTTCTACTCTGCGAAATCAAAAAGAACCTTCAATCCAAAAACGGATCAAAGGTTCCAAAAGATTGCTATTAACTAATTAACTATAAGCCAGTTCTTTTTCAACGAGACCAAGCGCCTCGTCTGTCGAACGTTGAATCTCTTGAAGAAGCTCTTGGTTTTGCAAGAGTGACACGCCATAAGAAGGAATCATTTCTTTGATTTTCGGTTCCCACTCTGCCATACGTTGCGGGAAGCATTTTTCTAATACCTCAAGCATAACCTGAACAGCTGTAGAAGCACCAGGAGATGCGCCGAGCAATGCAGCTACGGAGCCATCAGCGGCACTAACCACTTCTGTACCAAATTGAAGGGTACCTTTTCCTGCTGGTGTATCCTTGATAACTTGCACGCGTTGACCGGCTACCACGATATCCCACTCTTCGCTTTTCGCATTCGGAATGAACTCCCGTAGTTCTTCCATGCGCTTTTCATGCGATAACATAACTTGCTCGATCAAGTATTTGGTCAATGCCATTTCTTTTACGCCTGCCGCCAACATCGTGATGACGTTGTTCGGTTTTACGGAAGTGATCAAATCCATATTGGAACCTGTTTTTAAGAACTTTGGCGAGAATCCCGCAAAAGGTCCAAACAGCAAGGATTTCTTGTTGTCGATGTATCTGGTATCCAGATGCGGTACCGACATTGGAGGAGCGCCGACCTTTGCTTTACCGTACACTTTTGCATGGTGCTGCTCTACCACTTCCTGATTTTTACAAACCATGAACAATCCGCTTACCGGGAAACCGCCAATATGTTTGGACTCTGGAATACCGGTTTTTTGGAGCAAGTGCAAGCTTCCGCCGCCACCGCCGATAAAGACGAATTTGGCAATATGGTCTTCGATGTTACCGGTAGCCATATTGTACACTTTCAATTTCCACATGCCGTCGCTCGTACGTTTGATATCCTCAACAGCATGGTTGTAGTTAATCGCGACGTCTTTCGTCTTCAGGTAATCAAACAACATACGTGTCAAAGCACCAAAATTGACATCCGTACCAGAGTCGATTTTGGTTGCAGCTATTGGTTCATTCGATGCGCGGCCTTCCATGATGAGCGGAATCCATTCCTTCAGTTTTTCAGGGTCATCGGAGTATTCCATCCCTTGAAAGAGAGGATTGTTTGCCAGCGCCTCAAAACGTTTTTTCAAAAAGCTTACATTCTTTTCGCCTTGTACCATACTCATATGAGGTATCGGCATGATAAAGTCTTGCGGATTTTGGATGAGATTGTTTTTTACAAGGTAAGCCCAGAATTGTCTGGACAGATGAAAATGTTCATTGATTTTAATCGCTTTGCTAATATCTATAGATCCGTCAGCTTTCTCGGATGTATAGTTCAGCTCACAGAGTGCCGCGTGGCCAGTACCCGCATTATTCCATTCGTTAGAGCTTTCTTCGCCTGCTTTTGCGAGTTTCTCAAAAACTTTGATTTCCAACTCCGGTGCCAATTCTTTCAGTAATGCTCCCAGAGTTGCGCTCATGACCCCTGCACCAATCAAAATAACGTCTGTTTTTTGCTGTATGGAGCTCATATTACCCTTCCTTATCTACTGTTTTTGTAAAAAAGAAGTAGTAGCTCCTTGCCCCGTTGCAAGACGCTACGAAAACATCTTACCTTTCACAACTATAACTATATCATAGAAATTATTTATTGATTCAATTATCTATTATAATTAGAGGATTAATAACTATTTAATGTTGGTAAAAATGTAAGAATGCTGTCTACAGAGCCTTAACTCAGCTTTTTGCAAGGGTCCCATTTAGATGAAAAAACCTGAGCACAGTAGAGGACCGAGCTCAGGTGCGTCGATGAAGCTTATGACATTTACGACAGTTTTATGGTTCTGTCACACGCTTCCGCAACGTATTGATCATGCGTAACGATTATAATTGTTTTGCCATCATCATTGAGTCCTTTTAGAAGCTTAACAATTTCGTTTCTATTGTCCATATCCAATGAGCCCGTAGGTTCATCAGCAAGGATGAGGTCGCATGGTTTTAATAAAGTTCTCGCAATCGCTACCCGCTGCTGCTCTCCGCCTGACAAGCCGTATGTTTTTTGCTTAAGCGGTATATTCAAACCCACTTTTTCAAGCGCATCGATTTTTAGCTTTTGCTTTTCCTTTCGCGAGTTTCTTGAATAGAGTAACGGAATTTCAAGATTATAGTCCACTGTTGCATCGTCAATTAATGCGTAATTTTGGAACAAGTAACCGATCTTTGTCCGAAGAAGCCTGTTTGCTTGAGCTGAACCAATCCGAGGACTATTTTTTTCAAACAGTTTGACAGTGCCACCACTCGGTTTTTCTAGCAATCCCATGATATTTAAAACAGTTGTCTTTCCGGAGCCGCTTTTCCCAGTAATGGCGAGCATTTCACCCTCATAGACCTTCAAATTCACATGTTCAAGTACCAAATGGTCTTCATAGCGCTTGCTGACGTCCACCAGCTCACATACCGTTTTCATACTGCTCAACCCCCTCCTTTCAGGACTTTCACTTTGTTTTTCCGTTCGATAACGAAGAGTGCAACAACAGATGCCATCAATTCAATTACCATCACTCCAACCCCTACTGCAAACACGTTGATGTCAGATGACCCGATTGTCTGATAGATGGATGTCGCCACTGCAAATACGCTTGCCGCCTTCTCCAACACACTAGTTGCCAGCCCATTGTTAATAAGAAAACAGATACCGATTTGAATCACCCATGTCGCTAGTAAAAACCACAAATACTCTTTGTATGTTTTAATAAAACCGGTACCAAATAATCTGCGAACGATAAATCTTCGTTGAAATTTACTGAAGAATACGCTCAGATTCTGCACAACCAACACGATTAATCCCGCTACCAATCCGATGCTAAGGAACAAAAGCTGGTCCCTCTGCTTTTGTAGATCGTATATCTGCTCGATAACATACTGGTCAACAGATATCAGGGTGGTCAGGTTGTCATCGAGTTTGAGCCTTTTCATTTCTGGCTCCAGCGCCTTTACTGTCTGCTGACTGTCTCTATTGATCAACTTCACCTTCAAAGGATCCCGCCCTCCACCACCAGTCATCATGTTTGCTTTATCTGCAACAAGACTGTTTTTCTCGGTGATCACTTGGATGATCGGATCTACAATCATATTGTTTTCTAAGCGAAATACATCAGGGTTGAAGCTGAAAATTTTCTGGTCATTCGCAGTCCAAATGATGGTAAGCTGTTGATTCCTTACGCTGTCGGGAATCACTACTTTAAACAGATTTTCATCCGCTTCCATACGACCCTTTCTGATTTTCTTAAAGTAATCCAGAATATCTTTTTCTTTATCACGATATTTTTCAGGTACAAGCAAAATGAAATCGCTTGTCCCTTCTGATATTCCCACAGGATTGTTTTGAGTATCATACACGGGAAACTCTTGCAAATAATTAAGGTTTACAGAAATAGAACGTATACCGCTAGACTCCCTGTTAAGAATAAGTGATTGTTGCTCATACGCTATCGCGTTGATGTATAAGGCTCCCATTCGATTGAGTAGAGGGTAAAGGCCTGTCACTTCAGTTACCGTCGTTTTTGGTGAACCTTTCTCTACATCCTCCGAATCATTCCCAACCTTTACGGGATAGAACACACCATAATCCTTGCTACGCTCCCAACTCTTCAGATTTTCCTGCTTGATGCTCAATTCATGATACTGACCCCAAATTGATAGGATGACTAATATCAGAAAGATGGAGCATCCGATCTTGAGCAGGGTGTTCAACGCAAAAATGACATTCGTTTGTTTGCGATTTTTGATTACATCAACTACCTTGATCCTAGAAATATAAATGTAGGCGAAAAGTGAAATGAAAGTGACAATGACAAAACTAATCAACTGGGAAATGACAACACTTCCGATGAATGAAACAGTTGTGTCCTTAATTAGCAAGGCCGCAAGTACGGAGGCTGATGCTGAAAGAAGAAAAAGAATGGTAATGAATCTCCCTACGACCAGATACCAGAGATATAAGTTAGACAATCCATGCATCTTCATAACGCCGATCCGCTTGGATTCATTAAATATGTAGTAGATGAGCATAATGATCACGATGGTAATTATTACGTACTTGATGTATGTAAAGAAATCTTCCTCGATTTCCATTTCTCCAGAATTGTATGATTGACCCTTGAAATCTTCAGTAGTTATCACGGCCCCTTGGCCAACCAGTTTATTAGCAATTATTTTTTGAATGACACGGTCAACAAACTCATTGTACCGTTCTTCAGTCCCCTCGATAAAATACTCGCCTGCTACTGGAAGATGTTCATAAACAGTCTTAAGCGGTTTCATTTCAAAAAGGTAATGACCACCAAAACTCTTGATGATACCCACCTGATCCTGATTACCGGTATCTACCGTAGATAGAAAGGAGTTGCTCTTCTGCGTGTCTTCCGCGGTCAAAAACTTGCCCGTTGTTAATCGAAAGGAATCAAACAACCGGGTTTTGTTTGTCAGCAGCACGTATTTGTGAATTTGAGCCTCGTCATCTACACTGTAGTCTATCTGTGTTCGGAAGATATTGACCTTGCTGTCGACGGCTGCTTCGAGTAAGATCGGGTACATTTCATCTGGTGCAGCAAAATTCGCATAGTTGGGAATCTCAAACTGCTTTGATATCCCCTCTCCTGCCTTTTCCATTCGATCAAGTTCATTTCGATAGTTTTCATTGTAAACCAATAGAAAAGACACCGCGAAAACAAGAACTAGCAAACATGATAATGTCTTTTTCAATTCACCCGCTCCCCTCATGTGATGAAAAACTCCGCCCTTTCTCACAAACATACCATACGCTACTCAAAAGAGTAACGTATGGTAGTTGATTTCCAACTATTCTATTATTTAGGTGGAGTTGCCTCGTTATCCCAGTATGCATACCCGGTTTTATCTTTTGGTCCGTAAGCATCTGCCTTTGAATACTCACCAGCGTCCGCATAAGCCTTATCAGTGCTGCTTCCTACCTTAGCTGTCGAAGAGTGATAGTTCTCCGGGTGATTGTAATGGGACCAGCAGTGCTTTTGCGAACCAGAGTTCTTTGTGCCGTAATCCCAGGTACCGCCACCAACGTTTTCTACCGCGAACGGAGACACCTTAGAGTTGACTAGTTCAACCTTGCCTTTTGTCTGAATTTCTTCTGCCGCCATCGCCTGAGAACCCATTGCCAAAGTAAGTGCTGCAATTACGCCTACCATACTTTTCTTCAACAAAATTTCCATCTCCTTCAATTCTTTGTATTTTTTGCCTTGCACAAATAATATTATCACAATAATTTACCTAAAAACTTACAGTTTATATAGTTTTTGGAAAATTATAATCTCTCATATTATTTCGAGAGCGCCTTCTTCTTTTTTCTCGGGTACAAGACATATCCTTTTCCATAGTTGGAAACTAGACATTGAGGTTTCGAAGGATCATCTTCAAGACGCTCACGAATCCGTTTTATCACTACATATAGAGCATCCTTTTGAATGGTGCTGTTTTTTCCCCAGCCACGCCGGATTAATTCAGTTGGTGTCCTTTCTTCTCCCATCTTTTCTGCTAAGTAACGCAAGACTTTAAACATCGTTCGAGAAAGAGCGCGTTCCATTCCCTCTTTTACAATGACCTCTTGTTCTATATCAAGATAACAATCCTCTCCAAGAGAAATTTTCATGTTGTCGACAGTCGAATTCATAGTTTACGGCTCCCCTCTAATAAAAATTGTCACTATAAGCTAGCAGGTCTCTCAAATGATTACCTATAATTTATCATAATTTACAAAATTATCCTATATTAGTTTTCGATTATTATTCATTTATTTAAAGTAAGTTGCCTCGTTAACCGACAACTTTGTAAAAGAGGGCTTTTCGTCTAATAGGTAGAACATAGGTGACTAGAAAATGCTTCGTCTGTTTTGAGGGATATCTTTTGGTGGAATGGACTATTATACAAAGCCGCTTCCCTTGCTGAGTAGCTGTAAAGTAGCTAGAAATAAGTATGGAGATAAGTCTAAGGAGAGATGGAGATGAACTCTTTGACCCACCTGACCATCAACATTCCGTGGCAGCGTTTGACGACAGCCTATGGCAGAGGGACGGACATTCCGCGGCTAATAGAGTCCAGGCAATATGAGGAATTGGCCAATCTAATCGAGCATCAAAGCACCTTGTGGCAGACGACGCCGTGGGTGCTGCTGATACTCTTGCAGGAGCTGGCCAAACAGAAACCCGAGCAGGTCTCTTCGCAGGAAATGGAGTTGTACTTGGCTGTCGCTTCCGCTATAAACGTGGACGAAATGGGTTCACAAAATGCGGTTGAGACCATGAACGAGCTATTGGACGAAAAGTACTTGTGGCCAGAGGACGAGGAAGACGATGAATTTTGGTGGGAAGAAGAGGAGCCGCGGGGCTATGAGCAGGAAGCCTTTTTCAGCTATTTTTCTTTCAGTTATTTGCTGCTAAAGGATGCCATTCCCGTTTTCACCGCGATTATGGAGGGGAACGATAAGCTCGCTCCCGCTATTCAAGAGCTGCTGCATATGCTCCAGTCAGATGGAGATAGTGCTGTCGTCGAATAAGTATCGAAGTCTCTTTGATCGTACCCACCCACTTCTCCTTATGATGGGGTGGGTATTCCCAACTGCTGTACGTAATATTGATGTGCCACTTCAGCAATACGATCCTGGTCTTCCCAAAAGCTCTGATCAAGCTTATCCAGCCGTTCTGCCTCTTCCTCGGTAAGAAACTGTGGAATATCCCAGAGTTGGGTGAGGCGATTGTCTTCCGATAAATGCTCGATGCAGGCATAGCCGGATTGGATGATTTCGAGTGCATGTACTGCCCCAATGGCTTGTAAGGCCCGTACCGCATAGATATATGCCTCTTCTCCCCAGTTGCAAAAAAACTGCAAAAACCCGCCGTTATATATATCCGCTTCCAACAGCCACAAGGCGGCAATCTCTTGTTCCTGTGAGGTCAGTGTGTTCCAGCCCGAAGCATTCTTTTTCTGCACAAAGGCTGCGGCAAAATCGAACCATACGTCATGGATATCCAACTTACTCAACTTGTACGCCCCCTTAATGTTTAACCCCTTCTAAATCAGATGTGCACAAACGATACGAAATACATTAATCTTATATGAATACATAATCGTTTGGTAGATGGTGGTAGCTCCGCGTGCCTAACATCTACGAAAAAGAATCGTTTAGGAGGTTGCAATGGACCAGGCACTTATCGAACAATTGAATCGCTGGCATGAAGAAGACGAACACCAGCGAATTGTGGACCTGCTGTTAACCGTTCCCGAGGAGGAACGAGACTATGAGGCGGTCAGCCGACTGGGCAGAGCTTATAACAACTTGGGACTTTATGATGAGGCGCTCGACCAATTGAAGAAAATTGCTGAAGCAGGTCAACAAGATCCAGTCTGGCATTTTCGGGTAGGTTTTGCTCACTATCATTTGAAAAGATATGAAGAGGCGGCACAGGCATTCCGTACTTCTGACAAGCTAGAAACCGGTAATCAGAATACCGAATCATGGCTAAGATGGAGTTTGCAAAAATCGGAGAAGCAGCAAAGACAAGAGCTTCGGATGGCTGCCAAAAGGGCAGCGGCTGTTGAGGGTTCAGCATCGGAGGAAGTCCCTTTTTCGAATATGTCATTGGAAGACTTTTGGGACGACAGCGAGTACGCGAAAAAGGCCTATCTTTCCGAGCCACCCACGGATGAACTGATCGCATCGATCGAGGAAGAGCTGGGTTACAAGCTCCCTGCCTCCTATCTTGCACTAATGAAGCAGCAGAATGGCGGCATTCCGAAAAACACGTGCTTTCCAACAGAAGACCCTACCTCCTGGGCTGAGGATCATATTGCGATTACGGGCATTCTAGGCATTGGCCGAGAGAAAAGCTATTCGCTCTGTGGGGATCTCGGCAGTCAATTTATGATTGAAGACTGGGGATATCCCGACATTGGAGTCGTCATCTGCGATTGTCCTTCTGCTGGACATGACGTTGTGATGCTAGATTACCGTGCTTGCGGGAGAGACGGCGAACCTGAAGTCATCCACGTCGATCAGGAAAGCGATTATGAAATTACTTTCCTGGCTGAAAATTTCGAGGCGTTTATCAGGGGCTTGGTGAGCGAAGAAGAATACGATACCTCCGAGGAGGACAAGGAAGCCGCTCTTTACAAAGTAGCCCACGGGAAGTTTTCTTCGTTGCTGGAAGAGCTATGCACGCCCGTATCAGAAGTGGAACAAATCGATCAGAAAATACGCAGCATTTGTTCACGGATTGTAGAGGAAAAAGGCTATTTTTCTTTTCATGCGGATGAACTCTCGTATCTGATGTACGATGTGCAGTTTTGGCTATACACAAAGTCATATCCCGGTACCACTCAAGAACAGTACCTAGCTGTCTATGAGAAAATGATCGCCTTTGGCGGAGAATTCGGTCAAGGCGGGTACGCCCCGGGATGGATTAGCGAATGGCTGGACCATCGCAAGAAGGAAGGCCGGATCGTACAGGAAAATGGACACATCCGGTTTACAGAGCAGTTCACTGCGGAAGTAATTCAACAACTGCGAGAAGCCTAAAAAGCATGCAAGCAACAAAGAGCCCACATTTTCGCGGGCTCTTCTTTTATTTCATTTGACTGCTATGCCTCACTACTCATGAAAATCGAGTCCCGATCTGACTTCTTTTACATACCCTGCCCGAATGACGAAATCTCCGAAATGTTCGCCCTCCTCACGTTCCTTCGCATACCGATTTAAGATCGGTCGCAGTTCATTCAGTATTTCTGCTTCCCCGATGTTTTCGCGATACAGCTTGTTCAATCGATTACCGGAGAAACCGCCACCCAAATACATGTTGTATTTACCGACAGCCTTCCCAATAAAAGAGATTTCCGCCAGTGCAGGTCTTGCGCATCCATTTGGGCATCCTGTCATGCGAATCACGATCTCCTCATCGCGCAAACCCGCCTCATCCAAGATCAGCTCGATCTCATCCAGTAGTGTTGGCAAATAACGCTCTGCCTCAGCCATCGCGAGTCCGCAAGTCGGCAACGAAACACAAGCCATGGAGTTTCTCCGCAGTGCAGAATAGGTCGTTCCATCGGTGAGCCCGTATGCTTGAATGATCTGTTCAATTTCCGGCTTCTTTTCGCTGGTGACATTTCCAATGAGGAGGTTCTGATTCGGCGTCAGGCGGAAATCCCCTGTATGCACCTTGGCAATCTCCCGCAGACCGGACTTCAGGAGGTAGTTGTCCTCGTCTTTTACACGTCCATTCTGAATGAAAAGGGTAAAATGCCAGTTATCGTCACTCCCTTTCACCCAGCCGTAGCGATCGCCATTATGCTCGAAGTGATAGGCGCGTGCCTGCTCCAGCTCCCAGCCCAGTCGTTGCTCCAGTTCATGAATAAACCATTCGATACCGCGGTCGTCGATCGTATATTTGAACCGAGCGTGCTTCCGAACCGCGCGATCTCCATAGTCTCTCTGAATCATGACCGTTTTCTCAGCGACATCCAATACTTGCCCTGGTGTGACGAAGCCGATCACCCGCGCCACCTGCGGATATGTTTTGGGGTCGCCGTGGGTCATTCCCATCCCGCCCCCGACCGCAACGTTGAAGCCCAGCAGTCGACCTTCCTCATGAATGGCGATAAAGCCCAAATCCTGAGAAAAAACGTCAACATCGTTGGCAGGCGGTACGGCGATGCCGATCTTAAACTTGCGCGGTAAATAGACAGGCCCATAGATCGGTTCTTGCTCTACCCCATCCCGACTGTCGACAACCTTTTCTTCATCCAGCCAGATTTCATGATAGGCGCGGGTCCGGGGGTCGAGATGATTGCTTATTTTTTTGGCCCATTCGTAAACCTCTTGATGAACTTCCGACTCGTACGGATTCGGATTGCACATGACGTTCCGGTTGACGTCCCCACAAGCAGCCAGTGTACTTAACAAGGCTTCGTTTACTTCTTGAATCACCTGCTTCATATTCCACTTAATCACGCCATGCAGTTGGAAAGACTGACGAGTCGTCAGACGAATCGTTCCATTGGCAAACTGCTGGGCGATATCGTCCATCATGAGCCATTGCTCTGGTGTGACAACGCCGCCAGCGGCACGCACGCGCACCATGAATTGATAGGCTGGCTCCAGCTTCTGTTTGCTCCGTTCATTACGAAGATCCCGGTCATCCTGCATGTAGCTGCCATGAAATTTCATCAAGCGGTTATCATCCTCAGGGATGGACCCAGAAATCCTGTCTTCCAGCGTTTCCGTCAGACTTCCCCGCAAGTAATCGCTTTTGCGTTTAATGTCCTCTACATCGCTGTGAGGAGCACTGTTTGGCGAAAGCAAATGATTTTCTGACATGGTTTCGATCTCCCCTCTCATTCTTTCTCAACACTCAGTAGACATCTCGCTGATATCGTTTTTCCTGCTGCATCCGTTTCAAATACGCAACAGCTTCCTCTGAATCAAGTCCACCCTCTTGTTGGAGAATGGTGACCAGGGCTGCGTGAACGTCGTGCGCCATCTTTTTCTCGTCTCCGCATACGTATACGTGCGCCCCAGCCTGCAGCCATTGGTACAGCTCCTTGCTCTTCTCAAGCATCCGGTGCTGAACATACACCTTTTCGCTTGTATCTCGAGAGAACGCGACATCCATGTGCGTCAGTACACCCTGTTTGAGCCAACGCTGCCATTCGAGCTGATACAGAAAGTCCGTGGAGAAATGCTGATCGCCAAAGAAAAGCCATGTCTTGCCGGTCGCCCCTAGCTCCTCCCGTTCTCCCAGAAAGGCACGGAATGGAGCGACGCCCGTGCCGGGACCAATCATGATCAACGGAATGTCCGGGTTAGCCGGGAGCTTAAAGTTGGGGTTATGCTGCACAAATACTGGCAGCGTATCACCCGTTTCCAAACGATTCGCGATATAGCTCGAACAAACGCCGTACCGATCACGCCCATGAGCCTGATAGTGAACATTGCGAATTGTCAGATGAACTTCGTCCGGGTAGGACTTTAAGCTGCTTGAAATCGAATAGAGACGCGGCGGCAGCTTTCTAAGAATGGAGACAAATTCTTTGGCAGGCACGCCCTTCAAATCGTAGTCCTCTACCAGGTCCAGCAAATCCCGATTTCGAATATAATCACGAAGCTCTTGCTCTCGCCCTTCCGCAAGCAGTTCCTGCAACCCGTTTCCTGATGATAGCTTTACTGCTTGTTCCAGGAGGGGCTTGGTGAGAACCGTGATTTCAAAATGACTGGACAAGGCCTCTTCCAACGTGCGCTCTTCCCCGTTTTTATGAATGGGAACGAGCTCTTCCGGCTTCCAGCCCATCGCGTCAATCAGCTCACGGACAAGGTCGGGATGATTTTTAGGATAGACTCCCAAACAGTCACCCGGTTCATACTCGAGATTGGAACCCTCAAGGGAGATTTCCAGGTGGCGAGTTTCCTTATCTGCTCCCCGTCCGTTCAGATTCAAGTTTTCCAAGACCACAGCCTGAAACGGATTCGACCGTGAATATTCGGTCTGTGTCCCTGTCCCGATCACTGCGCTTGCAGCAGCAACCTGAGTTACCGACGTTTCACTGAGAGAGGCCAGAACTTGATTCATCCATTCAGAGGCTTGCTCTTCGTAATCCACATCGCAATCGACTCGAGGAGTAAGACGCTTGCCACCGAGCTCTTCTAACCGCTTATCGAACTCTTTGCCAGTTTGGCAGAACAATTCATAGGAAGTATCGCCCAATGCCAGCACGGAAAAACGCAGGCCCACCAATTGCGGCGCTCTTTTGCTGTGCAGGAACTCATGGAAGGAGATGGCGTTGTCCGGTGGTTCACCATCCCCGTGTGTGCTTACCACAACAAGCAGGTTTTCAACCTTTTTCAACGTATTCGTCTTAAAGTCGCTCATGGAGGAAAGAGTTACGTGGAAGCCGTGCTCCTGAAGCTTTCCGGTCAGCACCTTCGCCAACTTTTGGCTGTTCCCGGATTGAGATCCGCAAAGCACTGTCACCTCTTTGGAAATGACTGGCCCATTCGCAGTTGAAGCGGCTTGAAACCCAGCGGCCATCGGTGATTCCACTTTGTGAAGAGCTGCAAGAAACCCGCTCAGCCAAACCTTTTGCACCTCCGAAAGCGTAGGCAGCAACCGATTTAGGAGCTCTACTTGTTCCTGACTGAAAGGACTGTCTGTTACCTTAAGTACCAACGATATACACCTCACACGAGAAAAAATTAATTCCGAGTAATCTTATATGATTATTTACTTTAAGCTACCACAGTGAGTAGAAGCCGAGCAATTGGAATTCGTTATTGTCATCATAAGTTTTACTAATCATTGGAAAACAACAAACCCCGGTCCTAAGATAAGGAACCGGGGTGTTTTTCACTCAAATTCTTGCTATTCAACTTGTTACGTACATGAAAAGTTATCTTTGTCCCTGTACCTAGCGTACTTTCGATATGCAGACCTGTTCCGAAGTGCCGCTTTAATCGCTGATCTGTATTGATCAATCCTACTCCTGAACTGCTATCAGCTTTTCTTTCGAGAAGTCGTTGTACTTGATCTTCGTCCATTCCGATCCCATCATCTTCAACGGTTATTTCAGCATGCGTTTTCTGGACGGAAATCCGAATCTTAATTTCCCCCCCACGAATACGGTTCATCACACCATGTATGATCGCATTTTCTACGAGAGGCTGGATCGTGAGAAAGGGAATTTTTATATCCTCACAGTCATCTATCTCCCAAACAACTTGCAGCCTTTCTTCAAACCGAACCTTTTCAATATATAGGTAAGAGCGCACCAGACTTAGCTCCGTTTCGATCGGAACAAGCCCGTCCATATCTTCAAATTTGAATTTATTCCTCAAAAAATTGCTGAACTCATACAGTAAATCACGCATCTTGTCCAAATTGATGTCACTTAAAGCCGTTACAGCGCTCAACGCATTAAATAAAAAATGAGGCTGGATTTGGGCTTGCAGCCATGCAGCTTCTAATCGCAGTTGTTCCCGGACGGATTGTTTAATCGTAGTTAGCGCCTTAATCCGTGATTTTATTTCCATTCCTTCCACTGGTTTGGTCACGTAATCGTTTGCTCCCGCTAAAAAACCACTTTGAATATCTTTTGGTTGGCTTCTTGCGGTAAGAAGCAAAACAGGGAGTTCCGTGAGTGTAAATCGCTCACGAATCATTCGTGTTAGCTCATATCCGGACATCTGCGGCATCATAATATCGGAGATGACGAGATCCCATTCCTTTGTATCCAGTATGGCCAACGCCTCTTTTCCACTCGTCACCATTGTTACATCATATTCGTCTGGAGGTAGTATGGCTTCCAGCACCTGAAGGTTAACAGGGTCATCATCCACAATTAATAGGCGCGGATGATCGCGATTCACTTCTAATAAAGTTGTTGGTTTCGTAGCTGAATGAATCTCCACTTTTGCCTGAATCGGCATAGGTTGTACGACTATCGGTTCGAATGAGCGAGAAACAGCCACCTCTTCCTCCGCTTCCATCTGTGCCAGCTTTAACGAAAAGGTAAATGTTGAGCCCTCCCCTAAAACAGAGGATACATCCAACGTCCCTCCATGAAGCTCAACCAGTTGCTTGCTTATTCGTAGACCTAACCCAAAGCCACCTTCAATCATGGTCTCACTCGTGCTGGCTTGCTCATAAGGACGGAATAGGCGCTTTTGCATGTCTTCATCCATTCCAATCCCTGTATCATGAATCACAATAAAAGCTCTTCCGTCCTTGGCAAAAGATTGAATCGAAATGATCCCTTCACTCGTATATTTCACAGCATTGTGAAGTAAATTGAAAACGATTTGAATCACCCGATTCTCATCCGCGTGTACGGGAGGAAAATCTTCAGGGATTTGATTTACAATTTTTACAGGCTTTACTTCTGTGTTAAATTGCAGCATATCAAGTACCCCGGTCACGATGGGCTGAATCCATATGACTTTTTTCTGTAGGCGCGGGTTGCCTTCCTGTAAACTCATTACATCGATCAAATCATTTAATATCAATGTCAGCCGTCGCCCTACAGATAAAACCGTTTCAAGCTCTTTGATACTCCTTTCCTTCAACAAATGTCGTTCCCTGTTTAAAACGGATTGTGACATGTTCAGAATGCTATGTAGCGGATTTTTAAATTCATGTGAAGTGTTGGCCAGAAATTGATCCTTATGGTCATTCATTCTTTGCAAGGTTGCAGCAATTTCTTTTGTGTTGGCATGCATGATGAAATAGCCCTTAAACCACACAGTGGCTAAGCAACCCATCGAAATAATCAGATCAAACGGATAGTAGACTAGACTCAACCCACTCTCCCGCCAAATTAACGACCAAATAAAATGGTGAAGCAACGCAAGAAAAGAAAAAAGCAGTAAAAGATTGCTCATGATGTCTTTGATCAACTTTTTAAAGATGGAAATCAACGTGATCACTGCGGCAATACCGACCAATCCAAAATAAACGGGAAAGAGCATCGTCACCTGATCAGGGTCTAAAAACAGCGTAATGCCAGCAGTCCCAAAATTCATCACCCTGTATACAGGATACATCCTGCTCCAAAAAGGGAGTTCGCGATGATTCATACACTCCAACAAAGCGTAGGCGCCAATAACGAGGGCAATATTCGCTAACCGAAAATCCCAATCAATGCCGATATAAAATAATTGGTGGAACAACTTCTCATCGTTGCTTAACACGCTAGTAAGCGCTATGCATAATGTCAGCAAAGAAAAATACAGCAGATTCTTTTTCTTATCTCCTAGTAAAAATAAAATAAACGCATAAGCAGAATGTATAAGAAATATCATGGCTGCCAGAAGCTGCGTAGAAACGGAGACTTTTATTTCTTTTGCAATGGCTTCTTCTGAACCAAATTTAATGGATCGAACAATGCCGCTGCTTCGACCATCCACATAGTTTGCCGCCTGAATGACGATATCGATTACGCCATTTTCATCTGCCGTAAAGGTTGAAGAATAAGGCAGATTCTTCGCAATATATTCATCCTCCGATTCCCCCACCCGCCCCGATTTCGCAAGCAAACGGCCGTTTACGTATAATTCCGATGCCGTGCGCACGCTGGGTACACGAATACTATAATTCAGGTCCTTTTCCGGATTTACATACAGACGCAAGCGATAAGAAGCAAATCCATAGGGAGTTGACTTGTCTGCATGCAAAGCTTCATTCCATCTTCCCGGAACCTGAATAAGCGCTGGCTCCTTCTCTTCTATTCCTTGTTGCCGTCTGCCATCCATCAACCATTGAGAGGGATAAAACTCCCACTCTCCATCGAGTAAGAGAGTTTCGCCATCTTCTGCATTCCAATCACGCAAATCGAATTGCCCATTTTTAATGTCCGCTTGTTGATCACGAAACGATTCCATCCACAAAATGCGTGCACCGGACAAGATGATTACTACTAAGCCTAGTAATAGTAGGACATGGCCCTTTTTCATTTGACTCTCCTAGTCATTTTCTTCTTAGACATCTAAATAGAATCTGTCCATAATTTACCACATAGAATAGGGCAGAGAAATACAGTTGTTATGGAAAAAGCTACGGTTATCTGAGGAATACCGTAGCTTATCAAATGGAGTTCTATGAAGTTTTTCTATTTAATAGAGACCCGTTCCGGTTCATAAGCCCCATCTCGACTCTATGTAGTGGCTATCAGGAACTCCTCTCCGCTTGGCAGCGAAAGACCATCGGTGCGTCCGGTGAAGTAGCGCTGGTTAAGTTCTGCCGAGGATACATGCTGGACTTCTCGGAAACCAGCCTCGCGGGCCAGTGCCACCATCTCCGGCGGTGTGAAGAAGCTGATAAAAGGTGTGCCGCTTGCTCGTGCTCCCTTTTCCGCCTCTTCAACCTCAGGACGCTCCTTGGTTTCTGTGAGGTTAAAGGGGAGCAGGAACGTCATAGCCAGCGTGGAGCCTGGGGCAAGCGTCGCTGCTTGGCCCAACGTAGCCACAATCGCATCCTTGGTGAGGTACTGAGTGACGCCAGTGGATGCTACCACAGCCGGTCGTCTGGCCTCAAAGCCAGCGGTCTTTAGTTGCTCCCACCAAGACCCGCCTGCCTCGAAGTCAACGGTTACGAATCGTAGCCACTCGGGAATGTCAAAGCCCAGCTCGCTCAAGCGTTGCTTCTTCCAGCCCTGTGTGCCTGGCTGGTCGACCTCGAAGATCCGCATTCGTGAAGCGATCTCTGGTCGGCGCTGAGCAAAGGTGTCGAGGCCAGCGCCGAGGATGACGTACTGGGTGACGCCTTGCCCGAGCTGTCCGGTGACCAAATCTTCAATAAAGCGAGCACGAGCCACAATAGATGCTCGAAATCCGCTGGTGCTCTCCGGGTCCATGTCAGGGCGTTGGCGCCATCCGTCTTCCGGGTCCGCCAGTCGCAGACCGATCTCGTCTTCTAACACATGCGGCGGTGAATCGACCTGTACGTGCAAGGCCCGCCACAACGCGACCCGCACTGCCGTATGGTCTGGCTCCGTAATTTGCTTATCATGCATGGCTGCTCTCTCTCCTATCGATTCGTTTGATTTTAATATGCTCCGATTTAATAGGACAATCCTGACAAATAGCCATTCAATACTTCCAGACCACTCTCCTCCAATGACTTGCCGCCACCTAGTCTCAGCTTCATGAACTTATCGGCAAAAAAATTTAAAAAGGAGTACGCCGCAGCATGCTCCTTTTGTTGATTTGCATATGATTTTGCTCACTACTTCCCCGGCACATGCCTTGTAGAAGGACGGGTACAAAAATAACGGCTGAAACGAAGTTATCTCGTGAACAGAATAGCCCTCACAAAATGTGTTACACTACTATAAGCAACCGCTTATATGAACATCTCGAATGACATCCTGGGGGCATGTGATGAAACCATTGATATCGGCGATTCCCGGTGGGATCATAACCATCCTTATCTTTTATCTGAATTACTTTCCATTTAATCTTGTCGAAAAATTCCTCATGTTTGCAGCTTTCGTCATTGTACCTCTAGTGATTTTACTTTTGCGCTATGACGAAAAGAATAAACAGCAACGGGGTATTTATGCTGCTATAAAGCTGCTTCACTTTCCCGCAGCGCTTCTCGCCTTAGCCTCTGTAATGGGCAGCAAAACGTGGGGACTGGGAAGCACAGCCATACCAGGGACCCTCTCGCTCGGGTGGCTACTGTTCACATTCTTGCTCTGCCTCTATGGCCTGACCGTTATTGTGAATCGCAAAGGAAGGACAGAGGAAATCGCGATTGGCGCGGGGCTCGTTTACTTTTTTATCGGGGGCATTTGGTTCACTCTCTATCAGTATCAATTTGATCTCTTCCAGGCTAAACCCGCGACGCATGCCCTGAGTTCGGTCCACTTTCATTTTTCATCAGCAATTGTTCCGATTTTTATCGGTCTATTGGGACGGATCATGACGAAGAAAAGCTGGTATCCTTGGGTCGTTGCCGTTGATATTATCGGCCCCATTCTGATCGCTGTCGGGATTATTTTCTCGAAGCCGATTGAGTACATTGGCGTCACCTTGTTCGCGTGTAATATTGCGATTTACACTACTTATCTGCTTGCTTACTTGAGGAGAGGCTCATTGCAGAATAAGTTGAGCTTCTTTTTAGTCCTTTCCTGCATGGCCTTTTACACCATTGTCGTCGTTTCCATTTGCTATCCGATATTGAAAAGCATGTTTTCATTAACCATACACGATTTCATTCCGATTTACGGATCGCTGCATGCGTTTGGGTTTGTTTTGTGTGGGCTGATTGGATGGGTGTATATGATAGATTCTTTTAAGGAAAAACGCTAGCTTGCGAGTTTACAACAAAGAGCAACATGAGTGATTACCACTACGTGTTGCTCTTTGTTTCTGAATTACACTTCGCATCCTTTTGATAGAAGCCATTGTTTCATAACAGCAAATGTTTGTTCAGCATCCTCTTCGTACATGACGGCAACCTCTTGCCTGTTGGCATAATTAAACCTTACATGGCCGCCTAGCTGCTGGTAAAACAGCTTGCAAAGATATTCGTTCTCAAGCACCAAATCAGGGAGAAAGGCTTCTTGGCACATGCCAGCCAGCTCCGGCAACGATATTCCATCCTGCATCGGGGGTAAGCGCAAAAAGAGGTGACTCCGCGTCTCCGACCACGGCTCATAATAAACCGCTCCCTCTTGGTCACTTCCGTATACTTGGCGATAGATTTCGTCCAGCACTCTAGCATACATCTCTTCGTCTTCCTGCTTCTGCCCTTGTAGCGATAGCGCCTTCAATCGCTCAGCATGCCTCGGCAGCCAAAGCAGTTGATCGGTCTGGAGATGCACGGCCAGAAAATCGCCGTCCACCGTAGTGCCTATCGCAACACACTGACCGATTTGCTGCTGCGTAATCGGGCTGCCAGCATCATGCTCCCATAAATCGTACTCGGCAAAAGGCTGAAGCACCTCCGTATCAGGCAAATTGACATTCATCCATCCTCTGTAAGTCCCCTCACCGAATTGCTGTAAAAATCGGAAGTATCCCGGTGGAAAAAAAGCGGCTTCCTCCTTCGATAGCGCTTGGTTTCGGCCATCGGACAACCGCTTTGGCTGCGATACTATGTACATGAATGCCTCCTCCTGTATCCTACAAATCGAGACTTCCTCATCTGCGCTCGTCCATCAACCGTTCCAAAAACTTCGCAAAAGACGAAGCATACGTGTCATACATGGGCTTCACCCTCTCTCCTCACACTCGACTCATTCCGGGAGCAAGCGGCCTTTTCAGGAGCCGCTCCATTTTTGATAACCTAACTTTACTAACGATTCTTGTATTTCTTGGTCTACTTTTGTTTTGGTAGTAACAAATTCCACTGTAGATAGAGCACTTGGAAGTTTTTGATGGATAAAGGTATCAAAATCGATGGCTGTTTTTAAAATGCGGAGCTTGCGCAGCGAAGGCAATTGCTCCATTCCCGTCAAACGAGCCAAGCCTTTACAATTCCAAATGGATAGCTCCTCCAACGCCTTCATCTCCCGATCAAAGCTGACTTCACGCAGTTGAATTTGATCCTCAATCACAAGACGCGTTAGCGCTCGGAAGTTCGCGATATTGGACAAGTCATGAAAACCGCGGACTCTGGAAATCTCCAGATCGTCGATTTCATTCTCTTCAATTTCCTGAATATGCTCTCGTCCTCCAAGCAAAATGCGAAGGTGCTTCAGCTTTTTCAGTCGGTTAACAAAATGTAACGGTAATTTGCTGATCGAATGCAGCGCGAGATAATTCAAATCCTTCAGATCGCCTACCGCCTCCAGGTTTTTCACCTTGCCCCCGACATGCAATTGCTCCAGATGAGAGAACTCTTTCAAATATTGCAGGTTGAGAATTTTTTTCTCAGAGAGAATCGATAAATCTCTGAGAGAGCGCAGCGTATCTATTCCCAAAATGTCCGAATTCTCCAGCTCGTATATACCCAGGTGTAAACTATGCAAATGTTTCAGCGTGGCCAATACTTCCGTGTTATGCGCATGGGCAAGACTATTGAGATGCAGCATCTTGACATGGGGAATCCGCAAGAGAGTATGTCCATCGAACGAGAGAGAATAGTGCCCGTAGAAACGCACTCCGAAGTTTTCATCCAAACGCGCGCATAGCTCATCGACTTCCTCCAAAATGGAGCCATAAAACTCCGGGTGAGAAAACTGGACGATCACTTGGTTGCCTTCGCGTAAGTCCTGCTCGATCTGAACCCGGTCCAGTTCAACAGGATTATTGATCAGAATCTTTCTCTTCCATATTTTTCGCACGCGTGCATCCTCCTATGGCAAGCCCTTCGGTGATCAAACCAAGTAATGATCCTCAAACGAAATAACACCATCCGTAAATGAAAATTGGTTGGCTTGGAACCTCTTTAATATTTCAATGGAAAACTCTTCGAATGAGTCTGCAATCACCTCTTGATAACCCATACCAGAGTGATATTTAAAAATTTGTCCCGCGTCCTCAACCAATTCATTCAGCATGGACCATGTTTCGATGATAGCTGGAATAGACAAAAAGGAGTTGTAGCCGATAAAAGGCACCTGCTCTTGTTGTCCGTTCCATGTAGATAGATAATCGCGAAAATGAATGGGTAGTTGTACGTTTAATGTGCTTTCTAAGAGGTTTATTTCTTCCGCTGTAGCAGGGGGATTAACTGTGGAATAAATCGGGTGTGATATCGTTTGGATATGTTGTCCCATACGTCCTTAGCCATTTCTGGTTCACCACCACTTTTCATCATCTTTATTGAAAACAAGGAGGCGTGCCTATACAGCTCATGTAGTTTCAAAATTCATATTTCTCGAACCGTTCTCTGAGAGATTCCTCGTGTGGTATCCACTCCGCATCACTCCATAACGACATTCTTACAAGTTCCGACAGCTTATCAACGGCTTGATAAGGACTGGTCATGCTGATGAAGTCGTCAAAATCCTGGATATCTAACACTTCTCGCAGGTAGTCATCATGAAGACGCTCTTCTTTGAGTCCATATTCATCCCTTGTCCACTGTTCACAAAAGATTCTTTCGGCTTGAATGTCTCCATTCTCGAAAACCGACAATTCGAATATTTCCTCATTCATATATCCGGCTGTCATCACTGGTTCCTCGGTAAGCTGGGACAATGTTTTGCCGATCTTCTTCACTGTGCCCCATACAAAATAATCGTGGAGCACGCTAATCCAGTTCTCGTTGCTTTTGCTTACATACATGACAACTTTGATCGCTTGAGCCTTATCTTTTGACTTGCCTAGTACTTCGGGGGCAAATTTGCGAATGATCTTCCCACGAGCTGGCCTCCTCAAATCGCTTTCTCATGCATGGTTGTTATTTCCATTATAGTATGGGTCTTTCCTGGTCTACCTACTTTTTGCCTGAATTTTTGAAATGATCTTTTCATCTTAAGGTAGAAGCCATTCTGTTTCTTGTATTCGCTCTCCCCGTCAGGTCATTGTAGTAGATGGCGGTTCTACGCTGGTATGACAACGAATCCAATCAGAAAAAAACGATCTCCATTGATGATATGGCTCACCGTGTTGTCTATAACGGCAACCTCTTGAAAAAAAGAAGCCTCCGGTTTGGAGGCTTCTTTTCGTTTCCTATGCTTTTCTCAGATCCAATTATTCGCTTCTCAAAATGTGCTCGATTCGCTTTTCCGGCACGACCCAGATCGCGGCAACGAGTACGTAAAAGAAGCCGGATACCCATGGACTCACATACGCGGTCAATATCGCGAGCAAATAGAGAACAGGAGATATTTTCACCTTCCAGTCTCTGCCCATTGACTTTACGAATGCAGAATCGCCAGAATGCTGATTAATGATTGCGAGTTGAAGCATTCTGTAAGAAGTCGCTGCAAGCAAAAGAATGATCCCGTACAATGCCATCGGAGTGGGCGCAAACTGGCTTTCCCCCATCCACGCGGTTGTAAACGGAATAAGAGATAGCCAGAAGAGCAATATCAAATTCAGCCACATGAGCCGCCCATTCATTGTGCGAACCATGTGCAGTAGATGATGATGATTGTTCCAGTAGATGCCGATATAAACGAAACTGAAGATGTAGCTAAGAACTTTTGGGCCTAATTCGATTAACGAATGCCAGTCGTGGCCTTCTGGTACTTTGAATTCTAGTACCATAATCGTAATGATAATTGCCAGCACGCCATCGCTGAACGCTTCCATCCGGTTTGCTCTCATTTGGTGATCACCTATTTCCCGCTTTGCGCGCTGAATTGATCTAATAGATATCCATAGTTTATTCTATCTTTTCTTCATGATGTCAAGCACAACCTTTCCCTCATTCAGGATTGTTTTAACGCAGACACTTGGCCAATTTGATGACGAAGACCGAGATCCCATTGTGCTACAAAGTGATCCCTATTAGTATATTATGGAAGGGGGTAGGGTTTCGTTGAAAACAGCGAGTGAGATACTTTCGATAATCAGTCATGACCGTTTTTTAGAGAATGTCTTCAATAAAGATGTTGATTGGGACGCTGAATTAGACGCTAGGGATGCTGTTGAATTTGATACGGCATGGAGTTCTAGTTACAAAAAAGTTGATGAAATTGACCCCTCTGAAAATACCGTTATCAGAGAAATTAGGGAATTTGTGTTCAAGCAAACTTTTCGGATAACCCAGAATTCTGAGCTGGCAGGGTATGCGTCGGACGACTTTGGTCTGATTTCCAAGGCGTTTGAAAACAAGATCAATATGGAATTTATCAATAACCTGTGGGATTCCTACCTGCAAGGGATTTTCCCGAATTACAGTATATGTGAATGAATCTTCATACATAGGGGTCATGAGAGTAGTCGAAAAAGACCGGAGAAGCATATAAAATATGCACTCCGGTCTTCTTAGATTAGGAAAGAGAGTTCCCTTTACTTTTTGGTTGCTGCTTCAATATCTTTGTACGCCCAATGGGTTGGAGGTACATCTGGCCAGCTTTGTCCTATTACTGAACTTAACTGCGAATGGTTCAGCAAACGATTGATGATAGTGACCGTTTCTGCTCGAGTCAATGTATTTTGGGGATGGAATGTACCATCTGGATAACCGGACATGTAGCCTTCTTTACTTACTGCCGCGATAATCTGAGTTGCCCAGTGATCTGCTGGTACATCGTAGAAGTTGTTCGGCATGCTGTCTCCATTTAATCCCAGATGTTTGTATACAATGGTCGCCATTTCCGCGCGCGTGATTCCGCCTCCCGGATTGAACGTGCCATTCGAATAACCGTTCATCAGCCCTGCTGCATTCGCTCTTCTAATCGCATCTGCCGCCCAATGTTGGTCGGCTACGTCCATAAACATTCCACTTGCGGATGTAGTCTTAACCATTCCTGTGTTTACCAGGATCATGGCCATTTCTGCACGGGTCACTTGGCGATTTGGATCGAAGTTTCCGGTAGGATAGCCGTTCATGTAGCCTGTTTGGTCGTTTTCTTCTTTCACAGGCTCACTTGGCTTCGGTTCTACATTACCGGAGTTGCCTCCAGTAAAGAACGGGTTTTGAACT
This sequence comes from Brevibacillus brevis, assembly GCF_001039275.2. Taxonomy (NCBI): domain Bacteria; kingdom Bacillati; phylum Bacillota; class Bacilli; order Caryophanales; family Paenibacillaceae; genus Brevibacillus; species Brevibacillus brevis. The sequence goes on from NZ_CP030117.1 coordinate 6,374,904, forward strand.
TGATTAGTGCCGTCCCGGTCTTTTTTCCGTTCTTTTTCCCGGTCTCTGTCTCGTTTATCGACAGATTCTAAACCTCTTCTTGCTTTTTTAAGCTCAGCAAGTGCTTCGTCTACCTCGTCTTGGGTTGCATCAGGATCATCCAGTACGTCATTTGCTCGCTTTAATGCTTTTTCGAGTTTTCTCCAACTGGAAGATGTATAGTCATCCTCATCCAAGTCTTCATCGTCAATTTCATCTACTCTTGCTTGCAGTTTTGATTTGTCGACTGTAGGTGTTGGCGTTGGCTCGTCTGGTTTTTTCAAACCTTCTCTGGCCTTTTTCAATGCCGAAAGCGCTTTGTCTACTTCTTCTTGAGTTGCATTTGGATCAGCCAGTATTGCATCCGCTTTTCTCAAAGCTTTTTGCAGCTCTTCCCAGCTCTCGCTTGTGTAGTCTTCACCCTCAAGACTCTCGGATTGGATTTCGTCCGCTTTTGCTTGCAGTTTTGATTTGTCGACTGTAGGTGTAGGCGTTGGTACGCTTGGTTTTTTCAAACCTTTTCTGGCCTTTGTCAATGCCGAGAGCGCTTCGTCTACTTCTTCTTGGGTTGCATTTGGGTCAGCCAGAACCGCATCCGCTTTTTGCAATGCCTTTTGCAGTTCTTCCCAGCTCTCGCTTGTGTAATCGTCTGCCTTTAGATTCTCGGATTTAATTTCGTCCGCTTTTGCTTGCAACTTTGATTTGTCGACTGTAGGCGTAGGCTCGCTTGGTTTTTTCAAACCTTCTCTGGCTTTTGTTAATACCGAGAGCGCTTCGTCTACTTCTTCTTGGGTTGCATTTGGATCAACGAGAACCGCATCCGCTTTTTTCAATGCCTTTTGCAGTTCTTCCCAGCTTTCGGTTGTGTAATCGTCTGCCTTCAGATTTTCGGATTGGATTTCGTCCGCTTTTGCTTGCAGCTTCGATTTGTCGACTGTAGGCGTTGGCACGTTATGTTTTTTCAAATCTTCTCTGGCTTTTGTCAATGCCAAGAGCGCTTCGTCTACTTCTTGTTGGGTTGCGTTTGGATCAGCCAGAACCGCATCCGCTTTTTGCAATGCCTTTTGCAGTTCTTCCCAGCTTTCGGTTGTGTAATCGTCTGCCTTTAGATTTTCGGACTTGATTTCGTCCGCTTTTGCTTGCAGCTTCGATTTGTCGACGACAGGTTCGGTTGGTGCTGTAACTACGGTGATAGACTTTGTCGCTTTGGCTGACTTGCCGTCTACTGTCGTCGCTGTTACCACAATTGTATATTCACCATCTTTTAAATCTTGGGTAGGTGTAAACGTCCAGTTGCCGTTTTCATCTACGATAATATCACCTGAAACCTCTACTTCTTGGCCTTGATTTTTAATAACTACCTTGATGGTAGAACCAGGTTCAGCTGTTCCTTTAATCTCTGGCTTCGTTACCGTGACTGGATTGGTACTTGGTTCAGTAATCGTAAGTGTCGCCCCAGAATCTACATTTTTGTTAAATGGATCTACTGGAGCACCGTTTGTACCTTTTAAGTTCCCCAAGCCATCATAGGAAATGTTTACTGCTTTATTGGAAACATCCGTACCTGCTGGCAAGGTGATCACTAGCTTTGTAGCATCGTTTTCGTCAACTTTGAAAGTTAGACCACCGTTTTCTACAGGTGTACCATCAACTGTAATTGTAAACCCAGTTAAATTGGTTAAAGCCACTCCTCGATCAAACGTCACCGTTAATTTATTGCCATCCGCTACTGTTTGCTCAATGGTAGCATCTGTTGGTACGGGTACAGTTGCGGCAACCGTAAAATAATTGCCATGTGCAAATTCAGCACTATTAAGTGTTACTGTACCATCTGTTAGTGGATGGAACGCATCATTCTGATCGAATTGCTCATCCTCACTAACAACCAGATACAAAGGCCACTCAGAAGCACCTTCTACTTTGTCTACGTGCAGGGTAATGTCTGTATCTTGCCAATTCGTTTTCTCTACTTTATAGGTGCGTCCAATACGTTTTAGACTTTCTGTATCTTTTGTTATTGGAGTCACGAATGTAACGTCTCCACCATTATCGCTAAAAACAAAGAATGATTTATCTTGTGCAATTGTCTTGGTATTCAGGGCATTCGTCTCTTCGATCGCATTTCCTATTGCAAGCGTGACATTGGCACCGTCAACCTGAGATTTCGATTGCTTTTGATACAAAGCACCTACTTCATCACGACCGATCCCTGTTATGCGGTTGCCGTAGCCAGTGTTGTTGCTAGCTGCCCACATCGTAGAGCCATCGCTAGCGACATAATCAATCGGAGCATTATTATCATCTTTCAATGTCAATCCGTATTTTAAAGCAAGGTAACTGTTGACTTTGTTTCGGTCTTCATCAGTCAATTTACGGTTATAAAGGATCGTTTCAGACATCTTCCCGTAAAAGCGACTGTTATGACCTGCACCAAAATAATAAGGTTTACTTCCGCTTGTTATAGGAGATACAAAGTTGGGAGTATTGCTGTTTGTCGTCTGTAACACTTTCCCATTTAGCGAAAGTACCCAATCATTTGGTGCACTCCAGATATTTAACATCGCTCCATTTTTTAATTGGTAATCACCGACGTCTGCGCTCAGGATACCTTCGTCTCTACCGAAATTTGCGCTTATGGATTTTCCATTATTACCTCCATAAACAACTGGAGCTATATATTTTCCTCCAAACTCCCATGGAAATCCGCTATATCTGTCACTTGCTTGGACAGAGAATATTTCCCTAGCCGTAGTAGCATTATTATTAAAATCAATGGAAGAGCGAGTATAATATCCTTTATTAGAGTCAATTTGGATTCCGCTATTAAAATTCAGAGCGTTAGGCACATTGTCATTGGAAGTAGCACCGCTAGGCATCCATACTCCGCCATCTGCCAAGTCTGTTAATTGATTGATTTGTTTCCCCGAAAGCACAGCACTTTGTTCTACATCAACCCAAGAGAGCAAGCCCTCACTCACCCCGCCTGGTGATGTTGATGTCGCAATGGCAGAGACTGTTCCGGTTGCCGTAGCACCACCAATGGCCACAGCGCTTAAACTGCTTTCAACTGAAGCATTGTCGGGAATATAGTAAACGGTCACTTTTCCTTCGCTGTCTGTTTTCACTGTAGACAAGTCTGTGATCGGGTTGCCAGTTGCATCCTTCCAGGTTCCAGCCTGGGAGCTTGTCAACGCGACAGGCACCTCTACAGCATTCTGGCCTGTAGCATCTTTGGCAGTAATCACAATCGGATAAGCACCATTTACCTTTGAACCAACCTCCATGTTCAGAGAGGATGGGGCCTGTTTGTATTCGCTGGAAGTATCAGGGTTGCCGAAATCGCTGCCAATCGGAGCAAGGTCGTTAACGAAATACCAGCTCAAGACTTTGTGACTTTCAGCAGCTCCCCCTGTCGCAGCTGTAAAACCTGCATAGATCTTATCTTTTCCTGCAAAAGCTTGCTTCAAATTTATGCCGTTACCCGTAATAAAAGGTGCCTCGGGTTTTGTTGCTGTATCGCTAAAGTAAACGGTCAGCGTTTCGGCAGAACCATCGTAGTCGATCCAAGTATAGTACGTCTTTCCATTGGATAATACATGGCCTGTACCATTCAAATCCTTGAACCAGGTCTGCTTTACAGGATCATTTGGATAGTTGTACACATCACCATCTACCGCAATGCCAATATAGTTGTTGGAAGGATCACCCCATCCAGAACCATTCTGATACGTATCAAACTTTACCGCTACGCTTGGCTTCACTGGCCCTTTGCCATCCCACGGCCCGCCAATGCCAAGAAAGCCTCCTTGTGCACCCAGGTTTTCCGGGTCGGATACGATGGCAAAGGTCATTCCATCCCCAGAGCTGGAAGCATTGATTTCAAAGGAGAAACCTGTACTAAATGACATGTTTTCATTCGGGCTGATCCCAACTCTATTAAATACACTGCCTTGTTGCGCCTTAATATTATCGGTAAGGACCATCTTGCCCGCATCCTCACCAGTGCCCCAATGTGCATTTCCATTTACCTTGAATAAAGCTTGTTGATCCGTGTTCGCAAAGTCTTTCATGTCAAACTTGTAGGTCAACCACTTTATCGCCTCAGCCGCCTGTACTCTTCCAGGGACTCCTGGCATCGAGAAACTGCTTGCCACCAACGTCAACAAGAGCATAAACGCCAGTGAACGCCTCCACCAATTTCGCCGCTTTGTGCTAGTATTCATTGCTCTTCCTTCCGCTCCTCTCAAGTCTCTATCTTTCTTGCGATTGCCTAAGAAAGAAATCGGCCCTCATCCATCGAACACCCCCTTCACCAAAAGAAGCTATTCTGCCTATGAGCTTGATGGAGCTTCTAAAATATTTTGTATAAGCTATCTATTTTTCAATAGATCTTTCCCGATATGACATCTTAACAGGGCCGCCTCTACAAAACCTCTACAACTTTCCTAGTCTACCTTGATATATTCTTTAGTAAGAGGTGTCCTGAAAATCTTGTCGAAGAGTATTCATTATGAGAAAAAATGATATTCTTTGGATCTGGGGCCTAACAATTTTCTTACTACTATTCATTGAGGGTAATCATTGAAATGAAAACAGTCGCCTGGAAATGGACGAAAATGATCGTTGTTGCTCTACTAGTGGTAACAGCCATTCGCTTACTCTGGATGAGTTTTCTTACCACCTTTGACTACGCTGAAAAACCAGTGGCTGTACAAGGTGTGCTTGATTTACGCGGGTGGGAATTCTCGGAATACCAAACATTACGGTTGGATGGGGAGTGGGAGTTCTTCCCTTCTCAGTTCATAGAGGGAAACGGCCTGAAGAAACCTGAGGGACAGACATACCTCCAAGTGCCCAGTCGGTGGGATGAGGCATTCGTTCATGAGCAGGGTATACCGGACTCCTTTCACTTCGGCACGTATCGACTACGCATCTTGCTTGATCCGGAACATGAACAGACACTTGGGCTCAGGATCAATGAGCTTCGAACTGCCTCGGCCGTCTATGCCAATGGGAAATTAGTCGCCCAGGTGGGACAACCGGCAACCAGCTTCATAGAGCATCAGGCACGCAATATTCCCTATACTGTCAAACTGACACCAGAACAAGGCCAAGTAGAGTTGCTTATCCATGCTTCCAATGATGCCGGGGCAGGAGGAATCACAAAAACTATTCGCTTCGGTACGATAGAAGCTGTACAGATGCGGACGATCCTCTCCATCAGTTTGCAACTATTATTACTCGTCGTGTTTCTGATCCATAGTTTATATGCCTTGCTCCTGTACTTCTTGGGTGCCAGAAATAAAGGCTTGGTATATTTCTCTTTGGTCATGATTTGTGGAATATTGACTGTGGTAACAGCCGATGACAAGTTATTATTTGTCTGGTTGCAGTTCGACTATGATTGGACCGTTAAGTTGACATTTCTCGTCTATGTTGGTGCAGTCGCCTTCATACCTGCCTTGTTTCATCATCTGCTTCCTGCTTATCTGAACAGAAGGATTTTACAAGGTTTCGGTGGCTTGTGCTGTTTATACGCCATGTTCATCCTCTTCGTACCCGTTGGAACTATCTTAGCTATGATCAGAATACTTTCTATCGTGATGCTCCTATCCGTCATTATTTCTGCCTACATACTCTGGAAAGCCATTCGGGACAAGGAAGACATTATATTTCTCCTGCTAGCTTGCTTGTATGTAGGGGTGAATGTGATCTGGACGATTGCTTATGCCATATTAGGCATAGAATTTGTTCACTACCCCTTCGATCTGATCTTTGCCGTACTTGCTTTTGCGGCATATTGGTTTAGACGATTTTTCCGGGCAACGACTGAGACGAAACATCTTGCTGAGAAATTACAGCAAGAGGATAAGCGCAAGGATGAATTTTTGGTAAATACTTCTCATGAACTGAGAAACCCATTACATGGCATCATCAATATCACACAATCGATTATCGAGGATACAAACACGCCCCTTCATGAAGAACACAAAAAGCGTCTGGATATTCTCCTGCATGTCAGCAGACGTCTGACGCTCATGCTAGATGATTTACTGGATGTAACCCGATTAAAGGAGAACACCATTCGCCTGCATGAGAAAAAATTAAACCTGCAGTCTATCTTCGCTGGTGTTTTCGATATGGCGAAACTGATGCTGGACGGAAAACCGATTGCTTTAAAAGTGGAAATAGACGATTCGTTTCCTTCTGTTCGGGGAGATGAAAATCGGCTGATTCAAATTCTTTTTAATTTGGTGCATAATGCCATTAAATTTACAGATGAAGGAACCATCACGATTCGCGCGACAACGTCGAAAGGATTTGCGCATATCCAGGTAGTGGATACTGGGGTTGGTATCGAGGAAAAGGCTCTGCAAACCATTTTTCAACCTTATGAACAAGCGGAACTCAATTCAATCAGAGCAAGTGGCGGATTCGGGCTTGGCTTACATATTTCCAAACAGTTGGTGGAGCTACACGGCGGTACTCTATCCGTTCAGTCCACCCTGGGAAAAGGCTCTGCCTTTACTTTTACACTCCCACTAGCTACAGATTCCGTTCCAATAGAAGAAAGCAGCGCTCAGACATTGATGCAGACTTCACTAGAAATGGCCGCTGCAACGACTGATCAAATCACGACATCGACAGAAACGGTTTCTTCTATGAATAGAAAAGCAAAAATTATCGTTGTGGATGACGACAGTATTAACCTGAACATCCTTAGCAAAATGCTTGAATCAGATCAATATGAAGTAAGCACGGCAACCAGCGCTCAGCAAGCCCTGTCCATACTGGAACGTAAACCGGTGGATCTGGTCATCTCAGACGTCATGATGCCCCACGTATCCGGCTATGAACTAACACGCATCATCCGGGAACGATTCTCTGTTTTAGAACTGCCTGTCCTGCTCTTGACTGCGCGCAATCGTACCGAGGATATCATAGCCGGCTTTCAAGCAGGAGCGAACGACTATGTTAAGAAACCCGTCGATGCTTGGGAATTAAAGGCAAGAGTAAAAGCCTTAACAGAGTTTAAAATCTCCTTCGATGAACGTTTGCGTATGGAAGGAGCATGGTTACAATCACAAATCGAACCTCATTTTTTATTTAACGCATTAAATTCAATTGCCGCCTTGGGACTCCAGGACTTCACGAAAATGCAGGCACTGCTTGAAGAATTTAGCAACTATTTGCGTTTGAGCTTCGACTTTCATAATTCTGAACCCGTTATCTCGCTTCACGATGAACTTGACCTTGTTCGATCTTATTTGTATATCGAGAAGCAACGATTTGGCGATCGATTGCAAGTGGAATGGGATCTGAAGCCTGATCTCGATTTTTGTTTACCGCCCTTATCCATACAACCGCTAGTCGAAAATGCAATCAAACACGGCTTAATGCAACGCACAAGTGGGGGAACAGTCTGGATTCACATCAAAGACAAAGAGGAGTATTTCGAAGTTTCAATCGAAGACGATGGGGAAGGGATAACAGAGGAAGATCTGAATCAACTTTTCAGCCAAACCAGGCATGGCAAAAAAAGAGCAAGCGTAGGTCTGCGAAATATCGAACGGCGACTAAAACAACTATATAGCCAAGGATTAACGATTGATAGCTCACCTGACCAAGGTACGATCGTTACTTTCAGAATCCCAAAATAAGGAATAATCCACTTGGTTTATTCCTTATTTTTCTGCTTCCAAAGTTGATACCATTCTGTAATAGCCGGATTAGGCTGTTCTTGCAATTCGTTCCATAACACACTCGTTAATTGATCGTATTGCTTGTGAACCGAAGAGTGCCTTCCCATGTCAGCAAATATTTTCATAAGGAAAAAATAAGCTTCTTCCTCGAGCGGATAACGGTGACAAATGTCCAAACATAGCGTGATGGCTTTGTCCCATTCATCATTGGCGTAATACCAATCCACTACTTTCACGGCGGTTTGCACCCATTGCAGTTGTAATCTTTGACGCTCGCTTTCAGCCCATATGTAATTATGCTCTTGCTAATAATCTCCTTTACACAAAGCTATGGCTTGTTCATATTCGCCAATCGTCTCCGCAGATAAGGATAAATCAGAGCGAAAAAAACGCTCAAACTGATCCACATCCAAGATGGTTTTTTCTAGTCTTACCTTATAGCCTTCTGATGTATTGCTGATTTGAAAATGTTTACTAAATGGCGCCAACGTTTTACGAATATGATAGATAGCCGTATACAATTGATGATAGGCTTTTTCCGGTTCAAGCTCTGGCCAGAGCAACTCAATGATCGCCGTTTTATTAACCACCGCTCCCCTGTGTTGAACCAAATATAAGAACAACTGCTGCACCTTGGCAGTTCGCCAACGAAGTAGGATTTCCTGGCCTCCATCTACAATCGTTACTTGTTGAAACAGACTCATTTGTAAATTCTCCGATTTCTGAAGGGAGAAGGTCGTATGTTCTTCCATCATGGATTGAATTCGTTTCATTGTATTTTGCAGACGTTGCTTGCCAACTGGCTTTAAGACATAGTCAAGGGCGTTCAGCTCAAATGCTTTAATCGCATATCTCTCATATGCGGTGACGAAAACAATTTGTAATTGAGGTTTCACTTCCAAAAGCTGTTCGGCCAACTCGATACCGTTTAGCTTTGGTGTTTGAATATCCAAAAAGACAATATCAATCTCATTTTTTTCAATCTCTCGTTTGCCGATCATCGGGTCCGTAAACTTGCCAACAATTTGAAAATCGCCGATATTTAATAGCTGATGCTCCAAATAATTTAATGCTAGCTCTTCATCGTCGATTAAGATCGCTTTCATCATGTTCACCACTTTAATATTCTATCTATTTTTAAACTATTCCCTCCCTGAACATTTACTCAAACCTTCCCGCTCCACTACTTAGGTTGCTGCTCAACTTGCCTTTAACTCTCCTCCCCTTGTATCGTTGGATTTTCATTAAGCCGCACTTTATAAGACTCGCCCCATACTTTCATTGACATAATGACCGGTTCGAGAGTCCTTCCGAAATCAGTAAGGGAGTATTCCACTCTTGGAGGAACCTCTTTATATATTTCGCGATGAATGATGCCATCCCGTTCAAGCTCTCTTAACTGCAATGTAAGCATAAACTGCGTGATTCCCGGATTGAGGCGTCTGAATTCATTGAATCTTTTTGTTCCGTTCAGGAGCTGATAGAGAATGATCCCCTTCCACTTTCCACCAATCACATCCAGCGTTGTTTCAACTGGACATGCTTGCATATCTGGACTCGCTCCATATTTCTTTCTTCGGTCTCCCATCAGCTTATCCCCCAATGGTTTGATTTTTAATACTATACCATAAAAATATGCGTACTTACTTAAAGTAATTGAATCGATTTACAATGCAACTGTACAATATTTCCTATTTGAGAGGATGAATACCCATGAATACTCACCAAAAGATGAAAGCTGTCGGTGCTTACCAATACCTCCCCATATCCAATCCGGAAAGCCTTTTTGATCTGCACTTGGATAAACCGGAACCTACAGGCCGCGATTTGCTTGTAAGTGTGAAAGCAATCTCCGTCAACCCTGCAGACGTAGGCGTCCGCGAAAGCCATAACTACGAAGCCGATTCACCGAAAATTCTTGGTTGGGATGCCGCTGGAATCGTAGAACAAGTTGGTCCTGACTGCCAAATGTTTAAACCTGGGGACAAGGTCTATTATGCAGGCAGTGTGTCTCGACCTGGCAGTAACAGTGAATTTCACTTAGTTGATGAACGAATTGTGGGAAATATGCCAAGAAGCTTGGATTTCGCCGCCGCGGCCGCATTACCGCTCACCTCGATAACTGCATGGGAGGGCCTTTTTGATCGTCTAGGAATTAACGTAAATACAGGTGAAAACAAGAACATACTGATTATCGGTGCAGCTGGAGGAGTAGGATCGATTGCTATTCAACTTGCAAAATTAGCAGGTTTGACCGTCATCGGTACTGCTTCACGTCCAGAGTCAATTCAATGGGCTAAAGGTCTCGGCGCAGATTTTATCATAAACCACAACACCCCTTTTCTCCCTCAACTCAAGGAAGTTGGTATTGACGCCGTCGATTATATCCTTTGCTTGAATGATACGGTTCAACATCTTGAAAATATGGCGGAAGTCATTGTCCCCCAAGGTAAAATTTGCTCTATCGTTCCTACAAATAAAACGACTTGGGCAGGGAGCTTGAAAATGGACTTGCTATTTTCTAAAAGTGTAACGTTTGTATGGGAGTTCATGTTTACACGATCCTTGTTTCATACCAATGACATGATCAAACAACACGAATTGTTGAATGAACTGGCGGACTTAATCGATGATGGAAAAATAAAAACTACGCTGACGGAACGACTCGAGCCTATCAATGCAGCAAACCTACGTTTCGCCCATGAGAAGCTGGAATCTGGACGGACCATTGGAAAAATCGTTTTAGAAAACTTCTGATACTACGAAGACAAAGTAGGCACCAATAAACAACTCTAAGGCCCCTTGCTACTATGGGGCCTTTTTCGTTCAACGATATGTGCTGGCGAGACAAATTCTCCCCAAACTCTGTAAAAACTTGCCTTTACCTTGTGATAAGGCTCAGCTTGACGAGGCTATCAGCGAAAATTTGGTCACGCGCTTGGCTATTTGCCGCCAATGCTTCGGTGTTATTCATAAAAATCCAGGTGAGAGAACTGGACAATCACTTGCTTGTCGCATGAAAACCCAGTCAATTTTGACAAATAAAGTGAGTGAGTGGTAGATTCTTTTTATACAATTCTTTCATTTGGGTGGGCCTATGAGAAAAAAATTACAAATTTACATATCGTCTACTTTCAACGATCTTATTGAAGAAAGACATACCGCTGTTGAAGCCGTACTTCAAGCCGGTCATATCCCTGCTGGAATCGAGCAATTTTTCAAGGAAAGTCCTATGAAAATTAGGAAGAGATGGATCGACGAGTCCGATGTATATATCCTGATTCTTGGAGGATTCTATGGTTTAACGCTTCCTGATGAATCCAAGAGCTATACGCATTGGGAATATGAGTATGCCGCAGAAGCAGGCAAACCTAGATTTGCTTTTGTTGTCACAGATGAAGCATTAAGACAAAAGCCATACGACTTCGCAGCAATAGAATACTATCAGAAGTTTCAAGAGTTTAAGCAATCGGTCATGGAACAAATCCCTATCTATTATGTTGAAGATGTACGGCACATTAAAATGGTACTTCGTGATCTATTGCCGGAGTATGCAGCAAGAGACGATTTATATGGCTGGGTTTCCGGCAAGGATGTCCCGGACGTTCAAAAGCTATTGGAAGAGAATGCAAGATTAAAGGCGGAGTTGGAGAAAAAGAAATGAAAGAGGGGCTGACACAACCAGCCCCTTTCTTCCGTCTTCCCCGCCAGCTTAGACTTCCCTAACTCCGCGGGAACCTTTATCCCTATTGTTCTAATCCCGGAACTTCAAATCTCTATTTTTGTCTCCAGAAACTCAAGGTACTTTGGGTCATCTTCCATAAAGATCGCAATCCCGGCACCCATATAAGCCCGGGTCAGCTCGTCTGCCGCTTTATCAAGGTTTTCCTGTTCGTAATACAATTGCCCTAACCGAAGATGAACGTAGGGATTCCCCAGCCCTTCCGGACACTGTACAGCATTATAGAAACACTTGAATGCCTTATCGTAATTCTTCATTTGAAAATGGACATCCCCAATAGCCACATATATCCACGTTGCCGCCTCCCATTCTCGATGATTTTCCGGCAATAATCGAAGGGCAGCGACGTACTTATTCTTGCCCTCCTCAAGATTGCCTGCTCTCACCAAATCATCGCCTTGTTTACACAGCACGGTAATTTCGGCATGGGTGGAATCTGAAAGTTGCACCGTCGTCTCTCCTATCCTGTGTGATTTGAAGCCGCCATAGCAAAAATTTTGCCGTTACTTGTGGAATGGTTCAGCTTAACGGTGCCAGCTCATCTGCGATCATTTTTGCCTTTTCCGCAAGCTCTCTCATATCATCAGCCGGAACAAGCTCGGCTAATTCGTAAGCCAGCGGATCACGGGAAAACTTGTACAATTCATCCCGAAGCAGGTTCCTTTTTTCTTCGGAGGCATCTATATAAAGTTTGCGCGGCTGCCTATCCTCATCCAAATCATGCAAATCGACATAGCCTGATTTTTGGGACTCCAACACAATGGCTGAAAGATCAATTAGAACTGAGCAGGCAATATCAAGTTCTGCTCGAAACGTGCCGTTAGCATTTTTTATATCAAATCCAATACTTCCGCCGCTTTTCAAGTCTCCCTCGGAAAGCAGAACATCCAGACCCAAGTCCTTTAAAATCTGATTGAGCGTCACACTCGTTGAGCCCAATTGTTCCAAATAGTCTACTAATGCCAGCGAATCATCGGAACCGCCAATTAAATCTCCCCACCATTTGCTTATGTACATGTTCTTTTCCCACTTTCTTGAAGCATTGTAATTATCTAAATAAGATCGTTTCACTCAAAAACATACTTATCAATGCACTTTCACCGAGCCACCGTCAGGCTATACCCGCCGCCTTTTGCAGACGAATTATAAGCTCCTTGTGCGGTTCCCGCGCCTTGCGAGCCAATGCAGCTAACTTCTCCACATTGCCCCAAATCGGGTACAGTACCCTTTCAACCTCGTCATCCGACAGCCTCTCTATTTGTTGTACGAATAGCGACAGCTTGTCTTCGCTTTCCAGCTCCGGCTGAATCTTCAGTTTTAGCGAATCGTGGGAGCGCAGCAGGCAGGTGATCAAGGTGGGAGTCGAGCGTTCCGTTATACCATAGGTTTCGGCAAAAACAGCTGTGAACTTGTCATGCACCAACTGATGCTCGTCATCCACAAGGTCCATGTATGCTTCAACAAGCGGAAAATACCGCTCGGACGAAAGCCCCAGCCCGAACACAGCATAACTGCCCGGCATTACGCTTTTTTCACTTTCCGTATCCTCGTACCATTCATACTCTTCCATCGCCTCACGAGCGTATTCCTCCAATAGAGGATGCAGCTCGGAATAAGCCAGAGCATTCGCAAAAAAACGGTGCGTGTCCGATTTGGCTAGCCCCTTAATGGGTAAATACTCTCTCGCGCTGGATTTCAACTTGATTTTGTAGCTTTTCGGGAAGTCCTTTCGGAGCAGGGAGAGAATAAACGAAATCGCCCGCTCGTACGCCCCGGCTTCTTCCTTGCGAATAACGATTGTGAAAAGGGAAAAAACATCGTTAGCCTTGCATTCGACCAATTCATGGCGCAAATGGACGTCTTCTTGTGAGAAGCTATCGCTGCCATCCTTCAGCATACGCGCGGCTTTACCGCTACCAAGCTGCTTCGCCAGCTCCAGAAAAGTCTGTCCCATGAATTTGCTGAATTCCGGCTCGTAACGAATAATCATCACCGCTCCGTACAACAGAAGGTCGATAGGCTGATTCGGCTCATCCTTATCCTCAAAAACAGCATCCGGCTTGAGCATATACTCATTGGCCCTGTATTCGGAACGGGTGACATCATAGTAACGCGGCAAAAATACATTCTCGACCCAGTCGGTCAAAGCCCTTATGATATCTCTTCGATGCTCCGCGAGAGCCTCAACCTGTTCTTTATTCAACTCCTGAATCCTGTCAAATAAAGCGATCGTCTTTGCGGCTTCCGGTTCGGGGAACAAATACGGGTCCAGCAGATGGCGCGCCAAAAAGAAGGTTTCCAGCCTGTTTGTCGGGTAAGAGCCCTTCTCCAGTTTTTCCTCGATATAGGAGTGAATTCGCTCCAGAAGCTGCCGCTTTTTCTCTTCATATTCAGTTTCCAGCACCGTTAATTCCACCAGCCCGTCCATCGTTGCGAAGGTTCCTTGGAAGGTAAAACGGTAGTTGATCAACGGCGACGTTTCCAGCTTGTCCAGCCTCTCCCTTACGATTTCCACCAGCAGGGGCTGAACCTCATGCAATATCTGCTCCCGTGTAAAGGGTGAAGCTTTCATCGACTTTTTGCCTGCGGCACTCCCCACAGATTTCGAACTCTCAACCCTAGTCCTGCCCGGCCGATAATCCAGAGTGACAAAGTTAAAGATGCCTACTTGCAGCGTGGTGCGTAAGATCACTTCCTCTGCGTTCTTTCGATTCTCCTGTTCGTCAAACCATTTATGAATCGCCGTTTTCATCTCTTCCAGCGCTTCTTTTTGTAGTTCGTTCATTGTCTCCCGCCTTTTTGCATGTTCCATCTTAGCTCAATACAATCATACTACGAAAATGGGAAAGCTTGTTGGAACTGTATGCCTCTTCCTGGGGTTGGCTAAAGCTTAATCCTTAGGATGTAGGAAGTAGAGAGGGGGGTATTATAAGTCAATTGGCTTGGGGAGGCTTATGCACAAATAGAAGATAAGGGAGGCTATATATGAGTAGAATCTGACTCAAAAAAACACATTATCTTCCTGCAAAGCAAAAGGGAGAGCGCAACAGAGGACGTTCTCCCTTTTGTTTATCTTAGATATGCAACATATGGATCAATATATATATTAGCCATAGTTAACTGCCTTTTCCGATTTTTTGCCGTCACTTATGGTATGGTCCACCGGGGTGGATGCTTCGGCAAAGAAATGCAAAAAAGAGGGAGAGTCTGCCCTCTCCTTCGTTATGCGAGTCTATTTAAAAGGTAGAACCTTTTAAATAAGAAAAGTTGGACATACTACAATGGTCTTAGAGAGAACTGCCGACCAAGTATCCTGCTATTTTAACAAGTGCACACAACTGAATACTCTTACTGGAAACTACAAGTTATTAAACCATTCACTATTAATACTTATATCTTCAATGATCCTTTCTTCCACATGAACCCCTAGTCGAGTCTCTTTAAGTTTCTCTGTCAGTTGATCGCCATCAATGAGATCAATCGGAGAAGCTCCATCTCGCTGTGCTTCTAATCGAGCATCTCTAGTAAATGTACCGGTTGTAATTATTAATCCTTTGTCTGCTCTTCCTTGCATCGCCCCCCTAAAGTCCCTTATGACAGCTGAACTCACACTATCCCTATATCTTTTGCATTGAAAGACTACATGGAATGAGAGTAACCCTCCGATCTTTACAACTCCTTTGCCATCAATTCCTCCATCTCCACTTTTCCCCGTCACGGTTACGTGAGTAAAACCAGATTCACGCAATAGTCTCATGCATAGCCTTTCAAATGAATCAGGAGGTATCTGTTTAACTATTTCGAGTAACGAGTCTTTCCACTCAAACTGTTCTTGAATGTTCATATTTCCATCATCGTTATTATTGATACCTTCATTATTAAGTTGGTACTTTTCATCTTTAACAAAGTCCTTCACTTGCTTCTTATTAATTGATTTGGTTTGAAGCCCTTTTTGAGTTAGTGACCATACTCCTCTAGCTGAGTTATCGAGCAATCCAAATCTCTTTAAATACGTTCTTGCCCAAGCTAAACGATAGCTTAATTTTGTAGTATTACCTCTATGTATATCAGCAACATCATCCTCGGACAAGTTCAACATCTTTATTACTTCATCTTCCATTTCAGATATTGAAGACGAACCCCCAAGATTATGTAGAGCCTGTAGTGCAGGGTTCATTAATTCATCGTATTTTGGAACCGCCATACATAATAACCTCCCGATACCAACTAGATATCTCTTGTTCCTTTGAAAATAACAAGCTTTCAAACTTACCACAATCATATCACCAATTTGGAAAACACTATCGCATTTTCCCATACAAAAATCCCCCTAAACTCTAACTTTAGGGGAATACACATGTATCACTCCTATAGACCTCTACTCCTCTCTAACCCAAGTTTTCCCATCAATTATGATAAGGCTCACCGTAACGGATCGAACGTAAAATTTCTTTACGGGCATAACTATAAATCCGCCAACACGGAACATACATTCCATTCCTATGATGCAAACAATTACTGTTAATTGGTCACTCATCTTTCCAGCGTCTAATAGTTACTTTCCATATCATTAATTACTCCTATTCATCTCTGGGGTACAGAATATCTGTGGGGTTTTACTTTGATAAACTCTTAGAGACTTTCATCTAAAATATGAAAAACGATTCATTATCTCTTCCATAATTAATAATCCTTTAACGTTAACCGTCTGGATTGACTTTCGTGTTAGGGTATTAGTTTACAACCCCACTCTTTGCTTTACCTACTATCTATAATAAGGCTCACCAAGCCTAAAAAACCTGTTTAACAATTATAATATATAGAATTCCACTGAAAATCTAAATTATTTAAAAATCATTTATAAATGGTGAAAACTTCTATTATAATTTACATGATACCCAACAGTTCAAAGTCGTTGATGAATTATTGTCTTTAGTGAATGCTACCCACGTTAAAAGCACTTCAAGAATTAACAACTTTATGCTAATCCGGCAAAAAACAAATCATTAATGGCTGCAAATTTACGCTTATATAGAGCTTGTTAGATGTATCTCCAACGAGCAGAATCTGTTATTAAGTAGCCCAAAATTTCAAAATTAAATATAACTTATATTCGTCGCCTCAGATTTGAGTCACTCGATAGATACTGCACAAGGTGGCATTAAACAACGTATAAACTAAATAAATTTATCAGAGGGGAAATCAAATGAATTTATATACTTTTAAGGAATTAGTCAGCAACTTAGAAAATATTAGTTGGAAACTTGACAGGTTTAGAATCCATACTGTTAATCACATAAACAAATTTTTCGAAGATCAAAATTGTGCAGAAGCCGACATTAATCTACCTTGTGCAGAGTGGGATGAGGAAGAACGTGAGGAATTCGAAAGTGAATGGGCGTATTTAGGTAATAATGTTGTTGCATCGCTATACAGTGAGATGGGATGGGATTATGAAGAGCTTTCTTCAATTAAAACCATCCAAAGATCTTATCTTGCTGATTGTAGTTATTATAACTATACATTTTATGATGTTTGGAAGAAAATTATTCAATGCGATAACGTCGAGTTTTGCTATGCAATGAATGTATTAAGATATCTTGTTTATGAAAGAACAAAATTAGGCAACTCTATTGTCAATATTACAGACTATGCACTAAAAAAATACGAATTAATTGTGATTCGAGATTTGCTATCTCACCAAAAACGACCGACAGTTTTTATTGCCATGAGCTTCGCTGATGAACTGAGAGAAGCCGGAAGATACATATGTGATTCTATAAAGGCAGCTGGATATGAACCAATATTAATGCATCAAAAGGAACATAATGAATGGATCGTCCCTGAAATAATATATGAAATAAAACGAAGCTTATTTGTAGTTGCCGATTTTACAGGACAAAAAAACGGCGTTTATTATGAAGCAGGATTTTCTAAAGCCCTCGATAAAGTTGTCATCATGACTTGTAGAAAAGACAGCTTTAATGATGTGAATTTTGATACAAGTCAAATTAATCATATAGTATGGGAAAATGAAAATGATCTATATGAGAAGTTACTTACCCGAATAGTTAAAACAATTGGGCGCAATGAAGTTATTTAATTTTATCTAAAAAGAAGCGACCGCAAATTATTCTCGGTCGCTTCTTTTTAGATTCTCTCATTCTTCACTAGATTCCAATAATGCATTCCTAAAGGTGTTAATTCGCAGGATTTACTGTTTATGGCTGCAAAATACATATGTTCCGCACCGATCGGTACTACCAGGTTTACACGATTATAATTTTGTAGCACTCTAAATATTTTTGTGTTTTCTTCGAAGGGGTGTTCACTCTCTGGCTCGAATGAAGGATCCAGTTGAAATTGGCTACTTATTTCTTCAAAAAGGTCAGGTAGCAATTTTAAATCAGAAAGACTAATCGGTGGATTTACTTTTCGTAAGGAAACGAAATTCTTTACATTTGTTTTAAATATCGGTCTCTGCTCCCACGGACCTAATGACTGATCTATGTGAGCATACACACTTCCTGGAGTAATTTCTCCAACGAGATTTGAGGAACCACCGTTTAATGCATCAACAAAAAGTGTAGTAAACACTCCACTTCCATTCATTTCTGTAGCATATTGTTTTGCACTTGATGCGGTCAGTATCGTTACTCCTTCACTCAACAAGGCATTATTATCTGATATATTAGTACCTGCTATTCCAGAATGGCAGCTATCTAACACAATTATTTTATTTTTTGCCCTAGATGTATTCACAATAGCAAGGAGTTCATTTAAAGACAGTCCATCATCTCCATCCTTGCAATCAGAGGTAAGTAGAAAGCCACCAACACTCTCGATATATCCATGCCCAGCAAAATAAAATAATGCGACTTCACAGTCATCATAAAAAAGTTCTTGTACATTATCCTTCAACTGTCTTCTTGAAATAGCACTGTCTTCACCCATAGCTACCATCAAATTGACAGAAAAATTGATTGTACCATCACTATTTCTATCAAGCACTGATTTGATAGAATATGCATCATTTACACAACCATATAGTGGGGAAATTTCTTTGTAGTAATTGATTCCGACAACCAATGCTTTTCTGTTTATCGACATCTATTTGTTCTTCCCTTCCCCCATCATCTGGTCAATTTTCTCTGCGATTTTTTCCCAATCCCACTTTACTACCCTACTTCTTAGCAATCCATCTGGCAAATTACTGCTCGAATCCGCTCCGCCAACATAAACTCCAAATATAGGAACGTCGTTATCCTTTGCCATTTTTATCTCTTTTTTTACTCCTGTTGCACTAGCCATGTACTTTCCTACCAAGACAATGAGCATATTTGTTTTCTTTATCTTCTCTTCAACAATAGCCTCCCACTTGCTTTGAGGCATAGAGGATTTAGCCGACCAGTCTTGAATGGAGAATGGTGTTTTAGAGTTCTTACTCTGACCAATAAATAGTGTCTTTTCTGTGCTATCATGATCATAATCGAAGCTAATAAATGCTCTTGGGTCTGCCAAGTTACTATCCCCTTTCGAATATAGAAAACCACAACCATAACTCCCGTTCGCTTAGTTCATTACACTTTTATTTTTCTTACTATTCAATATATTACCTCCGAAGCAAACGGAAAACAATCCGTTTCACTGACAAAAGCAGGACGGGTTGTTTACTTTAGTAGGTAATTTAGCCTCAAATTGGATCTGAGTAACCCAGAAAATGACTTACAGTCCTACCAAAGTTACTTTTGCATCTCAACCAATCTGTTCTTCTAGGTTTTCGCTATGGTAGAAACCTTAATACAAACGGATTACTGAGGTTATCAATTCTTCTGACAGACCCTTAAAAGTCTTTAAGTTTTCTTTTTATTATTTTTTCATATATTTTAGTTATTAAAATCATTATTATCATAAGCATCAATGGGGGGATAGCTAAAAATTTTAGTTTAGGAAAAATAGCTACTATGCATAAAAAACATAATGAAAGGAAGAATAGGGATATAGTAATCAATCTTAATTTCTCTATCCAAACTTTGTTTAAACGGAATGCTCTAACTATCTTTACAATGTTCCAAGCTACACATCCCCCTGTAATAATTGCGAAAAATGTAATCAAAGCAAGATGCGTGTTTCCGTTAAATAATTCAGTCCATTTTTTTGTGGCCATATTAATTATTACATCGCCTAATTTTGAAGTGTATTGCAAGCTTTTATTTACCATATATAAAGTTCCGGTTACAGATATTAAAATGGAAATAACAATTGCCCTACTTCGTCTCCAGTCTTTACGAATGTATTTAAAATAGTAATATTTATTAATTATTTTATAGCGCATTATTGAAGGAAGATGAGAATTAAAGATTATATCATCAAACTCACCTAAAACATTTTGTTTATCCTCTCTAAATAATTTAGCGAATTTTCTACTTTTCGTTAAATCAATTGCTAATTTATCAGCAAGTATTTCATCAATAAGTATTCGATATAGATTGAAGCTTATAGATACCAGAAACAAAAACATAAATGAACAAAAAATCCAAAGTGAAGTTAAAGTATTTAATGTAAATAATTTTGAAATTTTACTATTATTAGCTTTTTCATCAACTCTTTGTAGCTTTTGATAAACACTTTTAATTAAATTGTGTATTTCATAGTTTATAAGTGTGATGCTCCAATTCTTAACGTGATGTAGTTCATGGCACACAACTGCAAGTATAATATCTTTATTAATAGATGAAACAAACAATCCTTTATTCAACGAAACAATACCATACTTGGCATTACCCACTGCATAAGCGTTAATATCATAATTGTCATTAACAAAGAAGTCTACCCTCTTAATAATCCCTAATTGTTGCAAATAGTTATTTATTGGCTCTTCATATTCAGGATATACTTTAAATAAAGGTATTCCCCTTCCTTCTAAAGTGAACGGTTCTCTAGACTTTTTAATGAATATTATTATCACAGGTAATAATACAGAAGTTGTAATTATATAATCTATCCAATTAAATACATGATCACTTAGCTGAACTGTTACAAGAAAAGGTAGGATAATTAGTTTAGGTAATAAACTTACAAACCATCCTACGGTCAATAAATATGCCACAGTGATAATTCGATATATTTTGCTAATATACGTTCAACTCCGATAAATTTTCATCTAAATTGGTTGGCCTAATTTAGTTTTCAAACTACGGTGGAATGCCTCTGCATAATTAGGTGTTATTCTTCCCAGTAACCCCCTTTCAATTGTCTGTTCCCGTATAATCACTCTCTTATCTTTAATCAGTATTGAAATATATTGATCTAAGTCATTTTTAGATTTAAGTAATGGCCATTTCCATAAATACTCTGGTATTTGATCCTGTTTGGGAAATGTAACAAAACTAGATATAGGATACTCTTTTTCAGTAGCTAACCCTATTTCGAAAGGTACCCACCATGAAAGTTTTGTATTTTCCGAAAGTACTGCAATCAAATGTGAACATTCACTTAATTTATTTCTTAGATGGTTAGTAAGATTATCACCAGAGCCACTAAGTTGCTTATCTAAGACATCCAAATAATAATCAATATTATGCAATAATAAATAATTTGCGATCCTTATCGCTGTATCACAATCTTCTTGTTTATGCGAAATAAATATTTTTAACATTTCCATTACTCTCCCTTTTTACAAAAAGTAACAACATATCTCTCTCATTCAAGACGATAAGGAACTAAAATTTAAGTTAATTGGAGAGCCTTTCGAGAGTAGTATCAATTTTCTAGTTTAGGATTTTTTACTGCATCATCAATACCAAAATATATTTATTTTAAAGTTTAAATTATACAATACTTGTAACTTCTGTTATTAAACCGTGGCGCTCGGTAGTAATTGTTCTCTACTCGAAAATACTTGATTCAGTATACTGTTAGCTAGAATATTTTCTGTAATTGCTTTGTGCATACAGGAATGCCTTGTCCACTTTATTAACCCTCAAACTAATAAAATTAACCACACTTATAACATAGGTATATATTACTACAAACAAACGTTTGTTTGCAATTTTTTACCTTAGACTTAAGACTTATTATAATTTCGCTGTATTTTTATCTATAAATTTCCAATACTCAACCTCCTAAATTAAACTAACAGTTTCAAAAAAACCTCGATCTAAAGAGATACGAGGCTCGAAAAGACATCATCATTTTTCATTTGTTTTTACTCTAAACCTTCTTGTCCGATACCACTTTTTCAACATTCTCTCTTAAGCTTATTATTAGTGTTTATCAAATACAATCTCCTGCCTAATCCTGTGTACCATCACTTATGATAAGGCTCAGCTTAACGGGTCTATCGGCGAAAATTAAAGGGCACCCATAGTAGGTGCCCTTTGAAGTTCAGAACTGGAGTTCTGTGCTATACATAAATCTACAATTCACCGTTGCTTGCTTCCAAGCATTGATCTGAATTTGCTTTCATATCTAAATGGTGAAGTCAGAAGAAAGATCTAATCACACTATTAAAGTGTCAATCTAAACAAAAAATCTTCTGAACAAGTTTGGGTATTCCTCAGGTGGTATGGGGTCGTTATTTGGTCCCTTTCTAATGTAATATTTACCGTCATACAACGAAGGTTCATTTCTACTTTCAATTTGGAATATCAGTATTGATTTTTCATAGTAATTAATAAGTTTTATATTTCTTGAAATCTGATTTTTATCAGCTTCTGAAATTGGCATAGAAGCTATTCTTTGAATGATGAATTGGAAATAGCTATCAAGACCATTTTTATATTTTGATGCTTCACCCTGAATACCAGTAATATGAAATTTATTGAATAAAGTTGAACTTGTTCCGTAAATTGCTTCCACTCGTTTGGCTGCTACATCATTATCAGCTACTCCAATAATTACGTAACCAACAATATCCGGACCAACGTTGGCCATTGCAGTTAAGGTCTTAATAACTTTCTGAAAAAGTTCGTCATCAAACCCGCCATCACCTCCAAGCCTATGAAACCCTTGTTTGATGAGCGAGTTATGGCAAAAAAAGTTATCGTAAAGATACCGGAATTAATAAAGCGTAAGGGCATTTCATTACGCAAGTTATTTCTACTAACAGATATTCGGCATGCAGCTCTAAGCGAACTCTCTAACCAGAAGCGTCAAAATATTAACTTTCAACACATTGAGCGGATAGCTGATACTTTTGAGATCAACGATATTCGTGAGATTATTGATTTAATCGATACTGAGGATAAGTGAGTCGACTATAATTAGACGTTTTTTCTTTCTATCCTAATTTCCAAATGGTTACATACTCTTTAAACAAGGTAATTACAGCGCTATCCTCTCTGCCAATAAGAATCTCAGACTAGCTAAACGAAACAGCCCCCTACGACCATTACGTCGATTTAGGGGGCTGTTACTATTAAAGGGCTATACTTCTTCTATCCGCTTAATAGCTTAATAGCTTAATAATACTATTCTAGACAAAGTGGTTACTGGCGTTTAAGTTAGTTGGACTCTTCACCTGCTTTCCTCGATTGGTAGGTCTTTATATTTGCTCCAACAATCGTATCCTTTTAACAAGTAAGCTTGATACTGATGTTGGATCCATTCCTCAAGTTCCATATTGACGTTAACGTGATATTTCAACAAATACCTCTTCATCAGCTCATCAATTTGCTCTTGGACTTCTTCCCATTTCAACATCTATTACTTCTCCTTCCAACGATTCGCTTGGTTCTCCTGATCATACGAAACTAGGTGATGGAGTCCAAAGTCTCGTTTTGGAAGTTTTTACGTGTGTCCTGAATCGATTTATTGTGGAGAACTTCTTCATTCTCCGTTATTCCTAGTTTTTCCCTTTTCGCTCTCTTCTTCCTCGATAGCCGCATATACCTCGCCCAAGCCCACAGATGCATAGTATTCGCGTGTGGCCCTTTCCATCTCGGCAAAGACTTCTTCATGCTTCTCTTCCGGTATGAACTTCAGTAGGACAGCCGTGATCGCAGCTTCCTTTCCAGCCTCACGGTGTCTAATCTCTTCTACACCATACATCGTAAGTCCACCATGCTGCCCATTTGTAAGCTTGTTCTTCATCTCAATAGCCTTGATAGCCGTTTGTGGGGATATGACTTCCATCTCTCTCAGCGTGTCCATACCCTTTTGGATAATTGCATCAAGCATCTCAAGGTCAGCCCGCACTCTTGCCTTAGAACGTTTTGTAACGACTTTCTTCACGGGAAACGTATCGTCACTCTGTTTTTTAAACTTCTTCGTTTCAGGATCATATTCACGAACAAAACCCGTACCTTCGCGAGTAATTGACTCGTAGATCGTCTTATTACGCCGTTTGGCGTAGGTGTAAACGGTAGGCGTCGAGATTGAGAAGCCTTCGCTCCGTAGCCATTCAGCGCATTTATTCGAACTAATCCCCTCGTCTAGCATTTCGTCCAAGAACGGACGTTTTTCCCACTTTAAAAGCTTGTCTAACTTACCCGCCATCATGTTCACCCCAAACCTCGCTCGTAGTATCTATGAATATAGTCGGCATTTGTTTGGAGTTTTAAAAAGGGAGATAACGGGTGACTTGTTCGTTCACATGAACAATTAGACTATTAAATAGTTCACACGCAACTTTTAAACTTTAGTTACTTCTTCTTCCACATGGTCCGATTTTAGTATTTTTGTGATAACATTATTCTGAAAAGTTGGGAGCGGTGGCAAGTCAAACATGGTGAGTTTTGAGCGTGTTAAAGCTTCGGTGGGATTATCAAACTTTGTTGAATATTACGAAGACTATCGAAAATATTTTGATCAACCTTCTGCTTCTAACAAGGAACAGCTTGCCCAAAAGTTGTTGGTTTCGAATCTACAGGCGTCATCGATCGGTGCTCAGATCACTAGAATAAACAGCACCACTATCATTTTCTCAAATAAATGGGAAAAGGAGATTCTTATGGCAGCAATTAATTCAAGTCATCCGAGTGTTAAAGAAGCAATTAAGTCCAAGGCAAGGGAGTTATTAAAGAGCTTATAAGTTTCAAGGTAATCCAAGGGGGAAACTTAAAAATGCCTGTGGTAGTCGCAGAATATCTAGGACAGCGCACTGATATTGATGAGGTACAAATTCAACCAGTTGAAGAGGGTACACAAGTACAGTGCCCATTCATGGCTGGTTATTGCAGCAAAGTCAAAAAGAAATTAAAGCCAGTCTGTTCTGTACGTAAAACGGATGGAACGGTATGGATTACATGCCAGCATAGGCTTTGTGCTACAATAAATGGGCCATTAACAGATTATCAGTCAGGAGTACTTCATGATATAGCTCGTACAGTTTTTCATACTTCAGTTAGAGCAGAAGAAGTATGTGTACGTCGTGAAGTTAGAATGACAGTTAATGATGGGACAGACTATAACGCAGACTACATAATGACATTAACTTCAGGAAGAAGCCCATATTCTGGACCGGATAGATTTGTTTTAGAAATGCAAGGTGGCGGCGAAACATCACAAACGGGGAGAATCACAGCTCATATTGCGTCGTGGGAAAAAGACCCATTGAGGACAAACGAGTTGTTGAGACAGCCAGTTGCAGCTGGAACAATTGAAACAAATGCATGGAGAAGACAACAAGAGCAGTTTATTGTTAAAGGAAATATTTCAATGAAGACGTGGAAAGGTTATGGTATTGTATTTTGTGTAGGTGCACCACTATTTGACTATTTAAAAAACAAATTAGTAGAGGCAAACTTGCCCGATCTCCGAACCTACAACTGGACATTGGCACTAATTGGTTTTTCTGAGGCTACGGATGAAGAGAAGCGACCAGGACTTGTTCCCTACAAAGTTGACCCTAATAGGTTATTATTCACTAATTACCAAACCTTTGTTCAGGCACTTATAAATCAAGGAGAGCCAAGCCCTGATGCTTTCTCAGGAACATTCATGACCTTAGATGGAAGAGAAGTAGAGATACCTCGTGATGGAATAGTTGAAGGGCGGATTTAATCGCCCTTCTTTAAATTGTATTTCGTATCTACTTCCAAGATTCTTCGACCAATCCATTCTATTACTGGTACTGCAACTGCGTTACCTAAGCTTCTGAATCGATTTCCGTCCATCCCACTGGAAACCCCTGTAGCTTCTCGTATTCCGAAGGGAGCATCCGTCTGACAAATAGCATCTGAGCTTCCTCTGGAGTCAAGTGTATAGGTTTCTCCATCATTTCGGTATCCTTTAGCTTGTGGTCCTGCTGAAGCTTTTCGTCCAATTCCGGCATGCTGGATAGCAAAGAGATTTGCAGACTGATTGCTTTCGCCAGTGGTAAGGGAAGAGGTTTTCGTCTTTCCCAAGCCCTGTCGAGGAGCGATTGCAATTGGTCCCTGCTCAAAAAGCACCTCAGCGGCGCGCTGGTTTCGATAACTTGCGACAATGTAGACTCTTCTACGTCGTTGGGGTGTTCCAAAGTATTTTGCATCCAATACTCGCCATGCGACACAATACCCGAGTTCATCCAGTGTATTGATAACGACTCTGAAGTCGTTTCCGTTATTGCTATTAAGGAGTCCTGGAACATTCTCGACAATAACCCATTCAGGTCGTCCTTGTTCAATAAGTTCGGCATATTTGTAGAAATGTCCACTTCGGTCTCCTTCAAGACCTTTCCGTTTTCCTTGATTGGCAAGGGAGACGTCTTGGCAGGGGAATCCTCCGCACCAGACTTCTGCTTGTGGAACTTCGTCGATTGAAACGTCATTTATATCACCCATTAACTTAACATTTGGCCAGTGTTTACGCAGTACTTTTTGGCAAAAGGAATTCCATTCGCATTGAAAAACAACTTCCATACCTGCACGTTCAAGTCCGAGATCGAACCCACCGATACCACTGAAAAATGAAGCTACTTTTAACATAGGCAACAACCCTCTCGATACAGAACATACGTTCTCGCTTTCTATATTCTACGTAGGGAAGTAAAAATCCTTCTTCCAAATTAATTTTTATTCGTGCTTGTAAGTATACCATATGACCTTTTCTATGGCCAGTAAAATGTTGTTATCATAAACTCTAACGTACACCTAGAAAGTATTAGCTCCACTGCTTGCTCCGTAGCCCTTTGCAAGCCCGTATGATTACCCATTGGAAAAAATTCAAGGAGAACAGCCTCTACGGCGTTCTCCTTTGCGTTTTCGTGTGACAACATTCTGTTTTTCGAGGCTATATTACTCATACATAATCTCCATAGCCTCCATCTGCGCATAAGCCTCGCCTAAGCCAATGGTAAATCCTACATAGCTCTTCGACTACTTCGACC
Organism: Brevibacillus brevis; assembly: GCF_001039275.2. Taxonomy (NCBI): domain Bacteria; kingdom Bacillati; phylum Bacillota; class Bacilli; order Caryophanales; family Paenibacillaceae; genus Brevibacillus; species Brevibacillus brevis. Next base: position 6,401,677 of record NZ_CP030117.1, read on the forward strand.
ATTACCATAAAGCGTAAGTTCAAACCCAATTTTTCGCCGTTACTTGTGATACGGCTCCCCCCTACTAATCCGAAACGCCCGATAAACCTGCTCAAGCAGTATTAACCGCACCAACTGATGCGGAAACGTCATCTTCGAAAACGACAGCAACGCATCCGCCCGCTTCAACACCTGATCAGCCAACCCCAGCGACCCGCCAATCACAAACGCCACCTGACTACGCCCATGCAAAGCCAGCTTGTCCATCTCCGCAGACAGCTTCTCCGACGACCACATCTGCCCATCAATCGCCAGCGCAATTACATACTGATCCTGCTTGATCTGCGCCAGGATGCGCTCGCCTTCCTTGCGCTTCACCTGCTCCATCTCCGCCGCGCTCATCTCTTCCGGCGCCTTTTCATCATTGACCTCGATCACTTGCAGCTTGCAATAAGCAGATAGACGCTTGCTGTATTCATCAATGCCCTCACGCAAATATTTCTCCTTCAGCTTCCCTACTGTAATAATCGATATTTGCATGATCCTACATTCCCTTCTCTTTCAAAAGCGCAATCTGCCCAGGCTCTCCACATTCCCGGCAACGCTTGTCTACCCCATCGCCCTCAATCGCCTGTGCCGCATACGTATCCGGCGCCGCCTCAAAATCATTTACGTAATCATCCAACTCCTGCTCCAAATGCTCCATGCAAGCAAACCGCACCGGATATTCCACCAACAGCTCAACTTCTTTGCCTTCTATTTGTAAGCTTTTCATCTTCATGTCCATATCGAATGCCTCTTTTCCGTTCAATAATGTCGCTTCCTATTCTACCCCAGAACCGCAACAAAACAAATGAATCCGCCAAAAAGACATCGATGAGTTTACAATCATACGCCTTTGTATTTTATAGCTTTTGTTTTTTAACTTCCGACGGACAATTAAAAGCTGTAGAGAGAAAAAAGAAGAAAAAAGCGAAAGTCTTTGGGATACCATCCGAAGCGCAATGGAAAAAAAGAAACCTGCCTTTAGCGTCCACCTCTGAGACACTGCGTAGCTGCGCGACTTTGGACGCGGGTTTCTTTTTTTACATGGAGCTGGGCAGAACCGCCTCCCAGCAGGTATCCCAAGAACTTGAGCGTTTTCTTCTTTTTTCTCTCCTCCACCTAAAGCTCAACGACCAACGAACAAAAAAAGAGAGCGCCGTATCAGCTCGGCGCTCTTAAGAAGGGATCTATTAAAAAATAGATAGAGGGGGGAACTTCAGATACTGCATATATGCAAACGGGATAAAATGCATCCCGGAATTGCCCGTCAAAGTTTGTTTCCTTCACTGCCTGCCTTCAAAACGGCTTGGTCAATGCTTCTTACTGCTGTGGCGGAGCGGTCAGCTTCACTTTGGCAGTCTTCTGGATACCATCACGATAGTACGTAACGTTCATCGTATCGCCCGGCTTTTTGCTCATCGTCAAGTACTTGCGTAGCTGAGCACTGTTGGAAATGTCCTTGTTATCCAGCTTGACGATGACATCGAATTGTCTCAAGCCTGCTTCACCCGCAGGAGAGAATTTGCCTACCTCTGTTTGCACGACGACGCCGGCTTTCACATTGTCAGGCAGATTCAAGGTTTCTTTCCATTCGTAGCGCGGCACATTGGCCAAGTCGAGTGGCTGCACACCGAGGTAAGAACGTTCCAGTGTTCCTTTTTCCATCAGCTGGTCCACGATCACTTTGACATCATTGATCGGGAGGGCAAAACCTAATCCTTCTACCCCTGCTTTGGAAATTTTCAAGGTGTTAATTCCGATGACCTGACCCTCGATGTTCACGAGGGCACCACCGCTGTTACCAGGGTTGATCGCTGCGTCTGTTTGAATGACATCCAACTCCCAGTCGTCCTGGCCATCTTCGTTAAAGTCCATTGGCATGGAGCGTTCTTTGGAACTGATGATGCCTTGTGTAACGGTCCGGGAGAATTGCATGCCAAGCGGATTCCCGATGGCAATGGCCGGTTCGCCCACCTGTAAGGTAGAGGAATCACCAAACTCAGCAACGTCCGTAACCTTGGCAGCGTCGATTTCCAGTACTGCCAGATCGGTGTAACCATCGGCTCCGACCACTTTTGCCGATACTTTTTCACCTGTTGGCAGGGCAACCTCTAGTTTTTGCGCCTTATCGATTACGTGGTAGTTGGTAACGATGTAGGCTTTTCCGCCTTTTTTCTCAAAGATGACACCAGAGCCTTGGCCCTGCTCTACATCCATCGAGTTCTGCATCCAACTGTTTCTGCGCTGACCGATGTTGATTACACCAACAATCGCATTCTCCACTTTTTTCACCGCATCTACTGTACCAGAGCCGACACTTACAGATACTGGCTTAGCAAACAGGTTAGAAGAAGAAGAGGCATTGCTGCTTAGCGCATTTTCTGTTCCAGGCTTAACCATATTAATATATCCCGCATTGGAGAGAGTCGGCAGCGTGAGCAGGACGACCATCCCCCCAATTACCGCGGACGTTACCGACGTCACGACCATACGTCCAATACTTGAACCGCGTTGTTTCTTTCGCTCCACGTGAGTCAAATCATCATAAAACCCCATGATTCATACTCTCCTTTCTATCTTCTACCATTACTAGCTTTGCAGGTTTTTCATGCTCGTATACACAATGACATGCTCCATATTTGGTTTGCATGATTAATTTCGTTGATGTCTGTTTCCTTTTGACACCCTTAGTATACGACCCGCTTTCGGCAAAATGGCGTGAGAATTATGGAAAGGTTGTGGAATAGAAAAAAGCTCCCGGAATATTTCTCCGAGAGCACGGATATGATAGATTAAGAGCTTTTTCCTGCCAGACCAAATAGAAAGGATTGATAGACTTGAAAGAAGTCCATCTCATCGCCAAACTGGCTGACCTTCAGGAAGTAGACTACCACAATACGCTTGTCCTGCATGCCTTGATCGAGCTGCTCGTAGCCAAAGGACTGCTAACACATGACGAGCTGACTTCGAAAGTGAATGAGCTCGATACACAGTTAACTTTCCATATCGATACGTACGCGAAGCTCACAGAGCGCATCACCAGTCGTCAAGCGGGGATCAAACCGATCTTATAGCTCTTCCAGCTTGGTAGGTCGATCCGGGTACGTATCACGCAGATGCACATCGTTACCAACAGACAGCCCCCGCTCCTCCAGGATGTTTTTGACCGTCAGTCGGGCCAAATCAATCATGTTGTTTTCCTTACTCAAGTGGGCGAGGTATACACGTTCTGCCCCACCTGTTAGACAATCGAGCAAAGCATCGCCCGCCGCTTCATTGGACAAGTGCCCGACATCACTCAAGATACGTCGCTTGATACTCCAAGGATACTGGGACATGCGCAGCAGCTCAACGTCATGATTGGACTCGAACACATACGCATCTGCTCCACGAATCGTCTCCTTGATCCGATCGCTGACATACCCCAAATCTGTCGCGACACTGAGCTTTTTCTTGCCATGATAAAAACAGAAGCCCATCGGCTCGGCGGCATCGTGCGAGATTCCGAATGACTCGATGCCCAAATCCTCCAACTCTTTCTTTTCCCCCACAGAAAAGAAGCGTCGCTGATCTTCCTTGATCGTCCCGATTTGCCCATCCAGCTCCGACCACGTCTTATCATTGGCGTAAATCGGCAATCCATATCGTCTCGCCATGACGCCGACTCCTTTAATGTGGTCGACGTGCTCATGGGTAACGAGAATAGCGCTGAGCTCTGCTGGATTGACACCAATGGTCTCCAGTGCCGCTTCTGCCTGCTTTCCTGTAATGCCTACATCGATCAATACGGAAACACGGTCTGTCGCCACGTAAATGGCGTTGCCCGTACTCCCGCTTGCCAACACACTAAATCTCACCGAACATCCCTCTTCCCGTATCTTTCCCAGGTTGTCTATCTATTCAGCGCTGCGTTACCATCGGACGCTCCAGAGCCCCTGTAATCGCGTTGACAAAATGCCATTTGCCATCGTGAACCACGCGCCATACAGGCACCAGCGTCTGAATATCCGCATCGTAAGAACCGTAATAACCCAGGCTGACATTCTCAATCCGTTCCCCTGGTGAAATGATTTGCTTGTCCACCAGAGAGCGTAGTGCCGCATAACCAGAGATCACCTGTCGTTCCCCCTGCTGCTTGCGAAGGTGGAAAAAGGTCTGCCTGTATCCGAGTATCGTTCCGTTGTCCAAATACATTTCCAACGGCGCGACGAATACTGGCATTTTATCATAGACCTGCCAATACAAGAGGCGCGCTTGATTCGATTGATACGGATCGGCCACGTATTGATCGGAATAAACCAGCCTCGGACCAATTTGACGCAAGAGCTCCTGAGGATTCAGTTGACCACGAATCTGCATTGGTGGGTCCAGCTTGGCAGCCAGCGCCATCTTTTCTACCGTCGCCTGAAGTCCTGATATCTCATGCAAGGAAATCGGATTAATTCCGATATACTCCGCATCCAAATTGGACATTTCCGGTGTATCCTGCGGCACTTCTGTATCCAATGTGATATTTTGCTGATTCAAGTACAGCTCTGTATTCCATTTCTCGCTCTGCGCGACTTCCTTGTCATTCCACAGGCTAATGCGCGTCACATACACCTGATACAGGAGAAATAAATCGAGGAGAAGAAAGGCCCAGATCAGAATCGTTTTCGTCCTACTCCAATCCATGCGCTTTCCCTCCTCCCTGCTTGGTGTGCGCAGAAATATACAGGTTCGCCTGATTCGCCAATTCCACAACCCAGATTGGCATCAGGTCCACGTATCCTTCACCTACTTTGGTATGGTAAGCCAAATAAGCGTTCGTGATTTTTTCTGTGTCCGCCAGCTTTTTGTCGCGGATATATTGATACAGCTCCGGACCAGACATAACCGTCCACTCTTTGTTATCGATATACTTGTCCAAATCCAGCAGCGATCGGCTCATCGTCACAACCTGGCCTGCCTCTGAAGTAATTTGGATCGTATCGATCTGCTTGGCCTCCCCTTCGCTGATCAAGGGATACGCCCCCAAGTACTGGCGGAACGTGATCAAGTCCTTTTCATTGTAGCTCTTTTTGATTCGTTCAAAATGGTACTCATCCAGCCAGCCTAAGTGTTGATTCATGAAGGTAACGGCACTCTGCACTTTTTCTTCATCAGACAGCTCCTGATCCCGCTGTTGGTACGCCGGATCAGTAAACGTGAACGCCTGCTGCTCTGACCTCAATTGAATCGATCTGCTGCCATCTGTAAAAATAACCGTTTTGTCCCGCTCCATGATCTGTCTGACGAGCGATTGATCGATAAAGTAGGACTCGATCAATCTTTCATTTGTAACAGGTACGTAGCTGTAGCGGAATTGCTGCATGCGCATCTGATTCTTGGGCAAATAGTACGTGCTCCACGTGAGCGCAGGTCCTTCCAAATCAACGAAGCTTCGCTCTGGTTTGACGATTTTCATGATTTGCTCAGGCATTAAATCACCAGAAGCCAAATACGATTCTCGCAAATCCTTTGGGCTGATCGATGTTCGAGAACGCATCATTCGACCTTCCTCAGTCGACAAAAATAACGCGTAGACGACATCCTCGTCCTTTTCGTAGTACAACCACAATCGGTCAATCCCTTTCATTCGGTTGTCAAACTCATCCCGAAAGGTTACCAGCCGACCTACAATTGACAAGGGAACCGTGCTCCGAAAGCGCACTTCCAAACCCATCTTTTCCCGGGCAATATCTTCCCATTTCTCATTGGAGATGGTGAGCGGAGAAAAATCGAGAAAGATCCATTTCGACATTTCTCGCACGATCAAACTGTAAGGAGCATCGGTCGCGGATGCTTTCGTGTGGCGATCTTCCCCATAATGAAAAACAACGGATTCCGGGGTAACGAGCTGTTCGAGTTGTTTTTCCTGAACTGGCTTTGACTGCGTGTACTCTGCCGGTTCAATAAATTGAAGGTTAGGTTGATTCGACCACAACATCGCTGTCAAAACAAAGCTGGCAAGCACTAGCAAATTGAGTAAGACGGTCTTGGCAGGCTCTAGCATCCGCTTCATCCCGTTTTTCCTCCTTGGGCAAATGGCACCCAGAACGTGACTGTCGTTCCCACGTTCCATTCGCTTGTAATCTCGATATCTGCACCGTGTGCCTGTACTAATTCACGGGCAATCGCCAATCCCAGACCTGTTCCACCCTGACCGCGCGAACGCGCCTTGTCTACGCGGTAGAAGCGCTCAAAGATTCGCTTCAAATCGCGGCTGGGAATACCGATTCCTGTGTCGGTGATGGAGATTTGTACCCGCTTTTGCTTGTGGTTCTCTTTTGCCATGAGAACCACAGTGCCTCCTTGAGGCGTATACTTGATCGCATTGGACAAAAGATTATCCAACACTTGATTGATTGCATCCAAATCAATATAAACCGGCGGAAGCTTGCTCGGCATATCCAGACTGAGCTGAACCTCCTGTTGCTCACTGAACATGGAAAAACGATCAGCAGCATAGCGAAGCAATCGATTGATGTCCGCTTCCTTGCAATGCAGACGAACCCCCTGCGAATCAAAACGCGATAGCTGCAACAAATCGTTTACCAAGCGAATCATGCGTTCTGTCTCCGACGACGTAACCTTCAAGAACCGTTGGGACAGCTCTGGCTCTTCCACTGCGCCATCCAGCAGCGCTTCCACGTAGCTTTTAATGGTCGTCAGTGGTGTTCGCAGCTCATGTGATACATTCGCCACGAATTCGCGGCGCTGCTGCTCCAGTCGCTGCTGCTCCGTCACATCAGCCACGACAGCAATGATCCCGCCCATTTTTTTGCTATCGTGCTGCAAAGGAGTAAACGTCACACGCAGGATCACTTCTTCCTTATTAGGCAGCGTCATCTCAATGAAAAGTGGCTCTTCCTGCGCATAGAGCGACATCTCATCTTCTGGCGGCAGGCCCAACAGATCATACAAGGTGCGTCTCTTGAGAAGGACGTCAGCCATCGTCACCTGTAACATATCTTCTGCTGCCCGATTAAACAGGATGATCTGTCCATTCCGGTTAGCGGCAATAACACCGTCCGTCATGTTGCTCAAAATTCCCGCGAGCTTCTCACGCTCTTCCTCTTGCTGCAAAATCGCTTCCTGCAAACGCAAGGTCATATGATTAAAAGCCATACCGAGCTGGCCAATTTCATCATCGCTATAGACACGTACACTACTGTTAAAATCCCCGTCTGCCACCAATCGTGCCTGACGGGTCATCTCCTTCACAGGCTTGGTGATGGTACGGGCCAGCACGACCCCGAGCACCGCCGTAATGACCATTGCGATCATCGTACCTGTCCCCAAGATGCCGTTCATTTTACCAATCGTCGCATAAGTGCCTTCCATCGAAGCAATCATGTAGACCGCACCGTATACGATCTGGTCGCCCTTAACAGGTAGCGCCAATACTTTTACCCGCGCCCCCGTCTTCGGGTCGATCCGCATCGATTCACTGCGCGTCCCGAGCAAGGCAACCGTCACTTCAGGCTGCGAGGTCCGCTGTCCAATTGTATTTTTGTCCTCCGTCGTCGCAACCACGGTTCTTGTCTGGTCAATGACCTGCACATTCGCTCCGTTGATTTTTACCAGGTTGTTGATCAGGTTGTCGATGTCCTGGCGGTTTTGTTCGGCGTTGGATTCCTTCCCGTCATGCGGACGCAAATCACTTTCCAGCAAACTCGCTAACAAACTAGCTTGTCCATTCAATGCCTCGGAAAAGTTGTTGATGTAGTAGCTCTCGACTTCCCGGGCAAAATAGGCGCTAATAAATTGCATCGCAAGCAAAATCAACAGCATGTAAATGATGACCATTTTCCACTGAACGGTTTTGAACAGCCGCCTCATCCAGGCTGGCCTCCCATGCCGGGATTGCGTAATGTATAGCCCAAACCACGCCGCGTAATAATGTACTTCGGCTGGCTAGGATCATCCTCTATTTTTTCTCGCAAACGACGGATGGTCACATCTACCGTTCGCACATCGCCAAAATAGTCAAATCCCCAGACCGACTGCAGGAGATGCTCTCGCGTCAATACTTGTCCCTGATGGCGAGCGAGGTACACCAGCAGCTCAAACTCACGGTGTGTCAGCTCTAATGCTTCTCCCACCTTTTCGACGGTATACGAGTGCAAATCGATTTCCAGCTCATGCACGCGCAGTACATGCTGGCTATCCTTCTCTTCCACTTTCGAGCGGTTACGGCGCAAATGGGCCTTTACACGAGCTACCAGCTCCCGCGTACTAAATGGCTTCGTCACGTAATCGTCCGCACCCAATTCCAGCCCGAGTACTTTATCCAGTTCAGAGTCTTTGGCAGTCAGCATGATGATCGGAACATCATACGTTTGACGAACGGTTCGGCATACGTCCATCCCGTCTCTGCCTGGAAGCATAACATCCAGTAAAATCAGATCCGGTCGCTCATCCTTAACCACGACAAGTGCCTCATCACCATCGTAGGCGCATACGACCTGATACCCTTCTTTTTCAAACGTGAATTTCAAAATATCTGCAATCGGTTTTTCATCGTCAACTACGAGGAGTTTTGCCATCCTGCGCCCTCCTTTTTCCAAAAATAGTTCATTCAAAAAGTCGGCTTTTCAGCACCGAGAAAATGGCGAGAACCTCAAAAGACGACTTTTTGAACTTCCTGATCAAGGATTCCACTTTGACTGTCACTATTCCTCTACAATACACCATGTACGCCGTGTAAAGAAGGGCTTGGCATTCAATCCCTGCCAACAAAAAAAAGGGCCCCCCTCCTAAGAGTTGCCCTTTCCTTTCCAGAAATTACTTGTCTATTTTAAGTAACGAATCGGGTTTTGATTTCGTCCATTTTGTAGAACCTCAAAATGCAGGTGGACGCCGGTCGATTGTCCAGTAGAACCCTTTACGCCGATTTTCTTTCCTTGGCTAACGACATCGCCGACTTTCACATTAATGCTGCTCATGTGACCGTACAATGTCTTCATTCCATTGCCGTGGTCGATGATAACCGATTTTCCATAGTCACCATTCCAACCAGCGAATGTGACACGTCCATTGTCTGCCGCCATGACAGAACCAGCACCGGCAATATCAATTCCTTTGTGCATGCTACCCCAGCGTTTGCCGAAGCCGCTGCTGATATACCCACTAGCAGGCCAGCTCAAACGGCCTGTCCCGCGCGATGGAATTACTTTTGTACCGCGCTCCATAATTTTGGTTACAGGCTGCACAGTTACATCTTGTTTGATGACTTTGCGATTCACTACTTGTCCATTTTCTTTCACAACTTCGTACTTAACTGTTTTACTGCCGTTTTTACCTTCTTGTACGACCTTGGTTTCGCCTTTAGGAACCTTGTCATTGTTTTTAATTTGGGTATTAAAAGCAATAACCTCTTGTTGATCTACTTCTTCTTTGACTTGTACTGTAACCAGCGGACGCACCGCAGTTACATTGATTTCTTGTCCCAATTGAAGGACGGTATTTTCCGTAACACCTGGGTTGTTCGCGTAAATATCTTTTGACGTAATGCCGTATTTCTTCGCAATGCAACCGATGCAATCGCCTTCTACGACCGTGTGCTTCATATCCTTGAAGGTGCCTTTTACCAGCAACTCCTCCAGTTTATCGGCAGACAAAATTTGAGATGCATCGACTGTTTCGGTTTGCATCTCTACATTTTCTTTAAATGCAACTTCTTTTACCGGATTTGGTTTGACTGGGACTGTGGATGCTGCTGCTACAACAGCCTTTTTCCCAGTAGTTGCAGGAACTCCGGAATATCTTTGCTTCACTTCAGCCAGTACTTGATCAGCCGATTGCTGGTCTGGCATGTAACCTACCACTTTGCCGTCAATCGTCAGCTTAACGCCCTGAACCTTGATATCCGCTACGGACGCAAGAGCTTGTACAGCGGCATCATTATTGAACGGTGCCTTGAATTCACGCTCTTCTTCGAATGTGATATAGTCAGCCAATTGCAAGTTGAGGCCTGTTTTTGCCTTTTCCTCTTCCAGCTTGGATGCTGTCCAGTTATGTATCACATTTGGATCATTTACCACGCCAATCTCTTTGCCGTTCACACTGACATGGTAGACAGAATTGACATTGCTTGTGTAATAGTATTGTGCAGATGCTCCAGCAGCAATCGTCAAAACTAGACCTGCCGCAATTGAAAGCGATTGTTTTTTATGCGACTGGATATAAGAGCTTGTACGTTTCATTGTACGTTTCGCCAGATCACTGCAATCCCGAACGATTCGTGATGACCGTTCTTGCAGCTTGGCCTTCCATTCCGACCAATGCATAACTTGTCCCTCCTGAAAACAGATACAACTTGCTCGTTCCATTTCCTGAAAATTTTTAATTTATTGACTAGGTCGTAAATCCCATAATTTAGTTTCCATTAATCTGCCAAATTGCCTAAAGAAACCAACTATGTCGACTTTACCATAAGAATAACGACAACATCAAGTGTAAATTGCTGTCGAATAAAAAAATAGACACAGAGTCACTATATGTACAAACAATTGGTAGCATTTATCATATCTGGAGGCTGATATACGTGAAGGAACGTAATATTCTTGCAGGATTTCGCACCGAAGATGATGCCGAAAAAGCAGAACAAGCACTTCGACAAGCTGGTTTTTCTATCATTCAGATCGACAGAATCGGACAATTCCCAGGTGACGGGAATGAACAAATCCTGAACCCTATATCCGGAGATTTTCCCAGCTTGGGCAACCTTACCCTGGCAGGTGACTTCCCAAGCGGCAGGGATGCAAGCGTCATGGCCGCAGTAGATCCAGACGCCAGCGGCATGGCTGATCGGGGCGATGACAATTTGAATCGCAGTGTCTTGTTAACGGCAGTCGTACCAGAGGAACAAGGTGACCTTGCGACTGAGATCATCCGATCGTATGGAGGCACGATCTAAAATAAATATAGCCATCTTCCTAAATGACTAGGAAAGATGGCTTATTTCGTTATGGACATCTGTGACTCACACCTCTTGCATCGAGGTAACGTCTTTTAACGCAAGTCTGCGTATTTTCGTTTTCTCGGCGTCATTTGGTTGTTTGTATGTGGTGATAAAGCATAGGTAGCCATTGTTGAAATGAGTCATGGTTCCCTTGATGACGACGCCATTGATCATCTTTACCTGTACATTTTTGCCCAGCAGCTTCATGGCCTTTTGGTCAAATCCAAAACCCATCATCACTTTTCACCTCTCCATTTCTCCCTATGTCTATCCATATGCCCAGAGGGTGTCGTTTCGTGTCTGTCCCTTGCAAAAAAAAGAAAGCTGCCGAATGCTCGACAGCTTTCTTCTATTATATAGTCGATAGCTTATCCGTAAATGCCACGAACAACAACCGTTTGCTCACGATCTGGTCCTACGGAGAAGATCGACATTGGGATACCAGTAAGTTGTGTGATGCGCTCAATGTAGTGACGAGCGTTTTCTGGCAAGTCGTTTAGATTGCGAACACCGGTGATATCCTCAGTCCAACCTGGCAGCTCCTCATAAACTGGCTCACATTTCGCCAGCAGGTTGAGGTTCGCCGGGAACGACTCGATAACTTCTCCATTGTATTTGTACGCTGTGCAAATACGCAGTGTCTCAATGCCAGACAATGTATCCAGCTTGGTGATCGCCAAACCGGTAATACCGCTGACACGACGAGCATGACGAACAACTACACTGTCGAACCAGCCTACACGGCGAGGACGACCTGTTGTTGTACCATATTCGAAGCCAACCTCACGAATATGGTCGCCAGTTGCATCAGTCAGCTCAGTCAGGAACGGACCGTCACCTACACGCGTGGTGTAAGCTTTTGCCACCCCGATTACTTGGTGGATCTTGGTTGGTCCAACACCAGAACCGATAGTCACACCACCCGCAATTGGGTTGGAGGACGTTACGTAAGGATACGTACCTTGGTCAATATCGAGCAATACGCCTTGTGCACCTTCAAACAATACGCGGTTGCCGCTATCAATGGAATCATTGAGGACAACAGATGTATCGGTTACGTAAGGACGAATGATTTCTGCCAGAGCCAAGTATTCATCCAGAATTTCTTGAAGCTCAAAGCCAGTTGTGTTGTACAGCTTCTCCAGCAGCATGTTTTTCTCTGCCAGGTTGCGCTCTAGCTTGCGAGCAAACTCTTCGCGATCCAACAAATCAGCGATACGAATACCGATACGCGCAGCTTTATCCATGTAAGCAGGTCCGATACCTTTACGGGTCGTACCAATTTTGTTAGCACCGCGGCTATCTTCCTCTACGCCATCCAGCTTGATGTGGTAAGGCAGAATCACATGCGCGCGATCACTGATTTTCAAATTGCTTGTAGAAAAACCGAAGCTGTGAATGTACTCCAGCTCTTTTACCAATGCTTTCGGATCGATTACCATACCGTTTCCGATTACGCAGGTCTTGTCACTATAAAAAATTCCGGATGGAATCAAATGCAGCTTATACTTGTTACCATCAAAAATAATGGTATGGCCTGCGTTGTTACCGCCTTGATAACGAGCCACTACCTCTGCACTTTCAGCTAGATAGTCTGTAATTTTACCTTTACCTTCATCGCCCCACTGGGTTCCGACGACAACGACTGTTGACATCGAAAAACACCTCCTGATATTATCATGTCTTTTCGGGCCTGAAACAATCTAAGTTTACTAAACGAGACTCCCCGTGTCAACGCTAAATACGAACATTCATATAGTTAGTTCTTAATATGTTCGGCAATTCAATATAGAAAAAAAAGCCGGAATTTCTCCGGCTTTTCTTCCATTCGAACTATTAACCTGCTTGATTCCGAAAGCGATGATCCAAGTTAACGAATTTGTTGAATTCTTTCAGGAACGCCAACTCCACCGTTCCGGTCGGGCCGTTACGCTGTTTGGCGATAATGACTTCGATGACATTCTTGTTTTCTGATTCCTTGTCATAGTAGTCATCACGGTACAAAAAGGCCACGATATCGGCGTCCTGCTCAATCGACCCTGACTCACGAATATCGGACATCATCGGTCGCTTGTCCTGCCGTTGCTCTACACCACGGCTCAACTGCGACAGGGCGATAACCGGCACGTTCAGCTCACGCGCGATCCCTTTTAGCGTACGAGAGATCTCAGATACTTCCTGCTGACGGTTATCTCCTTTGCCTCGTCCATGAATCAACTGAAGGTAATCGATCAGGATCAAGCCCAAGCCCTTCTCTGTTTGAAGGCGACGGCATTTCGCCCGGATGTCCTGTACAGTAACCCCAGGTGAATCATCGATGTAAATCGGCGCTTTCGCCAGCGTACCGATTGCCATCGTCAGCTTTTGCCAATCGTCTTCCTCCAGTGTACCGGAACGCATCCGGGACGCATCCAGATTGCCCTCCGCACAAATCATACGCTGAACCAGCTGAGAAGCACCCATCTCCAAGGAGAAGATGGCTACGGTCTCACCTGCACGGGCTGCTACGTTTTGCGCGAGATTCAAGGCAAAAGCCGTCTTCCCTACGGAAGGACGGGCTGCCAAGATAATAAGGTCACTGCGCTGCAATCCTGCTGTCATCTTGTCCAAATCCGTATAACCCGTAGAAATCCCCGTAATATCACCGCGTCGCTGACTTAAAAACTCAATTCGCTCGTACGTTTCCAGAAGGGCATCACGAATCGGTGTAAAACCGCCACTGTTGCGATTTTGGCCGATCTCCATGATATACTTCTCCGCATCCGCGATGATCTGCGTGACATCATCCTCACGGGAGTATCCGTCATTGGCAATCTTGGTAGCTGTATGAATCAATCGCCGAAGCAGCGATTTTTCTTCTACAATTTTTGCGTAGTATTCGATATTGGCAGCCGTTGGAACTGAACTGGCGATTTCCGTGAGATACGTAACCCCGCCGACCTCATCCAGCAGCTTGTGGTCCTGTAGATCCGCTGTAACCGTAACCAGATCGACCGGTTCGCCTTTTTCATACAGGTCCACCATCGTTTGAAAGATGCGCTGATGCGCTGTCTTGTAAAAATCCTCCGGACGGAGAATCTCAATGGCCGTGATTAAAGCTTCCTTAGACAAGAACACGGCACCCAGTACCGATTGTTCCGCTTCCTTGTTCTGTGGCGGCACACGATCCAAAAACAGGTCGCTCACGTCACACCCCCCACAATTGAGACATTATTCTTCCACAACGTGTACTTTCAGAGTCACGGTTACTTCGTTGTGCAGTTTTACTTTGATTTGCGTCACGCCCAAAGCACGGATTGCATCCATTTCGAGCTTACGCTTGTCTACTTTGATTTTATACTGATCTTCCAGCGCTTGCGCTACTTGTTTGCTGGAAATTGCACCGAACAAGCGACCACCTTCGCCTGCTTTTCCTACTACTTTCACTGTCAGCTCTTCCAGCTTTTTGCCCAGCTCCTGAGCATCCAGCTTTTCTTGTTCCTTGCGCTTATCTTCGCTGCGCTTTTGAGCGTCGAGCGTTTTCACGTTGCTATCTGTCGCTTCTTTTACCAGCTTCTTTGGCAACAAGAAGTTGCGTACATAGCCCTCTGACAAATCCTTCACTTCGCCTTTTTTCCCTTGGCCTTTTACATCTTGAAGAAAAATGACTTTCATCATCGTTTCCCCCTTTATATTTTGGCCTATACGACCGAGTCAATCGCTTCTTTCAAACGACGTGTAGCTTCTTTAATTGATATGCCTTGAATTTGTGTGGCAGCACCCGTGAGGTGACCGCCTCCACCCAGCAGTTCCATGATGGACTGAACATTGATGTCGCCCAGAGAACGCCCACTGATCAAGATCGTATCATCGGATCGCTCTGCAACAACAAACGACGCCTGGATACCTGACAAAGTGAGTAGCTGCTCAGCAGCTTGCGCCACCTGTACCTGGGTGTAATCCTCAGACGGGTCGCCTACGGCAATCGCCATGTTGTCGCGGTACGTTTCCGTGTTCATGATGATTTTTGCCCGCTTCACATACTGCCCCAGATCTTCCTTCAACAGACGCTGGACAGCCGCGGTATCGGCCCCGTTACGGCGAAGGAAAGACGCCGCTTCAAAGGTCCGCGAACCTGTACGGAAGGCAAAGCTTTTGGTATCTACCACAATCCCTGCTAACAGTGCCGTTGCAATCAGATTGTCGATATTCAATCGCTCGCTCTGATATTGCAAGAGCTCCGTAACCAGCTCGGCTGTAGAAGAAGCATATGGTTCCAGATACAAGAGTACTGGCTCAATGAACTCCTCCGAACGTCGATGGTGGTCAATCACCACAATTCGGCTCGTTTCTGTCAACAGCTTCGGCTCAATCACCAGCGATGGTCGATGTGTATCGACGACTACCAGCAATGTGCGGCCAGAGATGAGTCGGATCGCCTGTTCTGGCGTGATAAAGGTCTCAGCCAACTCTTCGTTGGCATAAATCTCTTTCATCAGACGCTCGACAGAATGATTGCCTTCGTCCATGACGATATAAGCCGTTTTGTTGTGCAACTGCACAGCCTTCAATACACCAAGTGATGCCCCGATGGAATCCATGTCAGGCTGTTTATGCCCCATGACGATGACGTGCTCCGCCTCATGAATGAGATCACGCAAAGCATGTGCAATAACACGAGCCCGGACACGTGTCCGCTTCTCCACCGCATTCGATTTCCCACCGTAGAAAGTGAGCTTGTTGCCAATCTTGACAGCGCACTGGTCGCCACCGCGCCCCAATGCGATATCCAAGCTTGATTGTGCCATTTGTCCCAGCTCAATGTAAGTGGTAGCGGCCGCTCCAACCCCGATACTGAGCGTAATCGGAATTTTGTTGTCAGCCGTCATCTCCCGAACTACATCGAGAATGTCAAATCGCGATTCTTCCAATTTATCAAGTGCTTCCCGTTCCATCAGAGCCAAAAACTTGTCGGCCGTGATTCGGCGAAGATATATGCCATGTTTGTTGGCCCACTCTGTAATCACACCAGCCACGCTTGTAGAGAGCAGCGTACGGCTCTGATCATCCATGACTTGTCCGACCTCGTCCAAATTGTCGAGGTGAATAATGGCAAGTGCAGCCTTTTCTCGATGGTAACGAGTCGTCAATTCTTTGAAGTCCGTAATGTCCTTGAAATACAAAAGACGCTCATCGGACCGCACAATGACCTCGTATACCCGCTCGTTATAAGTAAACTCCAGCCGTTTTTGCTCCGGCTTCCAAACCAGTTGGGGGAATACCTCTTGAAGGCTTTTCCCGATCATGGATTCATCCCCGGACATATGCGTCATATACGGGTTTACCCACTCAATTGCCTTTTCCTCGTTGTATAAAAGAATTCCGATCGGCAGTTCCTGGATAACGCCTTCTCCCGCCTTCTTCACGCGATGGGTGACCGTCGCCAAATAAAGGCGCAAGTCTCTTTGGAACCCCTTTTCTGCTTGAAGAGCGTAAAGAACCAAGCCAATCAAGCAAATCATGCCGATCGCCCCGTACATCCAATGGAACAAGGTCAAAATCCCCAACAACAGCAAGCTAAAGCTGAGTGCCAGGACCATATGCATCCCGTACCAACGCTTTAACAGGAACTTGGGCATTTCCTCAGCCCCTCTTCACTCTTGTTTCCAGTTTTTCACGCAAACGAATTCCTAGGTCAAATATCCCTACTAGACTAAGTATAGTACTTAGGGGTGGAAAAATAAATAGACAGACAATGAGCACGGGAGTCAGTCTCTTCCAGCCGTACAAATAGGCAGCAAATAGACAAAAACTCAAGCCCTGCAAAACAAAAATAACATCCAGCATGACTTTCAGGTTCATCAGGGCGATTTCCCAAAACGTTCCCTGCATGCTTTCAGCAAACAACAATAGACTGATCATCGCAATGAAGTAGTAATAAATCAACGAACGCGGGAAGTTCCATTCCCGAATTGGCTTCAATGCTGGAATCGGTCTGCGCAGACGTCGTCCAATCAGACTCGCCAATCCATGAATAATGGCGGTCGATAAAAAGCTGAACATGACAAAACTCGTAGGCAAGACGATTTTACCCAGTTCAAGGAGCTGATCAAACTGCTCTTTTGGCATCATTGCTGGACGCAGCTTAGCAACCTCTTGAATCATGGCATTAAAATCAACGTTCATCCCGAATGCCATGAATGCCAGCATGGAAACGACACTCAAAAAGGCAACGCCTGCCCCTGCCACAATCGCCGGAAGAGCCGCTCCTTTTTTCGCATAAACAATCCCCATGACTGAACCCCAAACCGCACTCGAAAAAGCAAGTGTTGCCGCAAACGGACCAGTAACGATCCAGCCCAAAAACGTAAAAGCAAGGGTGATCCAAACCATGTTAGGTACTGTTCGATTTACTGCCAAAAGGATAAAAGGCAGAGGTATCAAGAAACTGACCAGTCCTCCCAGTACCGTATATGTACTGAGAAACAGCAGCACCAGTGCGATACCCAGCATAAGGGCATTTTCAGCCAAGTGTTTCGTTTTGGACGGCATGTCAGCACCTCATTATTCATGTCTCATGTACACTCTCCATAGAAAACTATGGAAAAAAGAGGGCCACGCAATTGTGCCCCCCTTTTTATAGCTTTTGCAACTTATTCAGCAGTGTAAGGCAACAGTGCTACTTGACGGGATCGCTTGATCGCGATTGTCAGTGCACGTTGATACTTCGCAGAAGTACCAGTTACACGACGTGGCAAGATTTTGCCGCGTTCGCTGATGAACTTTTTCAGCAAGTCAACATCTTTATAATCGATGTGCTTGATTTTGTTCACTTTAAAGAAGCATACTTTACGACGCTTATTAGGACGTCCTTTGCGTGCCATGATAGTCCCTCCCTCTTAGGAATGTGAAAGTTATACGATACTAGAACGGCAAGTCATCATCTGAAATGTTGATCGGCTTGCCTGCACTCGCGAAAGGATCACCAAACGGATCATAGTCATTATTTCGTTGACCGGATGGTTTGTTACCGCCACCCATGCCCGGTCCTGGATCGTATCCTGAATTGTCTCCGCCGGATTCATTACCTCGACCGCCCAAAAATTGAACGTTCTCCGCAACGACTTCCGTCACGTATACCTTTTTACCTTCTTTATTATCATAGGAGCGTGTTTGCATACGTCCTTCGATGGCTGCTTGTCTACCTTTACGCAAATAGCTTGCGCACAGGTCGGCAAGTTTTTGCCAAGCGACAATGTTAATGAAGTCCGTTTCTCTCTCTCCCGCTTGATTGGTGCGGGGACGATTCACGGCCACAGTAAAAGTAGCAACGGCAACGCCATTTGGCGTGTAGCGAAGTTCAGGATCTTTCGTCAGGTTGCCGATGAGAATGACTTTATTCATCTTGGTTCCCCCTCTGATCGCGACAATGATTACTTCTCATCACGAACAAACATAAAGCGGATTACGTCGTCATTGATTTTCATCAGACGCTCAGCTTCCGCAACAGCATCGGAGTTCGCTTTGAAGTTCATCAAAACGTAGTAACCTTCACGGAACTTGTTGATCTCGTACGCAAGACGACGTTTACCCATTTCTTGAAGCTTAGAGATTTCGCCACCATAGTTAGTTACAACATCGCTGTAACGAGCTACATTGGATTTTACTTTCTCTTCTTCAAGGTCTGGACGCAATACATACATTACTTCGTATTGGCGCATACCTTTTCACCTCCTTATGGACTTTAGCGGCCCTGTTCGGGCAAGGAGCGAGTGCTAAAACGAAACGCACAAAACATGCACTCCATAAATACTCGCATTATCGTATTATAGCAAAACGCCTATAACGAATCAAGAATTTCGTACTAAACGTTGAAGCGGAAATGCATAACATCTCCATCTGCCACTACGTACTCTTTCCCTTCAAGACGGTACTTCCCACGTTCTCTGGCTACTGCTACGGAACCAGCATCTACCAGATGATCATAAGCAATCACTTCGGCACGAATGAATCCGCGTTCGAAATCGGTATGAATCACGCCTGCCGCACCTGGAGCCTTTGTACCCTGACGGATAGTCCATGCGCGAACTTCTTGTACACCTGCAGTGAAATAAGTTACTAATCCCAACAGTTTGTAAGCTGCACGAATCAAGCGATCGAGACCAGACTCAGTAAGTCCGAGCTCTTCCAAGAACATTTCTTTGTCCTCGCCCTCGAGCTCAGCGATTTCTGCTTCTACTTTCGCGCTGATCACAACCACTTCTGCACCTTCACTCGCTGCATGCTGACGAACTGTCTGCACATGCGGGTTGTTATCTGCATCGTTAATGCCGTCTTCCGCTACGTTGCACACGTACAGCATTGGCTTGATTGTCAGCAGATGCAAATCGCGAATCCATTTGCGCTCTTCGTCATCGAGTTCAACACTGCGAGCAGATTGACCCTCTTCAAATGCGGCTTTCAACTTCTCCAGCACGTCCAACTCTTGCTTGGATTCCTTGTCGCCGGATTTCACTTTGCGTGCAATGCGATCAATACGACGATCAACAGAGTCCAGGTCAGCAAAAATCAGCTCCAGGTTGATTGTCTCGATATCGCTCAAAGGATCCACACGACCTGCTACGTGCGTGATGTTCTCATCTTCAAAGCAACGTACAACATGTGCAATCGCGTCCACTTCACGGATGTGTCCGAGGAACTGGTTACCAAGACCCTCGCCTCTGCTCGCACCTTTTACCAAGCCAGCAATGTCCACGAATTCAAACGCTGTCGGAACTACCTTGTTCGGAACGACGATCTGTGTCAGCTTTTCCAGACGCTCGTCTGGCACCTCCACAATACCTACGTTAGGGTCAATCGTACAGAACGGATAGTTCGCCGATTCAGCACCCGCTTGTGTAATGGCATTAAACAATGTCGATTTCCCTACGTTTGGAAGACCGACGATCCCGCAAGAAGCACCCATCTATATACACTCCCTTATCATCATCCTGATATCCTTTTAAGTATATAGATTTGGTTTTCAGATTACAATTGTCTCCTTGTGGAAGCTTTTTTTACTTGTCTCCTCCTGTGCTCATCATAGCTTCAGGTGGTGGGACAAAAAAAGAAATGCTAGACTAGACAAACAGAATCTGTTTGCTACGGTAATAATGAAAGGTAACGAGGTGACTACAAAAATGAAGCTCTTACTTCTCGGTGCCACTGGTCGCGTAGGAAGCCATATCCTCGACTATGCATTAAAAGATGGGCATGAAATAACCGTTCTCGTTCGCTCCGCAGACAAGCTTCTTCATCTGCCTGCTGAAAATCTGCACGTTTTGACCGGAAATGTTCTCGATCAAAAAGATGTTGCTTCCGCCATGTGTGAAGTTGACGCGGTCATTAGCGCGCTTGGGACAGATAAAGCGACGACGTTATCTGAAGGAACTCCCTATATTATTGAAGCAATGAAGCGAGAAGGCGTTTCACGCATTATTACAGTGGGCACCGCCGGCATCTTGCAAAGCAGAGTTTCTCCTGACCTGCTCCGCTATCAATCCAGTGAGTCCAGACAAAAATTAACGCGTGCTGCCGAGGAACATCACAAGGCATACTCGCTCTTGGAACAGTCTGAGCTCGATTGGACCATTGTATGTCCGACTTATTTGCCTGATGGCGAGTATACGGGGATTTACCGGGTCGAAGCCCACCAGTTGCCTGTAGATGGGATGCAAATTTCCGTGCCCGATACGGCGGAGTTTACGTATCAGCAGCTTTCTAGTTCCGAATACATACATTCGCGAGTCGGCATTGCCTATTGATGCATACAGGAAAAAACAGGCTCCTATCCGTAATGGAAGGGAGCCTGTTTTGCTTCTGTCGTGTCTTTATTTCTCGTTCACCAGCTTTTCCAGCTCATTCAATGTCTCTTCGAAAATTTCCATGGCTTGCTCGATTGGCTGGGACGTGGACATGTCCACACCTGCTGCTTTCAGCACCTCGATTGGCGGAGCAGAGTTACCCGCTTCGAGGAAGTTTTTGCGAACTCGATCCACTGCTGGCTGACCTTCATCCATGATTTGCTTCGCTAATGCTTGTGCAGCGGCAAAGCTCGTCGAGTATTGATAGACGTAGTATTTATAGTTGTAGAAATGGCTCACACGTGCCCATTCCATACCGATTTCCTCATCGGAAACCATGTCTTTTCCGTAGTACTTTTTGTTGATATCGAGGTAGATTTTCTTGATCGCTTCCGCATTCAGAGATTCCCCAGCTTGCTCCTTCTCGTGAATCGCTCTCTCAAACTCCGCGAACTGCGTCTGACGGAACAGCGTGGAACGGAAGTTTTCCAGATAGTGATTCAAGAGATACATCTTCTCTTCCTTCGTCTTCGCCTTCGCGTACATGCTCTTGAACAGCAAGGTTTCATTCATGGTAGAAGCCACTTCTGCCGTGAAGATTGGATAGTTGGATGAAATGTAAGGCTGGTTTTTGTTCGTGTAATAGGACTGCATGGCATGTCCCATCTCATGGGCGATGGTATACACATCATCGAGCGTACCTTGGTGATTCAATAGTACATACGGATGTGTATCATAAGCACCCCATTGGTAAGCACCCGTGCGCTTGTCATCTGTGGAGTAGACATCTACCCAGCCGCCATCCAGGCCGTCAGACATTGCCTTCACATAGTCATCACCCATTACCTCTAACCCGTCAACTACAATTTTCTTTCCTTCGTCGAAGGAAATATATTTGTCATCAGATGGAACGATCGGCACGTAAATGTCGTACATGTGCAATTCCTTCACGCCAAGCATTTTCTTTTTCAAGGAAATGTAGCGATGCAGCAATGGCAAATTGTCATTCACCGTGTCAATCAGCTCATCATACACCTTCGTCGGTACGTTGTTCGGTGTCAGGCTAGCTTCCAGCGCAGAATCGTAATTGCGTACCGCTGCGTAGAAATTATCACCCTTTACTTTGGCAGCCAACGTCGATGCAAACGAGTCTTGGAAATCGATCAGAGCGCCATAGTACGCTTTGAACGCTTCTCTACGCACATTTTGATCTTTACTTTCCATATAGGAAATAAAATTGGCACGAGTCAACTGAACTTCCTTGCCTGTCTCATCTTTGATTTTAGGGAACCTCACGTCTTTGGACAGCATGCTGTAAATATTAGTCGGTGCACCGCCCAACGGAGACGATTTTGCCAAGAGCTGTTCCATATCCGCAGAGAGTGAGTACGGCTTCGTTCTCAGCATGTCTTCAATAAACAGCTTGTAAGGCTCCAGTTCCTTTTCGGACAGCAAGCTCTTTATTTTGTCATCGGAAATCGCAACGATTTCAGGCTGTACCCAAGAGGTTTTTTCCGTGACAAGCGTGTACATTTTCTCAGCGCGGTCTCCCAGCTTTTGCAGATCAGGGTTCGCGGAGTTTACATCGAGAGACATGTTTGCATACACGTATGCTTTGTCATTTAAGCGCATCAATTCAACATAGTCATCAAATGCCGCCTGCATTGCAGCAGAAGAAGTACCCAGCTTGCCTTGGTGCTTTGTGAAAGCGTTTGCCAAAGATTCAACTTTAGCAACATCCTTTTCCCATTCCTTAACAGTCGGATAAATATGATCCAGCTTCCACTTGTACGCATCTGGGATCTCAGCGCGAGTTTGATAAGAAGGCTTTTCAGCAGCAAGAGCTACCGCCTGCGTGCTGTAAGGAATGAATGGTACGGATACTGTCGACAATGCAATGGCCAAAGCCGTAACTGATGCAAATACTTGCTTCTTCAAATCTCAATCGCCCCTTTTCTTCTATCTATTTTTGCCAAATTTATAAGTGTGTAATTATATTTTCACCTGCCAAATTCCTTCTTACTAATAAAAATTTTTCAAATATTCAATAACAACCGTCAATTTATCCAGAGAAAATCTTCTTTTGTGGATAAATCTGTGGATAAGTATTTGCTAACAACTTTTTATTCCCTGCAACGTTTGCAGACACTCCTTCTCTTCGTAAAAAGTTGTCCACATTTTCTGTGGATATGCTGTGTATAACTTATTTTCTTTGGAACTGGGGCATCCGCCTATACCCCGTTGTGGGTTCCTACATAGCATGAGTATTGAAACTACGGTAGGAGGTGTTAGCAAGTGGGTATCTTTAACGGCTTCGACGATTTCGCGCTGATCTTGGTTCTGTTCATCCTTCTCGTTATCGTAGGTTGCGACTGCGACTAACCTACTCCGCTGCCATCCAGCCTATCTGAAGGTAAGCTTGCTTCCTCAGCATCCTTACCTTCTCCAATTCCACATAGATCATAGCCAAGGCAATGCAGCCTAGGGATAATGATCAGTCATAACCTAAGTACCATCACCGGGAGATACATTTGATCGTACAAAAGGAAAAAAGGATGCAGCCAATAGAGGCGCATCCTTTTTTTTACCCACATACTTGGACTATTTCGACCCGGTCTGAAAAGTTATCCACTGCGCTTGATTTACATTACCTGCTATGTCCTTAACCAAACCCGCAATGAGACTTACCTGATATCTCGTATGTGGCTGCCATTTTCCTTTTGGCTTCACAGACAGCATCCGCTTGCTTTTGTTCCACGTAATGGTATGCGGAACGATAGCACCTTTTTCATCTGTCACACGAACTAATGGCCCGGCCGTTTTGCTGGAGAGGACACCACCACCAACCAAAGCAATCTCTTCTGCAAACTGGAGTGTCACTTTATCCTGGAGCTTTACATTTTTGGCCCCGTGACCGGGCAATATGACTGCTTGTGGAGCAATATTATCCACAGGTTTTTTCGTTTGAAACGTGCTGGTTAGCTCTGGATTCAAATTGCCTCGCCGATCCTTCAGTTTTTTGGCCAACAAGCTTACTCGGTAGGACGCCCCTGCTTCCAGATTTCCTACCGGATCAATCGTCATACTTCTATCTGTTTGGTTCCATTTTGCCGTAAAACGAACCTTCTTTTTTTTCGCATCCGTGAGCGAAATGATCGAGAGACCAGACTTATCAGAGAGCTCTTGCCCACTTTTTAACGAAACTGGCCCCGAAAACGTCAGTGTAATGATTTGATCCGGGTCAATTTCCGCCGATTTGTTAGCCGGGGATATTCTCACTCCCCATTCGTTTGCCGACTTTGCCCACGCTCCCTGTGATGGAAGTAGGAAAAGCGCAAGCACTACTACCCATTGCAACCACCGAACACTCATCTTTTTCATCGAACCCCTCCCGTCTAAAACGACAAAGCCGCTTCCGGAAGCATATAAACGCGTCGCTTCATCGTTTACAGGCATTGTAGAAAAAGACAGATGGGTTGATCAAAGAAATATGGTCTATGCTTGCGGTTCTTCCTCCGCGCGAATCAGTATCTTTTTCAGCTTGCGTTCAAATTCTAGTCGCCCAATCATCACACTATGATCGCACCCCGTACATTTGATTCGTACATCCATGCCCATGCGTATGACCTTCCACGCATTCGTGCCACATGGATGTGGCTTTTTCATCTGTACGACATCCCCCAGTCCAAATTGCTTGCGTTCCATTTCTCTTTCTCCTCTCTACACTGTTCCCTTTCCAGACACCGCGACGATTTTTGGATACGGAATTTGAATGCCTCGGTTGGTTAATTCCGTTCTGATCTTCGCACGCAAATTTCGATTGACCCCGTGATGTGTGTTCGGCTTGCACTCAGCCGTAACCCGGATGATGACTTCGGAAGGTCCCAGTGCATGTACTCCCAAAATTTGCGGCTCAGCTACGATATCCGTCAATTCTGTTTGAGCCGATGCCAACACTTCTTTGAGCACAGACTCAACTTGATTCAGATCTTCTTCATACGCTACAGATACGTCAACAACCGCTAACGTATTTTGCAAAGAAAAGTTGGTCACTTGATTAATCGTACCATTTGGAAAGATGTGCACCTCACCCGTCCAGCTTCGCACCTTTGTAATGCGCAGACCAATCTCCTGTACCGTGCCCGTCAAATTGTTGATCGTTACGACGTCTCCGACAGCAAATTGGTCCTCAAAAATAATGAAGAATCCCGTAATGATATCACGCACGAGACTCTGCGCCCCGAAACCGACTGCCAGCCCCAGTACCCCTGCGCTTACCAAAACAGGACGCAAATCAATGCCCAACAGCTGCAAGATCATGAGAATCGCCAAAAAGTAAATGCCATACTGCACGACATTGTTGACAAGAACCCGCATCGTGTCTACTCGGCGTTGATCCATTTGAATCTTGCTTCCATGGCGGTGCTGGAACACTTTATTTACACCTGATTGCACAACGGAAACGACAATTCGCGATAACAGGATAATCGCTACGATTTTCAGTACAGCCATCCCTATATTTACCCACATATCTGCATCGGTCACATACGCATATACTTGGGCATAAATTCTCTCAAAAAAACCAGCCTGATTCATTCCTCCCGCTCCTTCTGCTCCCCGTTTTGGTCGACCTCGCTATACTGGCCAAAAAACTGACGGAAGTATCCTCGTATTACCACATGTTGCTCCATCATGATCGCTTTTGCTCGTGAGTAATCCGACAGTGGGAACTCAATGGAAAGGGCGCAGCCTGCCGTTATTTCTTTCGGCGTCGGTCTTGTATCGATCTCAATATCTTCGTACTCTAGCAGCATTTCTGCCCGCAAGGCTTGCTGCGTGGAATCAAACGCGATCAGAACTGTCTCTCCTCCCATTTCACTCCCCCTTATCTTTTTCACACAAACTGCTATAGGCTCCTCTTATTTTACCTGTTCGCTTTCATGCATGCCAGCCTCGCTGAGTTTTCAAAACCTACGTAACTTTCCCATTAGCAGGTATAAAAATGTCATATCGGTACGATACTGTGAATACTTTTATATAACCTTTTACAGGTTGGTTTAAGCCAAGTCGGCAAGAGTGGGGGTTTCCATGAGTACATCCGATAATCGCAAGGATTATTCTTTGCCACCTTTTAAAGTGGAATACCGCAGTGAAAACGCAGACGAGCACCTCGCCGGTCACCTTGCGCAGCGCTTTCGCTTAAATCGGTTCGATGACGACCTTGTCATTGTATGTATTGGGACAGACCGTTCTACTGGTGATGCTCTAGGCCCATTAGTAGGAACCAAGCTCATCGCACAGTCACCTCGTTTTTTGCAGGTGTACGGAACGCTTGAGGACCCTGTACACGCCATGAATCTTAAGGAAAAATTAGAGCTCATCCACGCGAATCATCCGACAGCTACACTCATTGCAGTCGATGCCTGTTTAGGTCAATTTAGCCACGTCGGAAACATCAATGTAATTAATGGTCCACTAAAACCAGGGGCCGGTGTAAAAAAAGAGCTGCCTCCTGTTGGTTGCTTCCACATTACCGGAATTGTCAACGTAGGAGGATTCATGGAGTATTTTGTCCTTCAAAATACCCGCCTCTCCATCGTCATGAACATGGCAGATATCATAGCTTCCGGACTGGCAAAAGCCGTAACACTGGCTTCTACGCCTAGTCGATTCGATAGTGTCTTATATGATTGACCGTTTTTCCCTGCAAAAGGTTCCATCCCTCTTTGGAAAACTTGCTTTTCGATCTGTTCTCTCCCTTAACGGATGACAGGTCTATTTTTTTTTATACAAAAATCGTCAGGCGCTTTTCGAGCACTTGGGCGCTAATCGGCGTTGGTGCTACGCTTTCTCCATCTGCATGGACAGGCAGTTGCCCTGCTGCTTGTATCGTTACCTGCTTGGCCCTATAAAAACGGACACCCGGATGATGACGGTGAGCTCCTGTGAATATTTTCGGAAAAGCAGCTAACAATCCGAGTCGACTCATACCACTTACTACGCAAATGTCCGCAATGCCGTCGTCCGGTTTAGCATCGGGACAGATCAGCATTCCGCCTCCGTAATTCGGAATATTGGCAGCAACAACTAGCCAAACAGCCTCTAAACGAGTCTCATGACCATCAACGTTCAGGACGATGTCACGTGGCTGATACGTACGTACGACGCGAATGACCGATATAATGTAGGCCAGCGCTCCGAGCTTGTACCGATTCAGCCAAGCTTTGTACACAGCTTGATCCGTTATCTTTGCTACCTGTGCATCGAATCCAGCCCCGATTGAATTCACAGCTACTTTTCCATTCAATAAAATCAGATCGATTCGCTTTTCCCCTTTTTCCGACAGAATTCGCTCTAATGCCTGTAACGGTTTCATCGGAATTCCATGCCCGCGAGCGAAATCATTCCCGGAACCAGCCGGCACCAATCCAAATCTGCATTCTTGATTCGATTCGTATATTCCGTTTATCACGCCTCGGACCGTTCCATCCCCTCCGACAGCAATGATTTTTTTTACTCCCTCTTTTTGAATCAGCTCTTTTGATAATTTTTCGGCGTCCCCCTCTCCTGATGTCAACCTGACATGAAAAGGCGCTCCTAGACGTCGTAGCGTCGGCTCAATTTGCCTCCATACGCTCAACCCTGTGCCATTGCCCGATACAGGATTGACGATTACACCAAACATCATCATTCTCTCCCCAACATGCTGTCGTACTTGTACTGTCCCGTCCCACTTATCCTTACTTGCTCGCAAATCAAGTTTTTGTATCATATTATCGCATGCAATTTTTATCGATGATAGTTGATTTTTCATAAAAAAAGACTCCTCCCGAAGGAAGAGTCTCTGTGCTACCTATGAAAACAGCTTTGAAATCCAGTCTATAAAGGGAACTCCCACTGCTGCGATCACTAATGCCGGCATCATGTTGGCTACCCTTATCTGTTTGATCTCCAAAACGTTTAACCCAATGGCAATAATCATCAAGCCACCTACCGCCGTTACTTCTACCAGGATGGCATCCAGCATCGTTTCGCTCACCACACTGTAAATGCTCGTAGATAATAACGCAATCATGCCTTGATATAAAAACACGGGCACTGCCGAAAAGATGACACCGATTCCTAGTGTTGATGCGAAAATGATCGCAGAGAATCCATCTAGCATTGCTTTCATAAACAGTACTTCGTGGTTGTTACGCAACCCACTGTCCAATGAACCGAGTACAGCCATGGCACCAATACAGTACACCAGCGTCCCCGTGATAAAACCAGTGGCGATACTGCCTTGGCTCCCCCCGACTTTCCTCTCCAGCCAGTGCCCCAGATTGTTTAGACCTTTTTCAATCCCAATCCATTCACCTAGTACTGTTCCTAGCACAATACTGATAATCACGAGTAAAAAATTATCCGAACCCAGGCACATTTTAATGCCCAATACGAATACGGCCAGAGCAATTCCTTGCATGACGGTTTGTCGCATCGACTCCGGAATTCGCTTCAACATTCTGCCTAACAATGCCCCTAAGATGATTGCTCCGGCGTTGACCAATGTTCCCAGCAAGATCACTTGCGCTGTCCCCCTACAGATGCCTAGCCTTTACACAAACGCTGCTGCTATTTCCCGAACAGCGTTATGAAGCGCTTCTACATCTTTCTCTGAGTTGAAAATTCCAAAGCTGGCTCGAACCGCTCCACGTTGTTCGGTACCGGCAGTCTGGTGACCCAGTGGCGTGCAATGAAAACCCGATCTGGTGGCAATCCCGTATTGTTGATCCAGGATAAACGACACCTCTGCTGCATCTACCTCTCCGATATTAAAAGCAACCACTCCTACACGTTCGGTCTCAAGCCCCGGTCCGTAGACATGTACTCCCTCGATTTGCTGCAACCCAATGATCGCTTGTTTCACCAATTCCCATTCGTGCTGACGAATGTTGTCCACACCTTTTTCCATGACAAAATCAACGCCTGCTTGCAGCCCTGCCAAACCAACTGTGTTGAGTGTCCCGCTTTCGTATCGGTCTGGACGAGTTGTTGGTTGATCGATCGCTTCAGACTGACTGCCTGTCCCCCCATGAATCAAGGGCTCGAGATCAATATGACTGCTCACGTACAAACCACCTGTACCTTGTGGACCATACAGCCCTTTGTGCCCAGGAAAAGCAAGCATATCAATATTCATTGCCTCTACATCGATAGGCAAAACACCCGCAGATTGAGAAGCATCTACCAAAAACGTAATTCCATGCTCTTTTGCCAGCTTTCCCAGTTCGGCTACAGGCAGGATGACACCTGTCAGATTGGAAGCATGACTCACAACGATTAACCGCGTCGCGGGCGTAATTGCCTTGGCAAAATCCTCTACATAGAATTGATGATCTTCTCTCGGCTCTACAAAAGTAGCTTCTACTTGGTTGTTTTTGCGCATGTACTCAATGGGACGTCTTACCGAATTATGCTCAACAGACGAAGAAATAACATGATCGCCTGCTTGTAAGAATCCTTTTATCGCCTGATTAAGCGCTTGAGTGGCATTGAGATAAAAAAAGAGGTTATTCGGGTTTTGAATCCCAAACAACCGCGACACTTGCACCCGTGTCCGAAACACTGCTTTACTCGCTTTCATCGCCAGTGCATGTCCACCTCGGCCAGGATTTGCAGCAAAATCCTCGATGACCTCTGCCATCATTTCTTTGACTGCTGGTGGCTTCGGCCATGTAGAAGCTGCGTTATCTAAATAGATGATCGCCATGACTACCTCCTGGACTTACTTCTCTATATTCAACATCTCGATGATTCGCTCCAAATCTTCCTGTGAATAGAAGTCAATTTCGATCTTGCCGCGCTTCGATCCTTTTTTAATCTTGACCGCTGTTCCAAAACGACTGCGTAGCCGTTCCTCCATCTCGATCAAAACTGGCTCGTTTTTCGCTGGCTTTTTCTTTTTTGTTTCACGTGAAACATTGAGCTGCTTCACAAGCTCTTCCAACTGACGAACACTCAAGCCTTTTTCCACCACGTCATTTGCAAGCTGTTGTTGTACTTTCTTATCCGTTACCCCAAGCAAAGCTCGCGAATGTCCCATAGATAGTTCCGCTGCCGAAACCATTTTTCGGATCTTCTCTGGAAGTTGCAGCAAACGCAGCATGTTGGCTACATGCGGTCGACTCTTCCCTATCTTTTGTGCTAGTTGTTCTTGCGTATAATCATGGTGGGAAATCAGCTTGTCGTAAGCCTCGGCCTCTTCGAGAGGATTCAGATTTTCCCGTTGCAAATTCTCAATCAGGGCAATCTCCATTAATTGCTGATCGGTGTACGCCTTTACTACTACCGGAACCTCTTTTAACCCCGCTACCTTTGCAGCGCGCAATCGTCTTTCCCCAGCTACCAGCTCGTAACCTTTGATGCTTTTCCGAACAATTAACGGTTGGATGATCCCATGCTCTTTGATCGACTGCGCTAGTTCCTCGATAGCTGATTGCTCGAATTCTTTCCGGGGCTGATAAGGGTTAGGACGAATCTCATTGATGGAAACCTCTTTTACCTGTTCCCCTTCTTCGATGAGATTGGAAGTAATAAGCGCATTCAGCCCTTTTCCCAATCCTCTACTCATACCCCTACCACTTCCTTCGCCAAATCAGTATAGACTTCCGCTCCTCGTGAGCGTGGATCGTACGTAATGATGGCTTGTCCGTGTGACGGTGCTTCGCTCAAGCGAACATTTCGAGGAATAATTGTTTTGTATACTTTGTCCTGAAAATACTTTTTCACTTCTTCAATCACTTGCAAACCGAGATTCGTACGTGCATCGAGCATCGTCAGCACGACACCTTCGATGGCAAGCTGTGAATTCAAGTGTTTTTGGACCAAACGAATGGTGTTCAACAGTTGGCTTAATCCCTCTAGCGCATAGTACTCACACTGGATTGGGATTAAGACAGAATCAGATGCTGTCAAAGAATTAACAGTCAAGATCCCTAAGGATGGCGGGCAATCGATGATGACATAATCGTACTTGTCCTTGACTACTTCCAGCGCCTTTTTCAGACGAACCTCACGAGAAATCGTAGGAACCAACTCGATTTCCGCACCTGCCAATTGGATGGTGGCAGGAATGATCATTAATCCTTCAATTTCAGTTGGCAAAGTCGCATCGACAGGGTTGATATCATTGATCAGGACATCATAAATGCAGTACTTAACATCTGCCTTATTTACCCCGATCCCACTGGTTGCATTTCCTTGCGGATCAATATCAACCAGCAGCACCTTTTTCCCCAATGCGGCCAAACAAGCGCTTAGATTGACGGACGTAGTCGTTTTCCCGACGCCGCCTTTCTGGTTCGCAACCGCAATGATTTTTCCCAACTTCTCCACCTCTTTTTTGTCGTGTAGGAAAGCTTGTGGCTTGACCAGTACACTCTCCAGTACGTCTTTCAAAGTCATCTTCTGTATCCTCATCTAGTTAGTCATTCGAGTCTATTTACGATTTGCTCGTATTCTTGTAAAACGATGATCTTTTATACGATTTCCTTCGTTCGCTGCCATTTAGCAACCTTTACATGGCCTGTACATGATAAGACGAAAAAGTCTCTACAAAGTTATCCTCATTTATTATCGAGTAAACCTGCAAGTATGCACAAGTTGGTACTCTCCATGTTATCAGATTTGCAGCTTGGTCGTACGCTGTTTTTTTTAGACAGTGGGACAAAAAAGCCTTATTTTTGTCTCAAAAATGCAGATTATCCCAGATTGTTATGAAAAATGCTTATTTCTGGAAATTAAAAGCTACCGAAAGCCTCATTTTCCTATAAATAATCAACATTTGCCCAAAAAGAAAGGCGACCTTGTCGCCCTTTTTGTTACCATCATTTATTTCCCTGTATCCTTGTTTTTCGGAATACGAATGGTGAATTGATAGAATTCATCAAGGTCTTCTTCCGCTGTCTCTACAGGTAGGCCCGTCTGGATCACCATATCGATCGATTGTCGAACGGTATTAATCGCAATCCGCGTATCTCTTGAAAATGCTTTCCAACGAGGCTTCGCATCTTTTTCCGATTTCGGGTTCTCAGCCAATTCTAGAAGCTGCTTCACGCGCACTTCCGTCTGTTTCACATTCCATTCCCGCTCCAAAATCTCCAGCAGGACTTTATTTTGTAATTCTGGATCTTTTAACGGAATCAAAGCTCTTGCATGACGCTCTGTTACTTGTCTGGACAATAATGCATCTTGAATTTCTTGCGGTAAATGGAGCAAGCGCAGTTTGTTTGCGATTGTCGATTGTCCTTTGCCCAAACGTTGAGCAAGACTCTCTTGCGTCAAATTATGCAAATCAATCAGCTTTTGATATGCGACTGCCTCTTCTATGGCTGTCAAACCTTCTCGTTGCAAATTCTCAATCAATGCGATAGAGGCTGTTTGCGAGTCATTAAACTCTTTGACAATCGCAGGAATCCTCTCCATGCCCAATTTTCTAGTTGCGCGCAAACGTCGTTCCCCAGCAATCAATTCATAACGACCATCGCGAACCCGCACGACAATCGGTTGAATGAGCCCATGAGTTCGTATCGTTTGACACAACTCATCAATTTTCTCGTCATCAAATACAGTACGAGGCTGATATGGATTCGGTACAATCTCCTCAACTGGTATTTGTTTGATTTCTTCATTATCTGTCTTGTCCGTCAAGCCAAAAATCCGAGAAAATGAATCTTTAACTGCCATAGAAAAATCCCCCACTTCTACCCGTTCCATCCGTGCTATTTTAAAGTCTTTGAAGAGGTGTTCAAAAAGTCATTTTTGATCACGAAGTAATCCTGAAAGATTGCGCAACAACGAAAGTGTTCACCTTGGAAATCCCGGTGCTCATGTAGCTCCTCTACATTCCGCTCCTCCTTCTTCAGCTTCTCGCCGCCTTCTTGGTGCTGAAAAGACAACTTTTTGAATACGTCCTAGAAACTGAAAAAGGTCCTGTCCAATCAACGACAGAATCTCCCTCGAAACATTTTGTATCCCTCGCCCATCCATTGTCCGGATATGACAGATTGAATATGTTCTTTGATTGTTGCTGCTAAGGAAAAATGGCATATTGGCGTCGTAAGTGAGTTCAGTCCTACTCTTTTTACATAGGTCCTCCTCTTACATCGTTAAAGACAGCATGCGTCTACTTTTAAAAAAGCTTCACAAGCCCTATCGTACATACTGCTTAACAGA
The DNA here is from genome assembly GCF_001039275.2 of Brevibacillus brevis. Classification (NCBI taxonomy): domain Bacteria; kingdom Bacillati; phylum Bacillota; class Bacilli; order Caryophanales; family Paenibacillaceae; genus Brevibacillus; species Brevibacillus brevis. The sequence goes on from NZ_CP030117.1 coordinate 6,434,725, forward strand.
CTCTTCTTGCCCATCCGGTCGGTTTGTAAAATTGCCTTTGACCTAATCTTCTTTCCCTACACGCTTTCTTCAGGTTCATTTATATATATGTAATTCTGCAAGATTCGTCCAATTCCTGCTAACGAAAAACGTTTCACGTGAAACATCAATCATGATCTTCGACATAAAAATCGCGATCGTCACGGTGCTTTGGCCTCTCATCACTTCCGATACTCTCATCAGTAGGATGTGAAATCTTGGTGACAGAAAACAATCGAGGAAAAAGTCTATGAAAGTCTAATGTCAGGTACGAAAAAATCGCGGCAACGATCGCAGCGACATACATCCCTGCACTAAACATTAGACCAATGGCTGAAGCAACCCACATCCCTGCTGCTGTCGTCAAGCCTTTCACCGTACCATTGAATTTGATAATAGTTCCGGCTCCCAAAAATCCCACGCCCGTCACGACTTGTGCAGCTACCCTCCCAGGATCATGATTTACGCCACTCGAAGAAAAACCATATAAAAACTCCTATCGAAGTCTATTCATGGAGGAGCGACCGCGTTTTTGTGGAAAGTTTTACCGAGGTTATGCCAGATGCGGACGCTGAGGTACCTTGTTATGCGCTCCAAAAAGTTTAAACTTTCTTTCACGTTAAATGGAAGCTAGTCCAAAAAGACACGAACCAAAGCAAACGAGACTATACGTTCGAAAACCAGCACCTCTTTGCCTACTCACATCCTTTATAAATCTCTCTCGCTCCCATCCCATGATGGCACCTGCTAGAAAAGCAAGAAAGAGCCGAAGCAATATGGTCGGGAGTTCTGGCGGAAAAAAGGAGGAAAGTACTGCTGCTTGCATAGTCTAATCACCCTCTCATACGATGTCATTCTTTCGAAGGAGCTAGTACTATGTATATGCCAAGTTGTAGACTCCATGATTCAAGAAGCTAACCTGAGAGACTACTTTCAAAACAAAAAAAGGCCGCAGCACGTGGCTACGACCCTCTCTTATGACTGACTCCTACACTAACGGCTTTTTCGCAGGAACTCCTGCCTTGCGCGGATAACTTTTCGGAGTCGCTTCTATTTTTTCCATGATGACGATGTTACGCTCTCCCGCTTCCTCTAGAAGCTGGAATGTCTCGACCTTTCTCGTCTTTCCACCAAGCGTCTTGATTGCCTTTTTCGCTTCTGCAAGCTCTGGAGTAATCTCCGCTCCCTTGAGAGCGACGAAGTGTCCTCCAACTTTGGCAAAAGGAAGGCAGAACTCCGATAACAGATTGAGTCTCGCAACAGCACGTGCCACTACGAGATCAAATTTCTCCCGATAAACCGCTTCTTGCCCACGATCCTCAGCACGCCCATGTACGGGATTCACATTCTCCAGCCCCAGCTCCTGTGCTACATGTTGCAAAAAGCTCATACGCTTGTTCAGGGAATCAATGATCGTCATTTTCAGATGTGGGAAGCAAATTTTCAAAGGAATGCTCGGAAAGCCTGCGCCCCCACCGATATCTACAACTGATTGCACCTGGTCAAATGGGAAGTAAAAAGCTGGCGTAATCGAATCATAAAAATGCTTGTTGTACACTTGCCCCTCTTCGGTAATTCCCGTTAGATTCATTTTCTCATTCCATTCGACTAGCAGGCGGAAAAAATGATCAAACTGATCCTTTTGACGATCCGTCAAAGAAATCCCCTGGGCTGCAAGTACCTCGGCAAACTGTTCTTTCGTCATAGCTTTTCTCCTTACTCGGCTACTCCCACGCGTTTGTACTCCAAATATACCATTAACACGGAAATGTCTGCTGGAGTAACTCCTGCGATACGAGCCGCCTGCCCGATATTCAACGGACGAATTTTGGTCATATTGTCGCGGGATTCCTTGGACAAACCGGAGATTTGGTGGTAGTCAATATCCGTTGGGATGCGGCGCTCCTCCATTTTTTTCATCCGCTCTACTTGTTGCAATGACTTTTTGATGTAGCCATCGTATTTAATCTGGATTTCAACCTGTTCGGTCACATCCTCTGGCAGTGCTTCTGGTGCAGGGACCATTTGAGCAATGTGGCTGTAGTTGATTTCCGGACGACGCAGCAGTTGAGCCAGCTCGATGACATCTGTCAGTTCAGGAGAGCCTGCGTTGCGCAAAACCTCTTGGACATGTGCCATTTCAGGACGTACGCGTGTGTTTGCCACACGTTCTTTTTCTTGCTCGATCAGCTCGCGTTTTTGATTAAATCGATTGTAGCGCTCTTCGCTAATCAGACCAATTTCATGGCCGATATCCGTCAGGCGCAAGTCCGCATTGTCATGACGCAGCAGCAACCGATATTCTGCACGAGAAGTAAGCAAACGATAAGGCTCATGCGTTCCTTTAGTAACAAGGTCGTCAATCAAGACACCGATGTACGCCTCTTCTCGTCCCAAAATAACGGGTGGTTTCCCTTGGACGCGGCGTGCTGCGTTAATTCCTGCCATGAGACCTTGACCCGCAGCTTCCTCATAACCAGAGGTACCATTGATTTGTCCTGCTGTGAACAAGCCCGGCAAGGTTTTGGTTTCCAAAGAAGGCCAGAGCTGCGTCGGCACGATCGAATCATACTCAATCGCATAGCCAGGGCGCATCATTTTGACTTCTTCCATTCCAGCCATGGAGCGCAGCATGGAAAGCTGAACATCCTCCGGCAAGCTGGTCGACAAGCCTTGTACATACATTTCTTCGGTATTGCGTCCTTCTGGCTCCAAGAAAATTTGGTGACGCGGCTTATCATTAAAACGAACTACCTTATCTTCAATCGAAGGGCAATAACGCGGGCCCGTTCCTTCGATCATTCCCGAATACATAGGTGCACGATGCAGATTGCTATTGATGAGTCCATGCGTTTCTTCATTTGTATAGGTCAGCCAGCAAGGAAGCTGGTCCATAATAAATTCCGTTGTTTCATAAGAAAAAGCACGCGGTACCGGATCACCAGGCTGAATCTCCATTTTGGAGAAATCCACGCTGCTGCTATGAACACGTGGAGGCGTCCCTGTCTTGAAGCGTGTCATTTCAAAACCGAGTTCCTTCAAATGATGTGCCAGACGAATGGACGGGCGCATGTTGTTCGGTCCACTTTCGTATTGGAGATCTCCGAGGATGATCTTTCCGCGCAAATAGGTTCCGGTCGTCAATACAACGGATTTAGCCATGTATCGCGCACCAGTTTGCGTAATAACCCCTTCACAGACCCCATCGTTTACGATCAGCTCTTCCACCATCGCTTGACGCAGGATCAAATTCGGAGTATTTTCAATCGTTTTCTTCATTTCATGCTGATACGCAAATTTGTCTGCTTGTGCGCGTAAAGCATGAACAGCAGGTCCTTTACCTGTATTCAGCATACGCATCTGGATATGAGTTTTATCGGTATTGCGTCCCATTTCTCCACCGAGCGCGTCCAATTCGCGTACGACGTGGCCTTTTGCCGGACCACCTACGGAAGGATTACATGGCATGTACGCCACAGCATCCAGGTTGATCGTCAACAGTAATGTACTGCAGCCCATACGTGCAGCCGCCAAAGCCGCTTCCGCACCGGCATGACCCGCACCAATGACAATGACGTCAAACGAGCCAGCTTCATATGCAGGTACAACGTTCATTTTTTGTCCTCCTAATCACTTACCCAGACAGAACTGGGAGAAAATCTGGTCAATCAAATCTTCGCCGACGCTTTCTCCGATGACTTCTCCAAGCAGCTCCCACGACTTTTTAATGTCGATCTGAATCATGTCTACTGGCATTAAATCATCGATTCCACCAAGCGCTTCATCTATGGCTCGTTCTGCCTGACGAAGCAGTTGAATATGTCTCGCGTTACTCACGTAGGTCAGGTCATCCTGCTGCACACGGCCACTGAAGAAAATCTCCCCAATAGCCTGCTCCAGAAGATCGATCCCCGTTTCCTCACGCGCAGACGTCATAATCAACGGCTGCTGAGGGAAATGACGCTTGATCTCTTCCAAATCCACTTTTTGCGGCAAGTCGAATTTATTAACAATCACAATCACATGAAACCCTTTTGCCGCCTCAAAAATCGCATAATCATCAGCGGAGAGAGGCTCATTGTAATTGATCACGAGCAACACGAGGTCAGCCTTTTGCAGCAGCTGTCTGGACTTCTCTACCCCGATTTTCTCCACGATGTCCTCTGTATCGCGAATTCCTGCGGTATCGATGAGTCGCAAAGGAACCCCGCGCACATTGACATACTCTTCGATGACATCGCGTGTCGTTCCCGCAACGTCAGTCACAATCGCCTTTTCCTCTTGGACCAGACTATTTAGTAGAGAGGATTTCCCTACATTCGGACGTCCAATAATCGCGGTCGACAAGCCTTCACGCAAAATTTTCCCTTGCTGTGCGGTCTGCAACAGTCGTTGGATTTCACCTTTAACCTCCAGGCACTTTCCTCGCAAGAAATTTTGTGTAAACTCCTCAACGTCATGCTCTGGATAGTCCAATGTTACTTCTATATGGGCCATCGCTTCAATCAAGTTTTGTCGTAACTGCCGAATGAGCCTGGACAGCTTCCCTTCTACTTGATTCAATGCGACCTTCATCGCTCTGTCTGTTTTCGCCCGGATCAAATCAATGACGGCCTCGGCTTGAGACAAATCGACACGTCCGTTTAAGAACGCACGCTTTGTGAACTCACCTGGCTCCGCCAATCTTGCTCCATTATCCAAGATTAACTCCAGAACCTTTTCAACGGAAACGATTCCTCCGTGACAGTTTACCTCAACTACATCCTCCCTCGTAAATGTACGGGGAGCCTTCATTACGGAAACCAGTACCTCTTCCACTCGTTCACCTGTGTTTGGCTCATACAAGTGCCCATAATGGATCGTATGGCTATCCACAGTGGACAACCGCTGCTTTCCTTTATATATCTTATCCACAACTTCGATCGCTTCCGTACCGCTTACTCGGATCACGGCAATACCGCCTTCACCCATCGGTGTAGCGACCGCCGCTATTGTATCGAATTTCATGCTGTTCACCTCAAGCTTTCCACTCTTACAAGTCAGCCACTAACTTACTAGCATAACAGATCGTCTAGAAAAATTCCAAAAGAAAGTGCAGCCAATCCGTCTGACTAAACACCTAATAGGAAAAAGCAACCCTATCTCCAAGGTTGCTGTCCATTTTGGTTATCCACAGTATAATCATTTTCGCAAATCCTCAACCATTTGGTCAATTATCCACAGTGGACAACTTTTTGAAGAGATTGTTCAAAATGTCGTCGCTTGCTCACTTGAATTCAGGCAAAAAAAAGAAGCCTAGCGAGAGGCTTCTTTCGGTGCAATCACGATATAACGATTTGGCTCGTCTCCTTCACTGAAGGTAACCACATCTGCTCTCTTTTGTAAAAAGGCGTGGATTACTTTCCGTTCCGCAGCAGACATTGGTTCCAGACGTACATCCCGTTTGGTCGATAACGCTTTTTTCGCCACCCGATCTGCGAGCTGCTCCAATGTTTCCTTGCGACGAAGCCTGTAATTTTCGGCATCCAGAGTGATACGTACATGTTTGTCCGCATGACGGTTCGCTACGACGTTTACGAGATACTGTAATGAATCAAGAGTTTGTCCCCTGCGGCCAATAATGATTCCCAGATTGGTTCCCTGGATGTCAAACAGCATGCCCTCTTCATTTGTACGCGTCTCCACTTTGGCATTCACCTTCATGTTCGACAAAACGTCTTGAAGAAAGTCACGTCCCTGTGCAACCGGATCAAAGTGAAATTCTACTTGCACTTTAGCGTCCTTTGCCCCAATCAGTCCAAACAATCCTCTGCTTGGTTCCTCTAGAACTTGGATCGTTGCCCGCTCACGCGGCACTCCCAATTCCAGCAAAGCTTTTTGCACAGCATCGTCGATCGTTTTTGCCGTAGCTACCACCTTTTTCACTTGGAGGCTCCCCCCTTAGGAGTAGGCATATTACCTTTATCACGATACAGGAAGTAAGTTTGTACAATGGTAAACAGGTTACCGTATACCCAGTACAGAGACAGCGCTGATGGCAATGTAACGGCAATCGCCAAAATCATCAGCGGCATCATGATGATCATCATTTGCATTTGTGGATTTCCTTGTGTTGCCTGACCCATCATCTTGGATTGCAGGTACGTCGTAATCGCAGCAATGATTGGCAAGATGTAGTACGGGTCCTTTTGTCCCAACGTCAGCCACAAGAACGTTTGCGAGTTAATCTCGGTCGTACGAATGATCGCATGGTAGAACGCGATCAAAATCGGCATTTGTACCAACATTGGCAAGCATCCAGCCAACGGATTGACACCGCTCTTCTGGAACAAAGCCATCGTTTCCGCTTGCGCTTTTTGTGGATCATTTTTGTACTTGTCACGGATCTTTTGCATCTCCGGTTGAATCTCTTGCATTTTCTTGGAGCTCTTGATTTGCTTGACCATCAATGGAAGCACAATGATTCGAATGATGATCGTTGCAATCAGGATACCCAGACCATAGTTGTTTCCGAGTATCAATGCGCTCTCTTTAATTAGCCAGGACAGTGGATAGACAAAATACTTGTCCCAAATGCCGGTTGCGTCAGGGCCAATTGGTGCAGCAGCTTGGGGGTTACAGCCCGACAAAACTAGAACCAGCATAGTCAGCATAAGAATGCTGAGTGTACGTCTACTCAAGGGTGATCCTCCTTTTCCCCGCTTCAATTGAGGTAATCTTATTTGTGCTGATCCGGGACTGGATCATACCCGCCCGGGTGGAACGGATGGCATTTCAAGATGCGGCGAAGGGCCAACCATCCTCCCCTCCACGCTCCAAATCGACGAATCGACTCGATTGCATAGTGAGAGCAGGTGGGCGCGAATCTGCATGAAGGTGGTTTATACGGAGAAATCATCAGTTGGTATCCCCGAATCAACCAAACCATGATCTTCACCATCATCGTTTCACCCTCTTTTTCCATCTCTTTTTCCATTATGTACGGGTGCCTGTTTGATCACTTTGGCTCGCTTCATCACATGTAACAGAGATTGCTCAATGGCTTCAAGCGTCATCGCTTCCACACCCGGACGGGCGATGATGACGAGATCGAGACCGACTGGAATATCAGACTCCATTCGAGCTACTGCTTCGCGTATAAGCCGCTTGACTCTATTGCGGACAACAGCATTGCCAATTTTTTTACTGACGGAAATTCCAGCGCGAAAAGCCGCTTGTCCCTCTTGCTTTGCTGAATACAAGACAAACTGCTTATTAGCAGCAGAACTTCCTCGTTGAAACACAGCTTGGAATTGCTCATTTTTTTTGAGCCGGTGTGAACGATGCAAGGTAAACAACCCCTAACATCACAATTATAGTAGAAAACGTACACAGCATCTACCAGTATATCCTTGTTTCGTCCACTTTTTTCCCTAAGTATACTCGGTTTAGAACAAAATCAAAAATTCAGTGGAAAAAATGCATGCGATTAGCCGAGCTCCGCGATGATTTCTGCACTGACATAGCGCAGGTCAGAGAGCAATTGCTCATCCGCTTGGAAAAAGCCCAATTTGGGAAGAGACAAGGAAAGCTTGGCAGGCAGATTTGCCCAATGATTCTCCAGCCATTCATCAGAATCCACGCTATGATATAGCCAGATCGCCTCTGAAAATAATAAAAACCCGGCCATATCAAGCTGATTTCTCTCCTGCAATCTCTGAACCTTCCTCTTTACTAACCAATCATTTTCAGTCGCCAGAGCAAACTCGATCCCCTCATTTATTGACCGTAGGTGAGCCCGATAGTCCGTCAATAGCATGAGCGCATCCTGTACATCTTGATTACGCAAGTATGTCTCCTGAAAAAAGCCACCCATACCATCTGAACGTCTTGCTGTCTGAACCAACTGATACAACTGTGCATCACTCAATGAATGTCCCTGGAAGACAGCACTCATTTGCAGCGCCCCGATCCATCCTGCCCAAGCAGCCAAATAAGCGGAGTAAGGAAAGCCTTCCATTAAGGCAGCCTGCGCCTCTTCGTGGAACGAATCTACCTCCGCTTTTGCCTGTGCAAACATTTTCGCTTTTCCAGCCGGGGAATCCATATAGACGCACATGTTGTTCATCCAGGAAGTGAAACGATCCCCTGGGTCCAGCACAACCTTCGCTTCCTTTAAGTAACGCCATGCCCACGGATTCTCGTATACTTCTTCATCTGTAGGAGCAGATTGGACCTGCAACTGTATCACATGCCCTTTAAACAGACGATTTTCGCAGGAAGGATCACCTTCTCCCTCCACAAAGATGTGTAAATCGAGGTCGCTATATGCGTCCGCTTCTCCCCTCCCGACAGATCCACCAGCATAGGCACATACCAGGCTGGCGAGAGGCCATTCATCCAGAAACTCGCGCGCCAACGATACAAAAAAGTCGGTGAAGTCCTTGCTTTGTTTCATCGGCCTCCTCCTGTCTCTTCAATAAAATAGTAGGATTTTCGGTAGCTAGGTAACGATTACCCCTCAAAAGGTTCCCACATCAGAGAAAGCCTTCCTCTTCTTATAAGAACAAAGAATTTTCAGACACATGTAGACAAACAAAAAGGCCACTGAAAGTGTGGCCTAAGCGGAAAGAACTTTTCTACCTCTTTGACGACGAGCAGCCAAAATTTTACGGCCATTTTTTGTGCTCATGCGCTTACGGAATCCATGATCCTTTTTGCGCTTGCGGTTGTTAGGATTGAAAGATGGTTTCATTACGTATACACCTCCGTCTTGCAAAGACATTCTTTTGCATTATAAGAACATATGCCTAAAAAGTCAAGTGACAGTGGAAATTCATTACCAAGGCAAATATCCCCATAAAACTATTTCCCAGACCTGTGGATATCATTTTATCCACAAAAACAGGTTTCGACAAGTTTATCTACAGCTTGTACACAAAATATAGGGATGTGAATATGTGGCAAGTACCAGAAGTTGTGTTTGTGGATAAGTATGAAAAAACCATTGATACCATGCCTTATATCTGTTATTATGTTTTTGTTTTGAAGCGTGAATAACTCCGATACGTAAATCGGTTTTTCCACAGGGTGTGGATAAGTTTGTGGACAGATTCTTTCCTATGTGTATGTCGTTACTCACAGGATTGAGGATAACCGTCTGCTTTTTTCACTTCTACGAGCGGAATCCCTATATTTCGACTTTTTTTATCCAC